>JANXWE010000208.1 GCA_025351325.1 Fimbriiglobus sp.
CGTCCGTGCCGGGCGAACAGGATGTCAGGAACCCCGCTCATGCCAGCCGGACGCCGCGTGTTGTAGACCAGTCCCACTCAGCTCGGGATCGGAAAAGGGATTAGCAAAGGGAAAAGGGCGCACCAGAGGGATCAGACCCGATCAAGGATATTAAATTTACGGGCGGTACCGTTGCAATATCATTCAATACTCAAGGTGCAGCAAAAGAGATTTCATTCGCTTATCAAGTTAAGCCAGTTTCACTAAAAAATGGCGCCCTCCTCATTCAATTGCTCGATTCAGACAACGATGTTAGATTCTCGCTTTTATGTCGAATGACCAAGACTGATGCTGTATTTGCAATGAATTTACTGCCCGATACTCCACCGACAGGCTTCGATATCTCCAAAGACAAGGTGATTCTTCTAAAATGCATGGCTACAAAATAGCTGGCTAAGCGCACATCGAGCTTCGCGCATTGCGGACAAATCGTGAACCTCCCTGACCACCCCCTGGTCGCCGCCACAGTTCGGCTTTTCTTTTCCCCGGCGGTGAAGTACAAGCTGTTTCTCGCCCAGGTCATCACGGATGATGTGCCGGGCGACGTTCGGCATCCCACCCCCCCGCAAGGATGCATTTATGCCCGTGTCCCGCTCGCTCGCAGCGTTCTGCGCCCTCGTTCTTTTTTCGTTCTCGCTCTCGGCTCAAAGCGATGCCCCCTCCACTGGCCCACTGCCGCCACCCGTACTCGGGTTGGTCGCCGCCACCGAAACGCCACCGGCCCCCGATTGGATCCAGCAGGCTACGGCCGCGTTCCATCGCGCCAAGACCATCGAGCCGAGCCAGTTTTTGACCGCCCGCGACCTCTTCGGGTTGGCCTTCCGCAACAAAGTCGAACTGTCCACCGATCAGACCGCGGCGTGGGCCTACTGCCGCTTGAAAGTCGCCGCCGACAAGTTGAACAAGTCGAGCGAGGCGTCCGCCGCCGCCGAAGTCGTCGGGGAGGTCGAAGCCGCCCTGCAACAAGTGCCGACCCACGCCGCGCTTCAAGAGACGGGCCGCGACGTACTGGCCATCGCCCGCAAACGCGCCGGCAATCGCCCGATTCCCTCGGCACGCGATTCGCAACCCATCGGCAGCTTCCAGGTGAAGGGAACCACCGATCGGGCCTTCGCCGACAAGCTGGTCAAGATCGCCGAGGCGAAACGTTCCGAAATTTTTGTCCGCTGGTCCGGGCCACCGGGTGGCAGTTGGGCACCGGTCTGCGAACTGGTGGTCCACGCCGACGCGGCCGCTTTCGAACAAGCGACCAAGTTACCGGCGGGCGCCACCGGTCGGGCCGATGTCAAACTCCAAGATGGTGTGGCTCTCGCCCGGCGGATCGACCTGCGGGCCGATGATCCGACCCTGTTCGATGACGCCCTGCCGCGCGAACTCACGACCGTCATCCTCGCCGACCTCTTCGCGAGTCAGGCGCCGCCGAAGTGGGCCGAACTCGGCATGGCGGTGCTGGCGGAATCCGACATGGAAATCGGCCGCTACCTGCGCACGCTGCCGCGCTGCGACCGCACCGGCGATTTACCTCGCGTCGAAAGTTTGATGAAAGCGACCGACGTCCCGGCCAAGGGTGTCACCGGCTTCTACGTCGAGAGCGTCTCCCTCGTCGATTTCCTCGTCCGCTGGCACGGCGAGAAGACCTTCACCGCGTATCTTCGTGATAGCCAACGCTACGGTGCGGAGTCGGCTCTGAAGCGGCAGTACGGCGTGAAGGACTACCGCGAACTCGAAGACGCGTGGCGCGCCAACGTACTCGAAGCGCGGAAGTAGGGCGGACGGCGGAACGCGGCCCTCGTAACCTAGTGGGAGCAACGCCCGCCCCCGCCTCAGTTCCGGAGCCTGCCCCGTGCCGTCGAACCTCTCGACTACAACCCGCGTGCTCGTGGTGCTGGTCGCCGCCATCGGCTTCCTGTTCGACACCTACGAATTGCTGATGTTCCCGGTCATCGGCTCCGACGCCATCTCGGAACTCTTGTTCCGCAAAGACTTCCTCGCCCTCAGTCCGGCCGACAAAGTCACAGTCGGCGATTGGGGCGGTCGGTTGCTCTGGATCGCCGCCCTCTGCGGTGGCGCATTCGGACTGTTGGGCGGACTGCTCATCGACCGGCTCGGCCGCAAGACGATCATGATCGCCAGCATTCTCATCTACTCGTTCTCGCCTGTCGCGGCCGCCTTCAGCGACGAACTCTGGCAACTCATCCTGTTCCGCTGCACGACGTTCGTCGGCGTTTGCGTCGAGATGGTCGCCGCCGTCACGTGGCTTGCGGAACTGTTCGAAACCAAACGTTCCCGCGAAATTGTGATCGGCTGGACGTTGGCGATGGCCTCGCTCGGCGGCATCCTCGTCACCGAGGTCTACACCGAAATCGTCAACTTGGCCAAGGTGCCCGGTTCGCTGCCACACCTGCCCTTCCCCGATGGATTCTTGTCCGAAAATGTCGGCTGGCGTTGGACACTGCTGACGGGATTGATCCCCGGTGCCCTCATCTTGATGCTGCTGCCGTTCGTGCCCGAATCCGGGGTGTGGAAGCAGAAGCGCCGCGAAGGCACCCTCAAGCGGGCCGGGTTCGGCGCCCTGTTCACCCCGGAACTCCGCCGCACCACCATTGTCACCACGATCCTCTCCGCGTGTGCGTACGCCTCGGCCTTCGGGGCACTCCAACTCACGCCCTTGCGCATCAGTCCGGGTCTGCCCGACTTGGTCGCCCGCCAAGCCGAAATCGGTGCCCTCGAAAAGACGGCCCAAACTCCACCCGAGAAGAAAGAGCTCGGGGAGAAGAAGAAAGCCCTGGCCCAAGATACCAAGTCCCGGCGGGGCGACATCCAACGCTGGCAAGAGATCGGCGGCCTCACGGGGCGCATCGTGTTCGCCGTGCTGCTGTTGTTCCTGCCGACCCGGTTGCTCCTGCGGCTCTTCTTGATCCCCGGCATCTTCCTCTTCCCGGTGGCCTACTTGGAAGTGGTGAAGATGGAGTACGTCTACTTCGCTGGGGCGATCTTCCTCTGCGGGTTGTTCACCGTCGCCCAGCTCAGCTTCATGAGCGAGTTTCTGCCCAAGGTCTTCCCGGTGCACGTGCGCGGCACCGGTGGCAGCTTCGCCACCAACGTCGGTGGCCGCATGATCGGCACGATGGCGGCCACGCTGAACACCGAGTTGATTTCCAAACTGTTCGCCATCGACTTCGCCAAACCGACGCCGATGGATGTGGCCAAAGCCGCCGCGCTGATCGGCGGTACCGTGTACTTGATCGCCCTCGTCACGACGTTCCTCTTGCCGACGCCGAAGACGGAAGAGGTTTGACCCGAACCTTCCGTGCGGGGTGCGTGTCTTGAAATGCCGGCGCCCCTACTTTGCGGATCACCGCCGTCTTAAACTGAAATCATGCCTACTCTGCTGTCGCCGACCATTCCCGCCGCTCCGCTGTTTTACCGCGAGCCGCTGCGCATCGGCAACGTCACCCTCGCGTCGCGGTTCACGCTGGCCCCGCTGGCCGGGTACACGAATTACCCGTTCCGCCGCTCCGTCCGCGAAATCCCCGGCGTCGGCCTCTGCACCACCGATCTCGTGAACGCCCGTGCGATTCTCGAAGGCTCGAAACGGACGCTCGATCTCCTCGTGACCGGGCCGGACGACCGCCCATTGAGCGTGCAAATCTTCGGTGGTGTCCCCGAGGAAATGGCCGGTGCCGCCAAGTGGCTCGAAGATTACGGCGCCACCATGATCGATATCAACATGGGCTGCCCGGTCCGCAAAGTCGTCCGGGTCGGCGGCGGCTCGGCGATGATGTGCGACACCTCGGGCGGAACCGTCAAGCTCGTTCAGCGTGTCGTCGATGCGGTGAAAATCCCGGTGACGGTGAAAATGCGGCTGGGGTGGGACGACGCCAACCTCACGGCACCGGTTTTCGCACGCGAGTTCGAGCAGATCGGCGTGGCCGCCCTCACGATCCACGGTCGCACCCGCGAGCAGGGCTTCGGCGGAATTGTCAACCACGATGGCATTCGCGCGGTGGTGGAAGCGGTGGACAAGATCCCGATTTTCGGCAACGGCGACGTTCGCAGCTTGAAGGACGCGAAGCAGCTCATTGATAACACCGGCTGCCACGGTGTCGCTATCGGCCGTGGAGCACTGTCGAACCCGTGGTTCTTCCGCCAGCTCGATTCGTGGATTCAAACCGGCGATCCCGGCGAACGGGCGACGTATTCCGACCGTCTGCACTTCATGCGGACCCACCTCGTGCGTCTCTGCGATTGGCGCGGCGAAGCCTTCGGCTGCGCCATGTTCCGCAAGGTGGCGTCGTGGTACACCAAGGCACTCCGCCTGCCGAAAAATATTCAGCACCGTTTCAACCTGCTCAAAAGCATCGCCGAGTTCGACGAGCTGCTCGAACCGTTCCACGACGATGGCCCGCCGGCCGATTGGTCCGAGTGGGACGCCACCAGCGCCGAGATCCCCGTTCCCGTCGGCCCAAATGCGCACTGGTGAAATCGAGACCGGGCGAACCGGCTCGCGATGCAGGGTGTAGCAACGGATCTTGGAGGTTTCGTTCGGATCCGCCGTGGCGGCTAGTTTTTAACTGGCCGCCACGGCGGGCAAGAACCATACGAGTCATGGACATAGGCAATATTCTCCTACGGATTCGCTGATCCAGACGTGGCAACCAGTTAAAAAATGGTCGCCACGTCTGCAAAAACTCCAAGAATCGTTGTCGCAATCCCCCACAATGACCGTCCGGCATCGAACCCGATTGGGGTTGACGCCCACCGGCTCCAGCACCGCAGGGACGGCGACGTGATCCCATCCCTCGAAAGCACAAACCTTCCCCCGATTCACTTGCTTCTGCATTATCTGCGAATTCTACTTTCCACAGTGGGGTGGTGGGTGCTGTCGGAAAGTAGAATTCTCCTCAATAGTCGGTCATTTTGAACTCGAACGCGGACAGCCCGAGTACGGCGGCGGCGAAAGCCAGCGACGATGCCACCGACCATTCCGGGTGATGTTTGCCACCACTTTCGGCGATCGAAAGTTCCACCGGTTTGGTTCCAACCGACTCGGCACTCATGGCGTCAAAGAAAATCCCACTCAGATCGAGCGGCTTGGGCAGAACCCAATACGCGGCGTCCATGAGCAATTGCGACAACGGCGACAAACTCCCGTTGGGTTGGGCCACCATCCGCAGATGGGAATAATCGACGAGCCAGCAGAGCAGCCAGAAGAGCAGGGTTCCGAAGGCGGCGGCCACCGTGCTGCGTGTCCAAACACTGAGAAACACCGACACCGAATAGAACACGGCAAAGTTCAGCACCAACAACGGTACGGCCAACCAATACGCAGTTGACCAAACTCCGGTAGCGAAGCCGAGGGCGAGCCACGTGCAGCCGACGAAAAGCGTCGCTTGGAACGCCACAAAGCCGACGACCCCCAAATATTTGCCGAACAGGATCGACCAGCGCGGCCCCGGTTTGGCGAGCAGCACCGTAACCGACTGCGGTTCGAGGAACGTCGGCAAGAAGCCGGCCGTCCACAGCAGCGCCAACAGAATTCCGGCGGTGTCGGCCAGCCAACCGGCCAGCCAAGTTTGAATGAAATGCACGGCGTCTTCGCGGGTGCGGCCGAGCGGCACTTTGGTAGCGCCGAAGCCGAACGAGACTTCCCCGGAGATGACGCGGACGCCGTCGTTCTGGACTTTGTCCATGCCGAGCCGTTCGGCTTCCCCCTTCGGAATCAGGGCGGGCACTTCCCAATCGTAGGCCATCGGGGCGACGTCGCCGGTGACGCGGATGCTGGCACAGAGCAGCGTGAGCACCGCGACGAGCGTGATCATCACGTAGAAGAGCTTGGTCGCAATCGACTGGCGGAAGGTGTCGCGGATCATCCAGCGAACCGTGCGCACGGTATCGGGCAGGTTCATTCCGCCACCTCCGGTTGTGTGTAGAGCCGGCGCAAGGCCGTTTCGAGTGGGCGTTTCGCACCGGTATTCGGGTCGAGCGTCAGGGCCGCTGTGGTGCCCCGGTAGACGACTCGGCCGGCGACCAGCACGGCGAGTTCGTTGCACAGTTCTTCCACTTCCTCGAGCACGTGCGATACCAGCAGTACGGTCTTGCCGGCGGCTTTGAATTCGCGGGCGATGTCGCGGAGCAGTTGACGACCGAGCAGATCGAGGCCTTCGGTCGGTTCGTCGAGGATCAGCAAATCGGGTTCGTTGATGAGGGCTTGCGCCAAGCCGAGCCGCTGCACCATCCCTTTGCTGAACCGGGAGATCGGCTCGTGCTTGCGGTCGGCGAGGCCGACACGCTCGAGCAGAGCCGTGGCACGGCGCGGCAGTTCGTCGCCGGGAACCCCGGACAAACCGCCGTAAAAGTGCAGCACTTCACTGGCACTGAGGTAGCGCGGGAAGGCGTGATTTTCGTGCATGTAGCCGACGCGGGAGAGCGTGCGGCGGTTGGCGATCGGCTCGCCGAAACGAGCCACGTGGCCAGCCGACGGACGGGCGAGCGAGAGCAGCAGTTTCACGAGGGTCGTCTTGCCGGCGCGGTTGGGGCCGAGCAAGCCGAAGACCGACCCGAGTGGCACCGTGAGGGTGACATCGCGCACGGCCGGGATTTGCGTCCGGGCGAATGGTCCCGATTTGTACACCTTACCCACATTCTCGAACAGAGCGGCCGTCACGGCGGGCCTCCCCTGGCATGTTAACGGATCGATACGAAATTCGCGTCTCGACGAACTCTAGAGCGCGTTTGGATCAAAAATCGGCTGCGGGCAAAAAAAGATCCGCCGGGACGGCCCGGTGGATCGAATACCGATTCTGAATTGGCGTTTACTGGATCAAAGTCACCTGGATCCCGGACTGCATGATGCGTTCGAGGCTCAACCGCATCTTCTCGATCCGGCCGCCGGGGTTGGCAACACTTTCGGGCTGAGCAGGATCTTGGCGCTGGTACGGGCCGGTGATCACCTGTTCGAACGGGATCATCGTGCCCGGGGGATCGCCGGGGCCGGAGGTATTACCGACTTGTTGCACGCGGAGGCAAAACCGGAGCGCGCCTTGGGCAGTACCGCTCAATGAACCGTAATTGGTACCGTCGTAGCCGTTGAAAAGGTACCCGAACGCGATGGCGTAGACGCGGGCCTTCGTGTTCGGCGACGAATGGCCGGCGAACGGTGCGTCGGTGTTCAAGGCCACGATGCGCTTCACCACGGCGACGCCGACATCCCCGTTGGAATTCAACGCGCCGTCCAAGCCCCAAGCTTCCGAGGAGCCGGAGTTTTGATAGCGTGTATCGACGCCCGCCCCCGTCAACGTCCAGTTATTCGTGGTGTTGGGGATTCCGTCCGTTTCGAAGATCACGATCTTGGCCGCGCCTTTGCGGGCGCGGGCGCCGTAGTCGACCGCGGCGAGCATGGTCGAAGACGAAAGCAAGTTGAAGCCGACGGCCAACCCACTGTTCGGGTCCGTGGAGCCGCTGGCACTCGGAATCAGAGCATTGTTGTTCCCCATCGTCGCCGTGTACGGCCGGTGTTCGAGGGTGGAGTTCGGATCGGCCTTCAAAGCGGCGACGGTGTCTTTGCGGAAGAAGAGGGAGTTCTTGAGCGAGAACCAATCCTGGCCCATCGGGACGAGCGGCACGCCGAAGTTACTCCGGTTGGCGAAGAAGGCCATCCCGCAATAGTCGTTCGGGTGGTTCTTCCGCACGTCGTCGAGCACCGAGTTGATCGACGCTTTGAGCTGCCAGCACTGCGATTGGTGCGTGGTGCCCGACCACCAGGGGCGGTCTTCGCCGGCCCGGTTCATGAACATCAGCATCGAAAGCGGGCCGAACCAGAAATGGCCCCGGGGGCGGTTCACGTTGTCGGTGTGGGTCATGTACGGTTCGCGGTTGGCAACGATCTTGAGAGTCGGCGTGAATGCGGCCGTATTCGTGACACTCAGACCGCCGAACGGATTGCGAGATTCGACACCCGCGAGCATGGCCTGCGAGTTGTACGCCCAGGTTTGAAGCGGATAGTTGGTCGCGTCGTATTGATCGACCCCCATCACGAAATGGATGTACGCCCGGAGAAATCGCTTGTCGCTCAGGTCGCCAGGCCCACCTTCGGCGACGTCGTCGGGGAATGCACTGTAATACAGCAAGCGACCGCTGCGGAGGTTCGTCGGCAGCGTGGTCGGCCCCGATTTGATCCAGGCGATGATCGCTTTGTAGTTGAGCTGGAAATAGCCCGGTGTGTCCGACACACCCAATGCTGGGTTGGTGGTCACAACGTTGAGCGTGTGGCCAGCAATTGTCTTGAACAAGATTTTGTTGATATTGTCGACTTGCGGATTGAACGGCACACCGTCACCACGGAGGAAGAAACGCCGCCGCCAATCGCAGATCCAGTTGCCGTTCGTATCTTTGGCCGAGTTCGTTGCGCTGATCGAATGCGGCAGCACGCCGCCCCCACTGACGGCCCCGTAGGTGTCGGAATCGGCACCCCAACGAGGGTCGGGTGGCCAAACGAATGGCGTTTTGCCCCAATAGCCTGGCCCCATCGAATAGCCTTTGTAGCGATCCGCAACCGGAACCAGAGCGACTGTTTTCGTTAAACCGGGTTGGCCCCGTAGATTCACCATGTTGATGTCGTAACCGTAGCGTTCCCAGACGGAATCGAGGAACCCGGCATCGGTATTCCCTCCATCGACCCCGTTCGGAACGAGAGCGGTACCGCTACCGCCACCGGGCAGGGTGATGTTCGCCAAATCGCGTCCCAGAAGAGTCGTCGTCGTGGAGTTCAAAAATTGTTGCAGCGTCTGCACGCCATTGTCGGTGTACGTGCTGCCCACGAGGGTCGACCACTGCGAAACTTGATTGCCACGCGAACCGTCGGCCCGCGGCCACTTGTCGCCGAGATAAGCCACCGGCGTATCGGATTGCACATCGAAATTGTCCGGGGCCGGGCAGGCTTTCGTGAGATCGCTCGCGGCGATCGGCGGGTAACCGGCAAAGTCGAAGGTCGCCGGGGTCAGTGTCGTGGTGTTGGCGAGGGCCGTCTTGACCGGGCTCCACATTTTGAAGGCGTTCGTGTAGGCCAGTGAGGACGTGATCGTGGCCGGGTCGCCGGAGTACGTCACAAAGTCTTCGATCATGGCCGGGCCGCCGCCGGTCTCCATCGTGAAGTTGTTCGGCGAATAGTTTCCGTTGAACCCCTTCATCTGCATCGGATTGGGCCGAGCCGTGGGTGTCCCGCTGGTCTGTCCGGATGGCGACGTGTTTTGGTTGTAGGTGTAGCGGGCGTAATGGCCGAATTTCGGGTACGCCGGATCGGGGTTCATCAAACCTTCAACAGTCCCCGCGAGCGGCCAGTTCAGCGACGAGTCGTAGCCCATCGAGCCGGTGAAGTCGAGGACGAAGGCGATGTCGCGGGGGCGGTGGACGGCGACCGCCACGGCCCCGGTCGGCATCGACGTCACGCCGAAAATCTTGGCGAAGAATGTGGGCTGGTTCGCGGTAATATTCACCCGCACCGCCGACCACGAGGAGTTCGCGGGTTTGCTGGCGGGAAACGTCAACACGAATTTCTGGGTGCCAGTATCGTAGTTGTATTGCCCCACCGAAATGTCACTCGCACTAGGCACGTTCGCCGCCGTGAAATTGGTATTCAAGTACGAATTGTTGGTCACGGCTGTCAGCGCTGTGCTTTTGGCGATGGCGCTGTCGTTGTCCGTGGCAGTGTCTTTGTTGTTCAACACCCGCGCCCCGGCGAGCGAGCCGGAATCTGCAGAGTTCTGGCACTCGGTGCGGACGATGGTCAGCACCCCGAGGTCGATGGCGAGGGCCACGAACCCGAACATCCCCGTCGTGCACAGGGCGAGGAGGGGAACGATGGTCCCCCGGCGGACGATACGCGGGCGAAGTGCGAGCATGGAAATCTCCCGGAAACCAGATGAATTCGGTGGTGGCGAGTCGTGTTACCCTTCGCTGCCGGTGGCGGCGGTGATCGTGATCGGAACCGCGCTACTGCCGCCCGAATAAAAGAAGACGAACCCCGGTAGGATCGGTCGATATTCACCGGTGATCTGGACGCCGATGCGTTCGGTGAAGGACGCCTGATTCCAAGGCGGGCTGCCCGCGCGCGGGGCGAGCACCGGCGGATCTTGATACATTTGGGCGGTATCGCAGGGAAACGCCGTCACGTTGAAGTTGTGAATCATGGTGTTCGCCCCGCCCATTTGGCCGATGACGTGATTCGTAATCGACTGAATCCCAGAATCGTCTAGCGTCACAAAAGTGACTGGCTTATCCACGTTCACGGTGGCATGTCGTGCCCCACTCCGTGCCGCGTTGGTGCTCACATGGAGAAGCAACAGAAGTCGGGAATATTCGAACACGGCGAACAGGAAGAGCAAGAAAATGCTCAGCAGCAGGGCCGCTTCGACAATCGCTAAACCGCCGCGACGGGGGCGGGCAACCGGACTGATTCGCATGGCCGATCCTCCGACGGGGGTTTATGGGTTGTTGGCGGGCAGGACGGCGTTGATGCTGAAGCTGTCGTCCACCATGATGCGCCACTGGGCCGTGAAGCCGACGGACGTCGGCCGCACCAGACCCAGGGCCGTCCAGAGGCATTTCGTCCTCAGTGGGTCGCCGTTTGCGCCGGTATCTTGGATCAGCACCGTCACGCTGAAGAGTTGGCCCTTCACCCCCTCGAACGGTTCGGTCGCTCCGGCTAAGGCACCCGGTGGACTATCGAGATACGTGAAAGTCACGTCGACATCGGCATATTTGAGTTGTGTCAGACCGGCGCCCGAGAGGTACTGCATCACAGCCCCCTTCACGTTCGGCAGCGCCAAGGCCGGTGCGGTGGACGCTTTAATCTGCGTGGGTGCTCCCAACTGGTTAATCGTGCTCCCCTGGGCGGCCATGCGGGCCCCTTCCCGGGCCGAGTTGGCCACGATCTGGGTCACCTGCACCACCCGGCCCATCTCCCACAGGCCGATCATCAGCGGAACCATGATGAAGTTCATCACCAGCGCCATCTCGGCGGCGGCGGCCCCGCTTCGACTGCGGCTTCTCGACTTTCGGAGGAGCATATACCACCTCGATCGTTGACGGGCCAACCCGCACAAAGGGTGCGGAACCCCAAACCTATGACTCGAACCTTAGAACGCATTTCGGCGCGGCGAAATCGTTCGGGGAGACACTTTCGTTGTTTTTTTCGAATCGCAAACGTGCCCCCAGCGCGGAATTGTGTTCTAAACTCAATCGCGATCGGCGTTCTCCCGCCCGACAGGAAACCCCCACCGAATATGGCCCGTCCCGTCACACTCACCGAGGCGATCGCCCTCGTTCGCAAGAGCGGGCTCCTGGACGACGGCGCCGTGAAGGCATTCGTGGCGCTGATCCGTCGCCAGGGGTTTGGCGGGATGACACCCGATGGATTCTTGGCACGGATGGCCGAAGACGAACTGCTGACCCCCTTTCAGGCGAAGCAGCTCTCCGAGGGACGCTGGCGCGGCTTGGTGCTCGGCAACTACCATTTGAAAGCGCGCATCGGCCGCGGCGGCATGGGCCAAGTCTTCTTGGGCGAGCACAGCAAGTTACGCCGACCCGTGGCGATCAAAGTGCTCAATACCAACTTGGCCGACGACCCGCTCGCCAAGGCTCGGTTGGTGCGCGAAGCCAGTGCGACGGCGGCGCTCGATCACCCGCACATCGTGAAAGTCTACGACATCGATGCGGAGCACATGCCGCCCTACCTCGTCATGGAATACGTCGACGGGTTGAGTTTGCAGGCCGTGGTGGCCCTCACGGGTACTTTACGCGTTGAGGCAATGGCACTGTGCGGGCGTCAAATTGCGTCCGGACTCGCCCACGCCTCCGCCGCCGGACTGGTTCACCGCGACATCAAACCTGCCAATCTGTTGCTGGATCGATTCGGGGTCGTGAAGATCCTCGATCTGGGGATCGTTCTGCTCCGCGAAGAGACGAGTCACCTCACCGTCGATCTCGACGGACAACCCTCCATCCTGGGAACCGTCGACTATTTGGCGCCCGAACAAGCGGTCGATAGCCACAACGTCGACGGCCGGGCCGACATCTATGCCCTCGGGGGCACGCTCTACTTTTTGCTGGCGGGCCAGCCCCCGTTCGAGGAAGTCGGCACGTCGATGCGATTGCTCCGCAAGCAATCGACCGACCCGAAACCGATCCACCGATTGCGGCCCGATGTCCCCGAAGACTTGTCGGCAGTGATCGCCAAGATGCTCGCCCGGCACCCGGCCGATCGGTACCAGACGGCCCAAGAAGTCGCCGAGGCACTCGCCCCGTGGGCGACGCCGATTCCCGGGTTTCCGGAAGATCTGTTCGGCCAACTCGCCGGGGCGGAATCGAGCGACGAATTCCGAACCAAGGTGAAACCCAATAGCCCAGGCCAGCCTCAAGTGAATGGCAGTAGCGTCCATGCGATGCTTCCATCGAGTCTCGTACCGACCGACCCGGGCATCGAATTGTCTCCCGTATGTGCAACTCGTTTGATCGTGACCCTCTCCGACCGGAGTCTTCCGACCGAGGTGGGCCTCCCCTACTCCAAGATCGACCGCAAACAGGCACAATCGGTACTGGCGAATCGCCGCAGGCAGTACCGGATCGCCGCCGTCGTCTGCTCGGTTCTATTGATCCTGAGCTTCGTCCTCGCTTGGGCTTTGGGTGCGTTCGCACGCCCCGTCGGCACCGCGACTTCAAACGTCTACCAAGCTCGAGTGTCATTTCCGGAGTAAACTGAACGGATCATCGTTCGGGTCGATCATGCCCACACTCGCGACCACTCCCGAATTGATCGACCGGATCCGCAAGAGCGGGCTTGTTCCGCATTCGGATCTGCAGGCGTTTCTGACTCTGGAGCCGTCATCGAACCACAAGAATCCGTCCGCCTTGCTCGACGGGTTGATCGCAAAACACCTGCTCACCCGGTTCCAAGCCGAGCGGCTCGTCGCCGGAAAATACAAAGGGTTCATGCTCGGGAGCTACACGATTCTCGACCGCCTCGGCGCGGGTGGAATGGGGCAGGTCTTCTTGGCGGAGCACGCGGCCATGCGTCGCTTCGTGGCGCTGAAAGTGCTGCCGGGGAACGTCTACGAAGACGACACCGCCCGCGAACGCTTCTTCCGGGAAGCCCGTGCCGTCGCGGCACTCGACCATCCGAATATCGTCAGCGTCTTCGACATGAACCGCGAGGGCAAGCTGCTCTACCTGGTGATGGAGTATGTCGAGGGGGTCAGTTTGCAGGCCGTCATCGAGAAGGACGGTCGCCAATCACCCGCCGCAGCGGCGAGCTACGCACAACAAATGGCCTTCGGACTGCAGCACGCCCATGAACGCGGCCTTGTCCACCGCGACATCAAACCGGGGAACACCCTCATCGATCGGGCCGGCCTCGCACGCCTGCTCGACCTCGGCCTCGTCCGTTCCGAATCCGATAGCGACTCGAAACTCACGTCGCCTTTGGGTGGTGGCCGCAGCATCCTCGGCACCGTCGATTACCTCGCCCCGGAACAAGCCCTCGATAGCTCCACGGTCGATATCCGCGCCGATATCTATTCGCTCGGGGCGACGCTGTACTTTCTGCTGGCAGGCCATCCGCTCTTTCCCGAAGGACGCGCCGGCCAAAAATTGATGTGGCAACAATCGCGCGAACCGACGCCGATCGATCAGCTCCGTCCGGAGGTGCCGGCCGGACTCGCGTCCATCGTCCATCAAGCCTTGGCGAAGAAGCGAACCGAACGATTTCAAACACCCCTCGAAATGGCCATCGCTCTCACCCCGTGGGTGTCCGGCCTCGTGCCCCCGAATGGCAACTTGATCGTAGCCCCTCCCTACCGCCCGTTCCTCGGGCGTGGAGCGTCGGCTGTCGTGAGTGACCGCCCGAGCAAGCGCACCTTCTCGGCCGGCCTTCCCCGAGCGAGTTCAGCACCGACCCCCCATCCCGGGCGACTCGTCGCCACGGCATCGCCGGCGTCGGGGGTCGTCCGGCTCGATGTCCCCATGGAGCAGGATCAGGGGACTCCGAATGCCTACGATGCCAGCGTGGCCACCACAATCGAAGACCGCACTCGACACCCGCACCCCGCACCCGTGTCGGCCAGTCGCCTCACGCTCATTTTGGTCGCCGTCATCACCGCCTTGGTCGTCGGCCTACTGTTCGCGACTGTTGCTGCAATCCTCTTCGCCACCGGAACCATCCGAATCTGAAGTGAAAAGTCCGTGAAGATTCTCAACTTCCGGCAACTCGTTCATGAGTCCGAGCATCTTGACGAACTCGCCGGGGTGAATCTGATTCGCCCGCACTCGCCAGTTCGCCACTTTCTCGACGACGTACTCCTTGGCCTCCATCGCACCGATCGGCCGGCCGACCACCCGCTTCATGTAGTCCCGGATTTCACGGGCGTGTTCGTCCAGTCGTTCGGGGTCGTCGGCTTCGACCGGAACGCTCGGCGCCATTGGGGCGTCCGTTCCCGAGACCAATTTGTCGTGCCGCATCCGTGTCCGTTCGAGTTCGAGGATCGAATTCGCCGCTGCGGCCACAATCTGCTCGTTCCGACTGTTCAGTTGCTCGCGCAGCGCCATCACCGCTTCGAGAACGGTGTCGCCCCACAACTCTTTCCGTCCGCTCTCCGAAGTGGGGAGTTCACGGCGAACCGGAACTGGGGAATCGCGGCCAATTCGGTTGTGGGTGTAGGTAGCGACCATGGCTTGCTCCAAAAGGTGAAATTGAGTATAGTATTGGATATAAGCTCCAGAATGGAGGCTGTCAAATCCGAGAGATGAAATTTTGTCCAAATAGTTGGAAAAGTGGGAAAAGCGTGGTCAACGTCACCAAGCCCAAACGAAGAGGAACGCGGATGACGCGGAAAAAGGCAGGATGAAGAGGATCGGAAAGATTAATTTTTCTCCGATCCTCTTCATCTCGGGTATCATCCGCGTCATCCGTGTTCCTCTGGGTTTTACAAAGACTCCAAGAATCGTTGGCACACCCCACCCTCCACTCGGGGTTGACCAAAATCCCCTCCCCAGATTATCAGTCTCCCCCAGTCGGCGGAACTTCTCCGGCGAAGGAGGGCTTCATGCGAACCACTTGGAAACGAACGGCCGTCGGCATTCTTTTGACGGGGGTGGCCGGCGGGGCCTCGCTCGGATGGATGCCCGACGAGGCTCCGAACACGATCCCCCTGAACAAATACCCTTCCGATCCGGTTCTCAGGATGGAGCAATTGTTGCCCCCACCGGTGCTGGAACGGCAGGATTCCTCGGTGAAGCTCGATTGGGCCGGGCCACCCGTCGTGAAAGTCAACCGTCCGGCCGAGTACACGCTGACCGTGACGAACGCCGGTAAGCAAGCCCTGCAAAAAGTCGTGGTGCAAGTGCGTTGCCCGAAGGAAACGACGATTCTCGAAACGACCCCAGCCGCGAAGATGGTCGAAGGGATCCATCTTTGGGACATTGGCACGCTCGAGGTCAACGCTGAAAAGACGATCCAGCTCAGTTTGAAACAGGCCACCAAAGGCGAACTCGGTTGCCAAGCGTGGGTGACGTTCACCGGCAGCGCCGCGATGAAGGCCCAAGTGAAGGAGCCGAAACTTGCTGTCGTCGTCCGGGCACCGCAGTCGGTGATCCTCGGCGACAAGATTCCCGTCGAATTCACCGCCACGAATACCGGCGACTGGCTCGCGGAACAGGTCGAACTGTCGCTGAAACCTTCGGCCCAAGGCCCCTTGCAATTGGCCGCGCTGAAACCGGGTGAATCGACCAGCGGCAAGGCCGAGTTCCTCGCCACCGTCGGTGGCGAACAGACGTACGAAGCCACCGTCATCGGGACCGACGGCTTGAAAGCCACCGCGAAGGCCGTGGTGCTTGTCAAGGTGCCGAAACTCGAAGTCGTGA
>JANXWE010000287.1 GCA_025351325.1 Fimbriiglobus sp.
CAAACAGGCCAACAACGGTTGGCTCCAAGAATTGCCGAAGCCGGTGACGAACTTGACGTGGGACAACGCGGCGATGATTTCGCCCCGCACCGCCGACGAGTTGAAGTTCACACAGAATTTCTCGTGGACCGGTGGCGAACGGGGATCGACCGAAACGGACATCGCGGAGATCACGGTCGCGGGTCGGACGCTGAAAGTGGCCGTGCACGTGCAACCCGGCATGGCCGATAACGTCGTCGTGCTGCACCTCGGTTTTGGCCGGGAACGGGCCGGAAAAGTGGGCGACGGTCGCGGGTTTAATGCCTACAAGCTCCGTGGTACCGACGCCGTTTGGAACGCCGCCGTGCCCGAGATGCGGCGCACGGGGGACCGCTACACCTTGGCCGTCGCCGGTGCCCATGCTGCGATGGAATCGCGTCGCCCCGTTCGACACGCAAGCGTCGAGCAGTACAAGGACGACGAAGATTTTGCCCAGATTCCACCGACGTCCGCCTCCGAGTTCGAAGAGATCCGGATGCTGACGCCAGGCACCATCGAGAACTACGAGCTGAACGGGCTGAAACATCCGCACGCCCACGAGCACGAGCACACGGAACACGAGCACAAGGTTCACGACGCCCGGTTGAAGAAACTAAGCCTGTATCTCGTGAATCCAATCACGGTGGACGGCGAAGAGGCGACGAAGTCGTACCGTCGTTGGGGTATGGCCATCGATCTGGGTTCGTGCATCGGCTGCAGCGCCTGCACGCTGGCCTGCGTCGCCGAGAACAACATCCCCGTGGTCGGCAAAGACCAAGTGATGCGGGGCCGGGCGATGCACTGGATCCGGATCGACCGGTACTTTAGCATTCCCGGCGTCAGGACAATGGGCGATGAACTGGGGGGCTCGAAGATCGGCCCAGCCGCCCGCAAGGAAAAGATCAAGGATTCAGCGGCCATCCGGACGCACTTCCAACCGGTGCCGTGCCAACAGTGCGAAAAGGCCCCGTGCGAAGTGGTCTGCCCGGTCGGAGCCACCGTTCACGGTGCCGACGGCCTGAACGACATGGTTTACAACCGTTGCGTCGGCACCCGGTATTGCAGCAACAACTGCCCATATAAGGTTCGTCGCTTCAACTTCCTCCAGTACACGGACTACACGACCGACTCGCTCAAACTTCTGAACAACCCGGAAGTGACCGTGCGAACCCGGGGTGTGATGGAGAAGTGTACCTACTGCGTGCAGCGGATCCGCAATGCGGAGATCGAAGCCGAACGCGAGTGGGACAAGAAGAAACCCGACGGGACGTTGGCCCGCGAACGGGATACCCACGGCCGGCCGAAGATCATGGACGGTGAAATCCTGACGGCTTGCCAGCAGGCCTGTCCGACGGCGGCGATCACCTTCGGTGACTTAAACGACCCGAAGAGCGACGTGATCAAACTGAAAGCCGAGCCGCACAACTACGGGCTGCTCGCGGAACTCAACACCATGCCGCGGACGAGTTACCTCGCGGCGATTCGCAACCCGAACAAAAATATGCCTCAGGGGGCCTAACCAGTTATGGCAACCGTGACTGAACCGGCCACCAAAGGCCACGTGATTCAAGAGATTTATCCGCCACACCCGGAAGGCTTGGTCGGCGGGAATCACAATATTGTGACCCTCGGCGATAAGATCGCGGATGTGGTGATCGGCGGGCACACGCCGAAAGCTTGGTGGGGGTTCTTCCTCTTCGGCTTCATGCTGTTGCAGGGCCTCGTCGTCGGCCTCACCTACTTGTTTTACATGGGCACCGGCGTCTGGGGGATCAACCAACCCGTCGCCTGGGGCCTCGCGATTGTCAACTTCGTTTGGTGGATCGGCATCGGCCACGCCGGCACGTTGATCTCGGCCATTCTGTTGCTCATGCACCAGAAGTGGCGGACGAGTATCAACCGCTATGCCGAAGCGATGACCCTCTTCGCCGTGTCGTGCGCCGGGATTTTCCCGCTCGTTCACATGGGTCGACCGTGGGTCGGGTATTGGATTTTCCCGATGCCGATGAACTACGGCGCCTGGCCGCAGCCGCGCAGCCCGCTTATGTGGGACGCGTTCGCGGTGTCCACGTATCTCACCGTGTCGCTGGTGTTTTGGTACGTCGGGTTAATCCCCGACCTCGCCGTCCTCCGCGACACTGCCAAGAACAAACTTCAACGCATCACCTACGGAATGTTATCCCTCGGCTGGCGTGGGTCGGCCTACCACTGGCGCCGCTACGAGAAGCTCTATTTGCTCCTCGCCGGTCTGGGCACGCCGCTCGTGTTCAGTGTGCACACCATCGTGTCGTTCGACTTCGCGGTCGCCATTGTGCCCCTCTGGCACGCGACCATCTTCCCGCCGTTCTTCGTCGCCGGGGCCATCTACAGCGGCTTCGCGATGGTGGTTTGGCTGGCCGTGCCGCTCCGGCACTTCTACGGGATGAAAGACTTCATCACGATGAAGCACATGGAACTCTGTGCGAAAGTCATGATCGCGACCGGGTTGCTCGTGAGCTTCGGCTACTTCTGCGAACTCTGGATGGGCTGGTACAGCCACTCCGAGTTCGAGTGGAGTACGACGTACCAACGCATCTGGGCGGGGCCGTACTGGTGGAGCTATTGGGTGCTGATCTTCACGAATACGGTTTTCCCGCAGTTGCTCTGGTTCAAGCGAATCCGCACGAACGAACTGCTGTTGTTCATCATCGCCGGTTCCGTGCACGTCGGCATGTGGTTCGAGCGCTACGTGATCATTATCACGCTGACAAGGGATCACTCGCCCGGTGCTTGGGGCCGGTATGCTCCGACCGAATGGGACTACGCGATCATGCTCGGCTCGGTGGGGCTGTTCATCACGCTGTTCTGCTTGTTCATCAAGTTCTTGCCGATGATTTCGATCACCGAAATGCGGGAATTCTTGCCCTTCAAACAGGGCGGACGTGACGGACACGCGGTCATGGAGAACGCCAAGTGAACGACCTGCACGATACCACACCCGCGCTGCACGGGATCATGGCCGAGTTCACCAACGCCGACGCACTGGTGGCCGCCGTGCGGACGGCCCGCGAATCCGGCTACACCCGCATGGACGGCTACAGTCCCTACCCGGTGGGCGAAGTCGCCGACGAACTCGGCTTCCCGCGCTCGGAGATCGGGGCGATCATGTTCATCGGCGGCCTCTGCGGGGCGACCTTCGGGCTGCTGATGCAGACCTGGATCACCGTGTACGACTACCCGCTCAACATCGGTGGCAAGCCGTTCTGGTCGTGGCCGATGTACATCCCGATCACCTGGGCGTTGCTGGTGCTCACCGCGAGCCTCAGCGGCCTCTTCGGCCTCCTGGCACTGTGCGGGTTGCCGCAGCCTTACCACCCGGTCTTCAACGTGCCGCAGTTCAAGCGGGCCACGCGAGATCGGTTCTTCATCTGCATCGAATCGACCGACCCGAACTTCGGCGACGGGCAGGGCGTCAAGACGTTCCTGGCCAAGTTGAATCCGGAAAGCATCGCGGAGGTGCCCGAATAATGACACTCTCAATGTCCACGGTCGTTCGGTACTCCGCACTCAGTGTGTTGAGCGTCGTTGCGGTGGCGGGTTGCCAGCAGAAAATGGCCGATCAGCCGGCGCACCGTCCGTACGAAGAAAGCGCGATGTTTGCGAACAAGCAATCCGTGCGGCCTCTCGAACCGGGTGTGATTCACCGCAACCAGAAGCTGTCCGACGACGTGATGATGACTTGGTTGACCCCGGCCGGGAAGAGCATCAAAGCGGACGAGGAGTGGTTGAAGTCGGTCGATCCGACCGGCAAGACTGCTCCGCCACCCGGTGCCCCGACCAGCAACGACAACTTCGTGAAAGAATTCCCGTTCGCTTTGAACGAGGACGACTTCAAACGCGGCCAAGTGCTGTACAACGCCAACTGTGCGTTGTGCCACGGTGGTGCTGGCCATGCTAACGGCAAGATCCCGGAACGGGGCTTTCTGCGTCCACCGTCTTACCACCTCGACGTCAAAGGCGAGGCCAAGGATTGGTCGACGTTGACTATCAATAAAGAAACGGGCAAGCCTGAACCGAGCTACACCGGCAACCCGCAAGGCGTCTCGCGCGGGTTTTACCGCTACGGCAAGGTTCAACCGCTCAAAGACGTGAACATCGGCTACATATTCCAAGTCATCACTTGGGGTTATGGTGGTATGGGTTCCCACGAAACGCAGATCCCCGATGTGGCCGACCGTTGGCGTGTCGTGGGCTATGTGCGGGCCTTGCAGTTGAGCCAAGCGGCGAATGCGGCCGACCTGCCGGACGAACTGAAACGCTCACTCGATCAACCGAAGTCGATAGCTCACGCGCCGGGGGAGAAGCACTAATGGCCGCCACTGCGACCCATCACGATCATCCCCACGCGGACACGATCATCCCGCAAACCGCCATCGACGTCGCACCCGTGCGAAAGTTGGCGGTGCTCGCGGTCGTCCTCGGTTTTGCCGTCTACTTGGTGGCAGGGTTCATCAACGCCAACACGGAAGGCAACACCGACGGCGTCCGGGAATTCATCCTCTCGTACGCCTGCGGTTTCGTCTTCTGGTCGAGCCTGCCCTTCGGGGCACTCGCACTGATGATGATTGGCTACGTCACCGGGGCGAGCTGGGGCGTCGTCCTCCGCCGCCTGTTCCAAGCGTCGGTCCGCACCCTCCCAGTTTTGTTCGTACTCGGTGCCCCGCTCATCGCCAGTTTGTTCATGGCCGATGGCAAAGACTCACCTTACTGGTGGGCCAACGGTGAATGGTTGCACGCGACCGACAGCCAGAAAGCGGGCACCAAAGGCTTCGACGAGAAGGTTGCCAAGCTCAACAAGGGGGGCTACGCGCACGAGATTGCCGAAGTGGCGGTCGCCCAGCAGATGCGACCGGAGGCCATCGAAGAAAACCAACACAAGATTCACGATTACTTGAGTGTCAAACCCGGTTCCGCACTTGGAATCCCGGGGCGTTACATCGTTTATTTCGGTGTGCTCGGGTTGATCGGGTTCCTAATTCTCGGTTGGGCTCGAAGCTACGAAGTGCATGACGACGAAGCGAGCAAGCGAAAATTGATCGGCCTCTGCGCTCCGGGGATCGTGGTCTGGGCACTACTCATGACCTTCTTCGCCACCGACTGGGTGATGTCCATCGAGCCGACTTGGGCATCGAGCATGTTCCCGGTCGTGTTCGGGATGAATCAACTGCTGACGACGTTCGCGTTCAGCACGTTCGTGTTTTACATGCTCACCAAGGGGCAGACCGACATCTTGGCCATCGTGAAAGATAAGTTCCGCATCGACATCGGCAGCCTGATGCTCGGATTCACGATGGTCTGGTCGTACGCCTCGTTCTGTCAATACATGCTGATTTGGGCCGGGAACTTGCCGGAAGAGATCCCGTACTACATCAAACGCGGCGGCGGTACCGAACCGAACGGTTGGATCTATCTCGCTTACTTCTTGATGTTGTTCCACTGGCTGACGCCGTTCATCGTGCTGCTGTTCCGCGAGATCAAGTTGAACCCGAAGGCCATGCAGTGCATGACGGCTCTGCTGTTGATCGTCTGTGCCTCGGACGTGGTGTGGTGGTTGGTGCCGGCCGTGCCGCACGAACATGGCAAACTCCACGTGGTCATGGCATTCGCAGCGATTCTAGGCGTCGGTGGCCTCTGGGGTCTGGCATTCGGCCGCGAGCTGTCGAAGGCACCGATTCTGGTGAACAACAGCGAAGGTAAGTTCTTGGCGACCTGGGGTCAGCACCACTGAGTTTTGCAACGTTTTAATTTCGACGAATTACTACGCCGGAGACGGCCAACATGAGCGATCAACTGCATCATCAACCCGCCGAGGAATCGGCGCTGAACCAGCTCTGGGTCTCAATGACCGGGGCATCATCTGGGCACGGCGAAGCGCCCCCCGGGTTGGACGCCACCAGCCAAAAGGTTGGCCACGAGCCGGACTCTTTTGGGATCAAAGGGATCATCGCGGTGCCCGTGGCCGTCGTGGTGACGCTCATTTTCACGTACTTGGTGGTGACGGGTGTCTTCGCTTATGTGAAGTCACCCGAGGCCAACTTGGCGGCCCAAAAGCAGAAGCCTTACAACGAGCGGGTCGGGCGGATCAGCTCGACCGATCCGCACGCCATCGATGACGTGCCGACCACGGCCGTGCCGCAGCCGCGACTCGAATACATGAAGCAGATCAAGGATGTGCGGGCCGGCGAAACGATTGCTGACCCCGCGTACATTCGCAGCTACGAGGCGAAGGAAGGGAACAATAACTCGCCCGAGATTTACCCGCAGTTTTATCGCCCCGAGAACTTCATCGACCCGACCAGCAAGCGGAAAGCCCTGCTCGAAAACGAGTGGATCGACAAGCCGAAGGGCATTGCTCAGATCTCGATGAGCGCGACGATTCAACTGATGATGTCGACGATGAAGCCGGCGACCAAACCGGGCGGCTACGCACCGGTAGTGGGCACGCTGGGCCAAGCCAAGCTGAGCACGGGTGGCCGCGGCGGCCCGTCCGAACCAACGTCGGCTCCGAAGCACGACCACGACCACAAGCATTAATCGAGGTTGCCATGCGTTCGCTCCTGACATTCACCGTTGTGACTTTACTGGCCTGTGCCGGTAATCGTGCCACTGCGCAGAATGTCGGCGCGTATGGAATGGCTCCCAAACCCGGTGAGTTCGATCCGAGCACGCGCGGGCCACTGCAAATTCAACAGAATTTGAACGCCCAAGTTCCCTTGGATGAGAAATTCTACGATCACGAGAATCACTTGGTGTCACTCCGCGAGATCATGGCCGGCAAGCCGACGATCCTGGTGCCCGCGTACTACCGCTGTCCGAAGATGTGCAACGAAGTGTTAAACGGTCTTTTAAAAGTTCTCCGCGAACTGCAAGCGAACGATCCCGAGTTCACGGCGGGCAAAGCGTTCAACGTTGTGGTCTTCAGCGTCGATGCCCGCGAACCGTATGCTCTCGCTCGCAAGAAGCGTGAAGAGTACTTGAAGCAGTACGACGGCCGCGATCCGAACGAGCCGGGCTGGTGGTTCCTCACGGCCAGCGCCGGACAGTTTTCGGACGCGGAATCGGCCCATAAGAAGATTCGCCGGTTGACGAACGTGTTGGGTTACCCGTTCATCATCGCTGATCGGAAAGTGGAAAGAAACGCCGAGGGTGTGGAGTGTGTCGAAAACGACTGGGGCGATTTAGTTCCGCTCGGCGATGGCCCCCGTCCCCAGGGTTCGAAAGAACGGGATATTCAGCACTCCGCCGCGATTATGCTCATCACGCCGGACGGCCACATTGCCCGTTACATTGCGGGCGATACCTACGAACGATCCACGATGCGGCTCTCGCTGATTGAAGCATCCAAAGGGACGATTTCGCCGAGCAATAAAGATTTTTTCGCCCAGCTCTGTATGACCTACGATCAGAAATCGGGGCACTACAAGTTGAGCATGAGGGTCTTGGGCCTGGTGGCCGCGCCGTTCGTCTTGGTGATCTTCGGCATCACGATTTTCACCCTGCGGAAAGCGCGCGGGGAAACGAAGTTGACTCTGCCCGTAGAACCGACCGCTCCGCCGACCGCGGTTTGACTCTCGAATCGAAATCTTCACCCGTAGGGGTTCGCCTGATGTTTGCGTTTATGGATACACCGCCGATCTTGCCCGAGCAGGCTTCGGAGTTTTCGAAAGAGTACGACGTGCTCTTTTGGTACATCATGGGCGTTTGCGCTTTGGGCAGCGCGGTCGTGTACTCCTTACTGATTTACTGCTGCTTCGTATTCGCCAAGAAAGAGGGCGTCGCCCCGAAGCGGATCTTGGGCTCGAACAAGCTCGAGTTCATCTGGACGATCATCCCGCTCTTCTTCTTCCTGTCGTTCTTCGTCTGGGGGGCGCGGCTGTACGACGTGGCGATCAACCCGCCGCCGGAGTCGGCCGACCGCGAGTACACCGTCGTCGGCAAGCAGTGGATGTGGAAAGTCCAACATCCCACCGGCCACCGCGAAATCAACGAAATTACGTTGCAAGAAGGCGTCGCGGTGCGGATCACGGGCACGAGCGAAGATGTGATTCACGACTTCGGCATCCCGGCGTTCCGCAGCAAGTTCGACGTGGTTCCCGGACGCTACACGAGTGCTTGGTACAAGCCGATCAAAGTGGGTTCGTACCACTTGTTCTGCGACCAGTACTGCGGTTTCGCCCACTCCCAGATGGTCGGTAAAGTCAACGTCCTCAGCCAAGAAGATTACGCGTCGTTCCTCGAAGGGATCTACCGCGTCCGCGATGGTAAAAATCCAGTCGATGGTTCGCCGGCGTGGGAAGGGCGCAAGCTCTTCTTGAAGTTGCAGTGCTTGGGGTGCCACAATAAAGAGAGCGAATCGCGGGCACCGACCTTGGAAGGAATCTACAAAACCAAGCGGGCCTTGCAGGGCGGGACGACCGTCGTGGCCGACGACACGTACCTCCGCAACTCGATCCGCAACCCGATGCTCCAAGTGCGCGACGGATGGAAGCCGATCATGCCGGCTTACACACGCAATCAAGTGACCGAAGAAGAATTGTTGAACGTGATTAGCTACCTGAAGTCGCTCAAACCGGGCGACCTGCCGAGCCGGACGGAAATGAATCCGGTACCTGTTGGTGCTCCGAACGTTGATACTTCGGCACCGCCGGCCCAACCCTCTACGACACCCAAGCCAGGAGGCCAACCCTAATGGCCACCGCCGCGATTGAAACGACTAAACTCGACTACACCCCGCAGATGCTGCCGGAGCAAGAAGTTTCGTTCGAGAAGAACCCGGAAAAGCTCCACTACCTCAACCACCAAACGGGGTTGCTGTCGTGGCTGCTGACCGTCGACCACAAACGCATCGGGTTGATGTATTTGGTGTCGGTCTCGGTCTTCTTCCTGTTCGGCGGTATCGCCGCCGGACTGGTGCGAACGAACCTGATCACGCCGACCGGGGCTATCCTGGAACTCGACCAGTACAACAAAGCGTTCACCGCCCACGGCACGATCATGCTCTTCTTGTTCCTCATCCCGGTGATCCCGGGCGTGCTGGGGAACTTCCTCGTCCCGATGATGATCGGTGCGAAAGACATGGCGTTCCCGAAACTGAACCTCGCCAGCTACTACGTCTGGGTCGCCGGGGCACTCTTTTTCGTTTGGCAGCTCATGGTTGGTGGGCTCGACACCGGCTGGACTCTCTATCCGCCGTACAGTTCCAAATACAGCCATACCAGCGTGATGTACGCGGGCCTGGGGATCTTCATCACCGGGTTCAGCAGTATCCTCACCGGCATCAACATTATCGCCACCGTCCACAAGATGCGTTGCCCTGGCATGACGTGGGGCCGCTTGCCGCTGTTCATCTGGGCGATCTATGCGACCAGCGTGATCCAACTGCTCGGCACGCCGGTGATCGCGGTGACGGTGGCCATGTTGGCCGTCGAACGGATGACAGGCACGGGAATTTTCGATCCGAACATCGGTGGGGATCCGATTCTGTTCCAGCATATGTTCTGGTTCTACTCGCACCCGGCCGTGTACATCATGATTCTGCCGGGGATGGGGGTCATCAACGAAGTGTTGACCTGCTTCAGCCGCAAGAACATCTTCGGTTACAAAGCGGTCGCCTGGAGCAGCGTGGGCATCGCGGTGGTCGGCTTCCTCGTCTGGGGACACCACATGTTCCTCGCGGGTCAAGGGTATTACTTGGCCATGGTGTTCGCCCTCTTGACGATGTTGGTCGCGGTTCCCTCCGCCATCAAAGTCTTCAACTGGACGGCGACCTTGTACGGTGGCAGCATTACCTTCCAAGCACCGATGCTTTTCGCGATTGGGTTCATCATTCTGTTCACCATCGGTGGTGTGACCGGATTGTTCCTCGGGACACTCGGTACCGACATCCACTTGCACGACACGTACTTCATTGTCGCTCACTTCCACTACGTAATGGTGGGCGGGATGATGTTCGCGTGGATGGCCGGATTGCATTTCTGGTGGCCGAAGATCACCGGCAAAACGTACTCCGATTTCTGGAGCCGTTTGGCCGCGATCGTGATGATGGTCGGATTGGCACTCACCTTCGCGCCGCTGTTCGTGGTCGGCTACTTGGGAATGCCGCGACGCTACCCGAACTATCCGCCCGAGTTCCAGATTTACAACGTGCTCAGCACGGTGGCGGCTTACGTCCAAGGGATTGGCTACATGATGCCGATCTTCTACTTGGGAGCGTCGCTGTTCTTCGGTAAGGCTGCGGGTAACAACCCATACAAGGCCACGGGGCTGGAGTGGCAGACGTCGAGTCCACCACCGCCCCACAACTTTGAATCGACCCCGCAGGTCTACTTCGGGCCGTACGAGTACGCCGTGGCCGACGGATTGAAGATCGTGCCGTTGAACGATGGCAAGATCCACGACATCCACCACGTCGATCCCGACTTCGTTTCCATCAATGCTCCGGCCGGGAAAGAGGCGACCCATGGCAGCTAACACCGTGGACGGGCCCGTCGCCCACCACTTCAACAACATGGGTCAGCAACTCGCCACCGTGCGGTTCGGCATGTGGTTGTTCCTGGTCACGGAAGTGCTCTTCTTCGGAGGGGTCTTCTGCGCCTACACCGCGTACCGAATTTGGTACCCGAAAGATTTTGAAGCCGGCAGTGCCGCCCTCAACGTCGGCATCGCCTCCGTGAACACGCTGTTGCTCCTCAGCAGCAGCCTGACGATCACGCTCGCCATTCGGGCCGCCTATGTGCGAAGTCGGTCGGGTCTCGTGCGGAATTTGATCCTCACCATCGTACTCGGGAGTGCTTTCTTGGGCCTCAAAGCCCGGGAGTACTACCTCGACTACGAAGAGGGATTGATGCCTACCACGGCCACCGTTAAGCAAATGCAAACGGTAATGGAAGATGGCAAAGAAGTGCAAGTAGAAGTCACAGTGCCTAAGTTCAATATCGCGCTCGACAAAGCGTTGAAACACGAGAAGTTCCAAGGTGTGGCCGGCAAGGACTACGACCCGAGCCGGGTGCAGTTGTTCTTCATGTTTTACTACAGCATGACCGGCTTGCACGTGTTGCACATGGTCATTGGCATCGGCTTGTTGACATGGCAGTTGATCCTGGCGAAAACGGGCTTCTTCGACCAGAACGCACGCTACGTGTACATCGAAGTGATGAGCCTC
>JANXWE010000295.1 GCA_025351325.1 Fimbriiglobus sp.
CGGCGGCCACTTCCACCACCGGACGGGGTGCGGGGATAATTTCTGGCAGTTGCACAGTTTTTGTAATTGGGAATGACTCTATTTTGTCGCTGACGGTCGTTTTGTCCCGTTTCGAAAGGGTCATGGTCAGCACGCCGCCCACCAGCAGCCAAGCGGGCACGGCCACAGCCAGCACGATTCGCCAGTCGACGATTTTCCACCACGGTCGCGGGTACATGGCAACATCCTCAGGATTGGACTCACCCTTACAAACCTAACCGAGATGATTTCGTTGGCGCTCCGAACGATCTTCTGTCGGTATCTTGTCATTCTCCCGTGCTCCCGAGGATTCGCCATGTTCCGCGCTCTGGTGTTTGTGCTCCTCCTCGCCTCACCCGGATTCGGGCAAGGTATTTTTGAACCAAATGCCACGCTGAAGGTCGAAGCCGAGAAAGGGGTGGCCGGGGAAGGCCCCACTTGGGAACCACGCCTGGGCGTCCTCACCAGCGGCAACGGCAATATCCACCGCCTGACCCGCGACGGGGCGTCGGTGTTATTCAGTCAAAATGCCGGCACCAACGGTCTGCTCTTCGACCGCCAAGGCCGGTTGGTCGCGTGCGAATCCGAGAAACGACGCATGACCCGTACCGACGCCAAGGGCCAACTGAGTGTCCTCACCGATGCTTTCGCGGGCAAGAAATACAACACGCCCAACGACCTGACCATCGATGCCGCGGGCCGCATCTTCTTCAGCGATCCGCGCTACGGCCCACGCGACGGCCTGGAGCAAAAGACGGATGCGGGCGAAACCATCGAAGGGGTCTACCGCATCGACTCGGATGGCAAGGTGACGCGGGTGATCGGCCGCGAGGTCGAACGGGCCAACGGCGTGCTCGTGAGTGCCGACGAGCGATTCCTGTACGTCGCGGAGAATAACAACGATCTCGGCGGCTCCCGGAAACTCTTGCGGTTCGCACTGAAAGACGGTGAAGTGAACCTGACGAGCAAAACGACGCTCCACGATTGGGGCAGCGGTCGCGGCCCAGACGGATTGAAGCAAGACACGAAGGGGAATCTTTACGTCGCGGGGGGATTGAACAAACCGAACCCGCCGACGGAGCCGGCCGCCAACGTGAAGGGTGGCATCTATGTCTTCAACCCCGAGGGAAAGTTGCTCACGTTCTTGGCCGTCCCGACGGACGAAGTGACCAACTGCGCGTTCGGGGGAGACGACCTACGCACCCTGTACATCACCGGCGGCGGGGTTCTGTACAGCATCCGCACCGTGAACCCTGGCTACGTCCTTTGGAACGGTGGGAAGTGACTATGCTCCACACGGGCAAAACTAAGTTTATTTTAAACAGGTTAACCCGAAGCGCAAGCATCGGCGGTATGGAACGACGGGTCGACTGCAATATGAAGGATCGAGGGGGCGAATCGCGGCGGTTTCCGATGCTTGCGCATCGGGTTAACCCTGAATTTCATCGTTCTATCGCCACCAAAGTTCAGATTGACCCGTGAGAAGCATATCAGGTACCGATCCGGTCGCTCCCGGTGTAGATGGTGAAGCGGTTGTCGCGGGCGAAGCCCACCAGCGAGAGTCCGACCCGCTCCGCGAGTTCCACCGACAACGTCGTCGGGGCGCCGACGGCGATCAAGATCGGCACCCCGGCGCGGGCGGCCTTCTGCACCAGTTCATACCCCGCCCGGCCGCTCACGAACAGAATCTTGTCCGCCGGATTCCACGACGGTTCCAACCAACTGCGGCCAATCACTTTATCGACCGCGTTGTGTCGGCCCACATCCTCCGCCAGGGCGAGCAGTTCGCCGGTGGCATGGAACAGCGCCGCCGCATGGACGCCGCCGGTGGCGTGGAACAGCGTCTGCATCGGGAGGGTTTTCGCGGACAGTTCGACCAACACCTCGGGCCGCACGCGGGGAAAGCCGACTGGGAGCCGCGTGTCAAGTTCGAGGGCGTCGAGCAGTTCCTTGCCGCACAGTCCGCAAGCACTGGTCATCATGGTCAGGCGACGGTGCAGCTCGGGATCGAATTCGCAATCGGGGTGAAGATCGACGCAGACGCGCACCGACCGTCCAACTGGCGATTGGGTCTGAACTTCGACGACATCGCGCCGCTCTCGCACGATGCCTTCCCCGATCAACCAGCCGACTGCCAGCGCCGCATCGTCGCCGGGTGTCCGCAGAGTCGTGGCAATCCGGAGTCGTTTGCGGTTTGCGAGTGGGCCGAAGCGGACGTCCAAGGCCAGCGGTTCTTCACGGGCCAAGTGAACGAGTGGCTCGGTCGCCACGCCGGCCACGATTTGCCGAACCGACCGAAGCACGGATTCGCTGTCAGCGGGTGGTGTCGATGGAGGCATCCGATTCATGATAGCGGGACGAGCAATCGGATCATGGCGATGGTTCGTGAATGCGTTGACATGATTTTAGGCGCGCCGGGCCTACGCAAGAATCGGCGGGACGCTGCTCGAAACGAAGAAACCAGCGAAGACATCGGAAAAACCAAGAATTGGCACAACACCGATCAAACGATCCGAACCCATGCCTGGACAATAGTTTACAATTTTGGGATGGTCGTCATTCTGTTTAGTGCACTTGTTTCCGCAGCTTCCATTGGTTCCGCAGAGGGGAGGGGGGTGTTCTCCGCGGAAACAAGAACAGTCGTCAGAGTAGTACTGGGATGAATGCCAAAATCCGTCAGCGCACCCGTGGTTTTGGAGTTGCTGACGATTTGCCGACGGCATACGTTTTCCTCATCGCTTGCAAACTTTGGGAGTCGGCTCACATCATGCGCATCGGCCTGTTCGGCGGCACCTTTGACCCGATTCACCTCGGGCACCTGATTCTCGCGGAGCGCTGCCGGGAGGAAGCGGGACTGGAAGAAATCTGGTTCCTCCCGAGTTACGTCCCGCCCCACAAAGCCGAGCGGGCGATCACCCGCTTCGAACAGCGCTGCGAGATGGTCGCCCTGGCCACTGCGGGCCAGCCCGCCTTCCGCGTCGAGCGGATCGAGAAAGAACTTCCGCCACCGAGTTTCACGTCCGAGACGCTCGCCGAGTTGCAGGAGCGGCACCCGGACAACGAGTTCTCACTGGTGATCGGTGGCGATAGCCTGCGTGACTTCGCCACGTGGCACCACCCGCAGAAAGTTCTCGCCTTGGCCGGTTTGGTCGCCGTGCCGCGGCCTGGGGCGAACACCGTGACCGCCGAAGAATTGGCCACGCAGTTGGGCCTGCCGGTCGAGCGGGTGCGGCTGAAACTGGTCGAGTGTCCGGCCATCGACATTGCGAGTCGAGAGATCCGAGCGCGGGTGGCGGCCGGAAAAACCATCCGGTTCTTGGTTCCGCGCAGCATCGAGGAATACGTGCGCGAGCGGAAACTCTATGCGGCACCGGTGTGAAAAGTCGCCAGCTACTATAATGCGACTTGCGGAGCCGTACTTTCTGCCCGGCTCGTGGCCCGCCACGGATGACGATTTGATGTCGAGCGAACGCCAATCCCCGCGCCCGCGGTGTCGATCGTTGATGGGATTCCGAATCGTCGGCTCCGGTAAGTACGTCCCCGACGCCGTCGTGACCAACGAGCATCTGCACGCCCGCTTCGGCTTCGATTCCGAATGGATCGTGAAGCGCACCGGCATCAAAGAGCGGCGTCACGCCCTGCCGTTCCAAGCCACGTCCGACCTCTGCGTCGAAGCCGCCAACGATTGCTTCGCCAAGTCCGGCTTCACCGGCAAAGATATCGACCTGCTCGTGTTGGGCACGTTCACCCCAGACATGTCGTTTCCCTCGACGGCCTGCTTGGTTCAAGATCGCCTCGGCATCGTCGGCCCGGCCATCGAAGTCGAAGCCGCCTGTGCCGGCTTCATGTATGCACTCATCACCGCGGCGGCTTATGTGAAAGCGGGCTTGAGTGACCGCGCTCTCGTGATCGGCGGCGATACGAACAGCCGCATTTTGAACCCGGACGACATCAAAACGTACCCGCTCTTCGGCGATGGAGCTGGGGCCGTGATTATTGAACCGGGTCGGGATGACCAAGGAATCGTGGCGTACAGCCTCGGCTCGGACGGCGCCGGCGGGCCGATGCTGAAGCGCGACACCTGCGGAAGCCGCCTACCGCCGACGGCGGAACTGCTCGCCGAGAAGAAACACTACATGACGATGGACGGCTATGGCGTCTTCAAGTGGGCGGTGAATATCCTCACCGATACCATCCAAGATGTGATGACCGCTTCGAACCACTCGGTTCACGATGTCGAACTGTACATCGCGCATCAGGCGAACATCCGCATCATCAACGCAGCCATCGATTCGCTGCACATCCCACGCAGCAAAGTCTTTAACAATTTGGAAAAGTACGGCAACACCTCGGCAGGTTCGATCCCGATTGCACTCGATGAAGCCCTGGCGGAACACCGCATTAAAGAAGGGCAGCTCGCGCTGTTCAGCGGATTCGGTGCCGGGCTAGCGTGGGGCACCGCCTTGATGCGTTGGTGAGGTTTCCAAGCGCTTCGCCACATTTCCTCCCACCGCTACAATTCTTTCGTCGAATCCTCGTCGTTCACCGGAGTCGGGATCATGGCCGAGTCGCCGTTCAAAATCGTCGTGGGCTTGGAAGTCCACGTGCAACTGCTCACGAAGACCAAGCTCTTCTGCGGCTGCCTGAACAAGTTCGGCCAAGCGCCGAACACCGCGACTTGCCCCGTCTGCTTGGGGCTACCCGGCGCCCTGCCCGTGATGAACCGGCTCGCCTTCGACCTCAGCTTGAAAGCCGCGCTGGCGCTGAATTGCCAGATCGCCAACCACCCCGGTCTGCCGCCCGGTTTCACCAAGTGGGATCGCAAAAACTACTACTACCCCGACCTGCCGAAGAACTTCCAGATCAGCCAGTACGACCTGCCCTTCAGCCACGACGGGCACCTCGACATCAACATCCACCCCGACCCCAAGAAGGGGAACACGCCCAAGCGCATCGGCATCATCCGTGCCCACTTGGAAGAAGATGCCGGGAAGAACGTGCACGACGAATCGGGGCGTGGCGGCGATACCCGCGTCGACCTCAACCGCACCGGCACCCCGCTGCTCGAGATCGTCTCGCACCCGGACATGAACTCGCCGGAAGAGGCGCTCGCGTACTTGGACGAACTGCGGCTGCTGCTCAAGGAACTCGGCATCTCCGATTGCGAGATGCAAGAGGGGAGCCTGCGCTGCGACGCGAACGTGAACATCCACGTGCCGATGGACGGCGAACCAAAAGGGTACGCCGCGACCCCGTTGGTGGAGATCAAGAACCTCAACAGCTTCCGCAGCATCGGCCGAGCCATCGCCTACGAAGCAGGTCGCCAGTACGAGACGTTTCAGAAAGATCCGGTCGGGTACCGCATCGGCAAGCTGCTCAAAACGACCGCCGGCTGGGACGACGCCCGCGGCAAAACCGAAGTGCAGCGCCACAAGGAAGAGGCCGCCGACTACCGCTACTTCCCGGAGCCGGACTTGGTGCCGGTGGTGGTGAGTGCGGCGCAGATCGAACGGGTGAAACTCGAGATGGGGGAACTGCCGCAGGCCCAGCGGAAGCGGTTGGAAACGCAGTACGGCTTGAGCCAGTACGACGCCCAAGTGCTCGTCGCCAAGGGGCGGTCGATGGTGGCGTACTTCGAAGCGGTGGCCGCGGCGCTCGGCGACGGTAAAGCGGCCGCGAACCGCATCAGCGACTTGGTCTACCCGGCGTTGACGGAGCGTAACGAGGAGATCGACGAGTTCCCCGTGACTGCGGTGACGTACTCCGATTTCGTCAAGCGCACGGCCGCGCTGAACAAGCAAGACCGCGTCGATCTGTTCAAGTTCATGTTGGAGCACGAAGCCACGCTCGATGTGGCGATGGACAAGACCGGCATCAAACCGGCGACCTTCGACGAAGCCACCCTCCGCGCGGCCGTGGTCGACGCCATCGCCAAGAACCCACGTGCCGTCGCCGACTTCAAAGCCGGCAAAGATGCCGCGAAGATGTCGATCGTCGGTGCCGTGATGAAGGCGAACAAAGGGGTGCCCAACGATGTGGTGCGCAAGCTGGTGGACGAGGAGTTGGCGAAGTTGGTGTAGGGGTGGAGGGGTGACGTGAACTGTATAATGAAATGCTTATTCAAGGGATGAAAGGCATTTGTCGGCGATTGCTGTATGACGACCCATGAAACCCGAATCCTAGACAAAGAAGCCGAACTCGCGGAGATCCGTGCCCGACTCGGGGCGCACAACAAAATTCAACAAGCCAAGAACGCCGAGGACTTGTTCAAAGGTTATAGGTTGATCGACACACTTCTGGAAAGTTATTCAGGATTTGAAGTGCTTTCCTTTGATCACGACGCCATCACCGAATTCTTCAGTTTGAAATCACTGAATCTCCGTATCAACAAGCTCGACCTCCGCATCGCCTCCATCGCCCTTTCCCGGAGCATGACTGTCGTCACCGCAACCTCTCCGACTTCGGCCGGGTGCCCAATTTGAAGATCGAAAATTGGACGCAGTGAGTCGATTGCCCATCGCAATCACCTCAACAGCGAAGCGAGTCCAATCAGGAAACCGGCGACGCCGATGGCGACGGCGATCCAGGGCCAAATCACTGCGAGGATCGGCCGTATCGACGGGGTCGTCTCCTCCAACTGATGGTCCTGCACCTCGGCAAGAGAGATCACCGATCCCACCACCAGTTTCGGGCGTTGATCGGTATCCACATTCAAACTGGCTAGATCGGTTCTGGGAACGGTGCCCACGGCCTGGGTCTTTTGCAGTTCGTGAGCCGGTGCCGGCGTCGACTCCAACTTCGGAGTGGCGGTGGACCCCAAGCGGGTACGGGAGGGACTGCCGGACTCACCCGAATTGGCGGGGGTCGGCAGACCGAGCGACAACGCGAGGACGTTCGTCGATTTCGAGCCGGCGCCATCGGCGAAAAGCAAGTCCCGGAACTCGGGGGTACTGCGGAGCGGGGCGAAGGAGCCTGCTTTGGTGCGGCTGACTAACACCGTATTCGGATCACCGAGGGTGTTCGCTTGGACGTTTTTGCGAATCGTATCCGTGGTGCCTTTGACGGTGCGGGCGATGCCGGCATCGTAGTAAACCATGTACCAAACGGAGTTGGAGTCGGCGGCGGCCAACACCGATTCGGTCGCCAACAAGGGGGTGATCCCCGGACGCCATGGGACGCCGGTGAGGTCTTCCATGAATTCGCGGCAGTTGGCAGGGCGTTCCGTCGGGTTAGCTCGCATCGAGCGGCGAATCGCAAAATCCATGCGGTCACTGAGTCGTTTCATCACCGCTTTGGGGGCGGGTAAGTCGTCTTTCGTCTTCCGCAACCAGCAATCGAGTGGGCTGGTTTTCGCAAAGGGGATTTGGCCCGTCACCATCATGTACAGCGTGGCACCCAGGGAATAAATATCGCAGCGGACATCGGCGTTCTTCGCGTTGCGGAACTGCTCCGGGGCCATGAAGTGGGGGGTGCCGAGGCCCTTGCCCGTCCGCGTGAGGTTCATTTCCCCCTCGATGTCTTTGACGAGGCCCAGATCCGTGAGTTTGGCAACGCCGTCGTTGGTGACGAGAATATTGTCCGGCTTCACGTCGCGGTGAATGAGGCCTTGTTTGTGGGCACGGTGCAGGCCTTCGCATACTTGGGCGATGATGTGGAGCGAGACGTCTTCGGGGAGTGCCCCTTCCTTTTCGACCTTTTCGCCGAGGGATAACCCATCGACAAACTCCATGACCAAGAATGGGCTGGGACCGGCTGCGCAGTACTCGATGGCTTTCACCACATTCGGGTGATCGATGAGGCTCGCGGCGCGGAATTCCTGCTCGAAGCGTTTGAGGAGAACCGGATTGCGGGCCGTTTCAGCGGGGATGATTTTGATCGCCACGATATCGTGCGAATCCCGATGCCGAGCTTTGTAGACTGCGCCCATTCCGCCTTCGGCGATTTTGGAGAGCAGCTCATACTGACCGATTTCCCGAAGTCCGGTTTGGGTAACCACAGACATAGCTCAGACGACCCGAAGGAGAATTCGGAAAGCGAAACGTTCCCCCACCGCCATCGGGCCAGGGTGAATGCCACACTGTTACTAGGATAGCATAGTTCACATCTTTTCAAAATCCGCGCAAAATGGCGAGAACGCTCAACTGCGGGAATTCTGCGTGTTGTGCCGGTTGCGCCCGTGTATCATGAAGGAAATGACGATTCCGCCGGTTGGGGAACGCAGTCCGGGGTCGGGGAAAGTTCCGGTCGCGCCTACCGAGTTTATCGATCTTCCGCGCTTTACCACCGCAGTTCGCTTGTCAAGGCGGTCGGTATCCGTCAAAATCGAGCGAAGACGTTAGGTCGGGTTCTATTCCGGTTGCCTGCGTCGTATTGTTGTCCCGGTTCCCGAGTGAAGGAAGCCCCCTCATGAAGCTTCTAGGTTACGTCCTGTTGCTTCTCAACCTGTTGGTTGGGGCGGTCGTGGTCTACCTCGCGTCACAATCGTGGGGCAAGCGCCAAGAGCAAAACTCCAACGCGATGCGGTACTACCTTCTCAAAGACGGTCTGCCGCAAGAAGGCTCGGCCGTGAGCGCGGGTGCCGCCGAGGACTCGACGATTCCTATTTCGTTGGCCATGAGCAAAGGGCACACTGTGGATGCTCTTTCGTTGAAGTTTCTCAAGGAACACTTCAAGGGAACCGAGTCGTCCCCCTATTCCGATGCCACACCACCTGCATCCCGGGTGGCCGAATTGACGCGGTTGAAGGCGAAATTTGATGGGATTTATTCCTCGAAGGCGTCCGACTCGGATCGCCTCGCCTACTTGGTGGGCAGCTACCGAGGCACACGATTTCAACCCGGTTTACTCGTGATGTTGGCCGACACCTTCGACGAACGGCAAACCTATAAGGCGCTCACGGGTGCTCTGATCTGGCCAGATGGTAAGCCCAAAGTTCTCAAACCCGAGGAGATTCAAGCCAACGCTGCGTCCGCTAAAAAAGTATTCGATTCCAAGTTCGACGCGGCCATCAACAAAGCCAACCCCGGCAAGTACACCGACGATATCGCCAACATTGAAGCGGCAAAAAAAGTGCTCGTGGATGCGGAAGTCGCTGCCAAACAAGTTGGTGCTGACCAAAAAGCAGCGGCCGTCGCCTTCCGTACGGAAATGGATAACGTCCTCAGTGGCAAGCAAACCGAAGTCAGCCCTGCCATCCAAGCGAAGTTTTTTGAATACGTGGGTGATCCTAAAGGGGGTACAGCCACGGAAGTTAAAGGGAAGATGCAACTGGCCGTCGACAATGTCACAGCAGCGGCCAACCAGCTACAGGTCGTGATTCTCAACACCGGTACCACCGCGTACGACGAAAACGATCGCAAGCGCCGGGGTACGATCTTGATGCAGTGTCTCGATTCATCCGAACCTTGGCAGAAACGGGTCGCTCTCACGGTCGGAATGACCGATTACTTGGCCGGCATTCAAGACCGAATCGAACGTCAGCCGGACTATCCGACACGCCTGGAGCGTCTCCGAGATTACCAAACGATTCGATTCGTCGAAAGTTATGATCGGGCGAAAGATCAAGCCCGCGACCTCGACCGATTGTTGGTTCGGCAGATCGAAATCCGTACGTCCCGCGAACAACAGGCTGCCAAGGCAAAACAATTGTTGGCCCAGCGGAAGACCCAACGCGACTCTGCGAAAGTCGACTCCGATGAGACGGCAGCGACGGTAGCCGGCTTCGTGGCCAGCCAAGACGCGGTGGAGAAAGAGTTGTTCGACTTGCAGTTCCGCGTGGGAACCATGCTCCGGGCCAACTTCGATCTGGAAGACCGGGTCGTCGAGGCGGAAAAGCAACTGCCAACTAAAAAGTAAACCTCGGTAGCGGTGCGGTCATCCCGTCGACGTTCTGGAGTGTTCGCGATGACGTTCTTCGGCAAATTCCTGGTGCTGCTCAACACGTTCGCCGCGTTCGCGCTGCTCTCGTGGGGCTTCTCGATTTATTCGAATCGCGTCGACTGGTCGGAAGTCCGCGATGGCGACAAGAAGCTCACCGAACGCACCAAAGATCTCAACGACGCGATGGCTCCCTCTCAGCGCGATTATGCTCGCCTGCTGGTCGCCACGGCGAACAAAGAAACGGACGTCGAGAAAATCCGCGAACAAATTCAAAAACGGACGGCGGAGTCGGAAACAGGAACCTTTTATGAGCTTAATAAAAAAGGAACCTTGATCGACGAAAATCCGACCGAAAAGGTGATGGGACTGAATAACACCCCGCTCCTCGGCGTGACGATCCTCCAACAGAATTTGACGACCGAATTGGACAACGCCTCGTTGGCCGGCAGACAGTTCGATGACGCTCGCAAGGAACAATCGACACTCTCGGATGAAATCGTCGCCTACAACGTGAAGGCGGCCCGCCTGAAGGTGCTTTTGAAAGATCTCCGCGAAGAGGAAATCTTCCTGGCCGACTCGCGGGTGAACTGGGACGAACAACTGGTGACACTCCAGCGGCGGAACAAACAGCTCCAGGCCAAGTTGGCCGAATTCGCCCAACTTCAGAAGGATCTCAAAGTCCTTCGACCTGGAACCGGGGCCTCGACGCTCCGTCCGATCGGCAAATAACTCACACCATTGGTTCCACGGACGCTTTCGGAGACTCGCCCATGACCGTACTCGGCAAAATGATGGTGATCTTTGTCTTCCTGCTTTCGCTGGTCTGGGTCGGCCTCGTGGTCAACACCTGGGCGACGCGGACGAACTGGAAAGCGGAAGCAGAAAAGCAGAGCAAGGTCGCCAAAGAGAACTACGAGGGGGCGAAATCGCTCGCCGAACAAAGCAAAGCGGAGCGTGCCGCACTGGAAGCGAAAGTGGCCGCCATGCAGGCGAACGTCGAACGTCTCCAGTTGCAAAACATCGAAGAGCGCGACCAGAAGACCAAGATTTACAACGCCTACGAGGCCAAACTCAAAGCCGACCGTTCGAGCGATGCGAAAGTTGCGGAACTGACGACGGAGATCGCCAAACTCCAGAACCAAGTGGACGTGCAATCGACGAACTTGAAGACGATGGAAGCCGACTTGAATGTCCAAGTTCGCGATACCGAGAAAAACAAGAACCTGAAGGACGAAGCGGTTCGCAGTGCGAATGAGTCCAAAGAACGAGCCGATTCTTTGACGGTGAAACTCCAGAATCAGCAAGACAAAATGGGTGCCGGGGGTGCTGGCAACCTTCGCCCACTGGTACCGGAAGGCTTCCGCGGCACCGTCACGGGCTACGAAGCCGGGTTCGTCCAGATGACACCCGGACTCAACTCGGGGCTTAGGTCGGGGATGATACTGACGGTCCGTCGCCCCAAGGGTGACAAAAACTTCATCGGCACCATTCTGGTGGGCGATGTGGTCAATCCGGGTGATGCTGTTGGCACTTGGACTCCCCCGTTTGGCGTCAAGAAGCCGACCGCCGATGACTACCCCAAAGCGGGCGATGAAATCGTCCCACAGAAATAATCCGGCGACCCCAGGGGAGATCCGACATGGCCCGCAAAAAATCGAAGTCGAAACCGAAGCCGGCGCGAATTCCGGATGAAGAAGAAATCCCCAAGCCGAAGCTGCGCCGAGTCACTCGGGACGAAGACGAGGATGACTCCGAATTGACCGTGCCGAAGCCGCGAAGCGACGTCTTCACCGGCCTCGCGGCACTCTCGTTACTCGCCCTCATCGGCGCTGCTGTCTTCTTTTATCTCGATCACGAAGAGATGACGAAGAAGTCTTTGGCCGCACCATCGTATACCGTTCCAGCCGCCGCAACCGTCACGGATGCTCCACCGGCTAAAACC
>JANXWE010000327.1 GCA_025351325.1 Fimbriiglobus sp.
GGTGGAAACCCCAGCCCGTCCCTGGTAGTAAGGATTGTTGTAGTAGCGGCCGAAGATGTTCGAGGAGTTCAAGACCGAACTGCTGGCTGTGGACGCCGAGGGTGCCGCGATCACCGGTGCTTGCAACGCTTGCTGGGCGGCAGCGGCGGCGGCGGCGGGAGTATTACCATTGCCACCGCCTGTGGTTCCCGTCGTACCTGTTGTTCCTGTCGTCGTACCCGTGGTTCCTGCCGTGGTGCCCGTGGTTTGCGCTGAGGCGGCACCGGCTAACAATGCTGAGATTGCCGTTGCCCAGAGAGTTCGTTGCAAGTTTCGCATCGCTTGGCTCCGAGAACGCAATTCGGACACTTTGACTAGTATCGACTAGTTTAGTGCTGTGGTTCAGAAAGAATGATGAGAAGTAGGTACGGCTCGCCGGCTCGCCTCAAAATTTGTTTGATGTACAATTCGGGAATGTCTGAAAATGCTACCGCGTTGGTCGTGCGCGGCTCCGATTGGAGCGAAACGAGCCGGATCACCACTCTTTTCACCCGCGAGTTCGGGAAGACGCGGGCACTCGCCAAGGGTGGCCGGCGACTGAATTCCAAATTCGAAATCGCCTTCGACCTCCTCAACGTCTGTCACGTCGTCTTCCTGCGGAAAGCCGGCGGGCTAGATCTGCTCACCGAAGCCCAGATCGTGGAACGGTTTCCGCACCTCCGCACAAATTTGTCGGCCCTGTACGCCGGCTATTACATAGCCGAACTGTTATCTGAAGGGACGCAGGAGTATGATCCGCACCCGCTGCTGTTCGATGCGGCCTTAGAAACGCTGCGAACGCTGACGGAAAGTGTGCCGCGGCGGGTGAGTGCGTTTGAGCTTGTTTGGCTCCGGGAACTGGGATATAGCCCGCGACTCGATGCCTGCGCCGTGTGTGCGCGGGAGCGGTCGGTGTTCGAGGCCGAGCCGGGCCGGGTCCAATACAGCCCCGAAGCCGGTGGTCTCGTCTGCCCCGATTGCGTTTCGCAAGCGCGCGATTGCCGACCGCTTTCCGCGGTGGCCCGGTCGATTCTGGGAGAATTGACCAAGCCATCGGAAGGCGCTCCGAAGTTACCCGAACGGGTGCCGCAAAGTGCGGTGCGTGAAGTTCGGGCCGCTCTCGGGCAAACGGTCAGTTACGTGTTGGGCCGCCGACCGAGGTTGCTCAGCTACGTCGACGGCAGCTAGCACGGGCATCGACCGTCCATCGTTCCGGGGTTGGGGGAGAACTCGAATCATGCTGATCATTCGCCCTCGACCGTTGCGTCGGCGCGCGGCCATCACCCTCGGGGTGTTGGGCCTTGCCACGCTGCTGGTGGGTTGCCATTCGCCGAGTGGCACCGGTCGCAAAAAGAGCTTCAAAGACCGTGTTTACGAAACGGTCCGCAGCACGGTGACCAGCGCCTACCACGATCCCGACGCCGAAGCCAAAATGGCCCACGCCGAGGAGCTGTTCGCCACCGAGAGCTACACCGACGCCCGCAAAATCTACGGCGACCTCGCCGACAACACCTACAACCCGACGGGGCTGATCGAGAAGGCCCGCTTCAAGGAAGCCGAGAGCGTCCGGATGCTGGGCCGCCTGCCCGCCGCCGTCGATACGTACAACCGGTTGCTCCAAGATTTCCCGGCCGGACTCTACAGCGAACAGGCCGCCACGCGGATGTACGCCATCGCCGAACTGTGGATGAAAGACTCGCTCGCCGACATTGAAGAGAAAGAAAACGGCCGGGCCAAGGTGCGGCTGCCCAAGATGCCGAACTTCGGGGATCGAAGCAAGCCGGCCATCGATCAAGAAGGCGAACTACTGAAGACACTGGAGAATATCGCGGTTGGGGCGCCGAATGCCAGCGTGGCCGACAAGGCGATGTTCTGGTGCGGTTTCCTCCACTTCTCGCACGCGCGCTTCGAAGAAGCCGACCACTTCTTCAGCACGCTGGTGGAGATGTACAAGGAAAGCCCACTCCGGCAGGAAGCCGCCAAGTACGCCGTTATGGCCAAGAACAATGCCACCGGCGGCGCGGTCTACGATGGCCAGAAGAGTGCCGAAGCGCTGCAGTTGGTGCACAGCCTCGAAGCCACCGAACCGCAGTACACCCAAGACAAAACCAAATCGGACTGGCTGACCCGGCAGAAGTTCGCCATCCGGATTCAGCAGGCGGAAAAGGACTACGAAACGGCCGAATACTACCGCCGTACGAATCACCCCGGCTCCGCCTACTTCTACTACGAACTGGTGATGCGGCGCTACCCCGGCACGAAGTTTTCGGATCTGTCGAAGACCCGCATCGAAGAGATGGAGCGGATCAAAGCCAAACGGGAAGCGGACAAAGCCAGCGGCAAAGTCTCGACCCGCGAGCAAATTGCGGACGGCTGGGATCGCCTCGTCGGTACCGGCAAACCGAAGACGGACGAACTGATACCCGGCAAAGAAATCGTCACCGGGCCGAAGGACAAATTGCCGACCAACGTGCCGCTCGGGTACGACGGACGCTGAGGATTGAACTCATGAATCGTCGCAGTTTCCTGCTGGCCGCACTCGGCACCGGTTCGCTACTGGGTATCGGCTGTCGGGCGGACAGTAACCTCAAACTGTTCGGGTACACCACCGAGCCGCAGTTCGACCCGAACATCCGGTCGGTGTACATCCCGACGTTCAAGCTCACGGCGTTCATCACGAACCCGAACCGCGGCATCGATGTAGATGTCACCGAAGCGGTCGTGCAGGAGTTGGCCGCCCGGCGGTCGCCGATGAAAATCGTCTCGGATCCGTCCCGTGCCGACACGGAACTGATCGGCACGATCATCTCGGTAAACAAAATCGTTCTGGTGCGCAACTCGCAGAACTTGAACCGCGAAGCCGAGATCAGCATCGCCGTGGAAGTGGTGTGGCGCGACCTGCGCACGAGCGAAATTTTGACGAACCGCAAGACGCCCGAGAAGCCGGCGGTGAACAACGCGTTCGATCCGACCGCGGAAAAAGGGCCGGCGGTGAAGGCCGATCCGAAGCCGCTACCGGTGAAGATCACCGCAGTGGGTCGGGTGCTTGACGAACTCGGGGAGTCGACGGCGACTGGCTCGCAAATGGCGACGAAGCGGCTCGCCAAGCAGATCGTGAATATGATGGAGCGCAACTGGGAACTGCCCCAGAAGTGACGCGCCCCGAGAACCCTTGGCATGACCCCTTTTGTCTGGCAATGCCCACGCCCCTCGGTGATGGGCATCGTGAACGTCACACCCGATAGCTTCTCCGGTGGTGGGCAGTTCTACGATGTCGGCGGCGCCGTCGACCACGCCCTGCAACTCGTCGCCGAGGGGGCCGACATACTCGATATCGGTGGGGAATCGACACGGCCCGGTGCCGCAGTCGTTCCACTCGACGAAGAGTTGCGTCGAGTCGTGGCGGTGGTCGAACGCGTGGCGAAACAGACGACGTGCCCTATTTCGATCGACACGAGCAAAGCCGAAGTCGCACGGGCCTGCCTCGCGGTCGGGGCCACCATCATCAACGATGTGACGGGGCTGCGCGACCCGGCGATGGTGGAACTAGCGGCTCGCACCGGCGCCGGTGTGGTGGTCATGCACATGCAAGGCGACCCGCGCACCATGCAATTGAATCCGACGTATGGCAACGTGGTTCAGGATGTGTCGGACTATTTCACGGAACGAATCAGCACACTGACAGACGCGGGGATCGCCCGCTCGGCCATCGCACTCGATCCCGGCATCGGCTTCGGCAAGACGCTGGAGCAGACCCTGCAACAGTTGCGCGAACTCCAAAAATTGCAGTCGTTTGGATTGCCGGTTTGCTTGGGCGTCTCCCGCAAAGGGTTCCTCGGGCAGATCACCGGGAAGCCCCGTACCGAACGGTTAGCCGGTTCCCTGGCGGTCGCCTGCTTCGCCTTGGCACAAGGTGCGGCGCAGATCCTCCGGGTGCACGATGTGGCCGCTCACGCGGATGCGGTAAAGGTGTGGCGACACGTTTCTTAACGTGTCGGGGAAATGGGCCTGATCGCGTACAATAGAACACTCAAAAATACTTTGGAGATCGCATGGCGGATCAACCCGACGAACGCTTTGAAGTTCAGCTCGGCCGTTGCCGGTGCGGCCAAACTGTGGCGACGTTCGTACGGGTGATTCATCTCGCCACGGGCATCGAGCGCTTGCAGATCGGGTACAACGGCTCGACACCCAAAGAGATTTCGAGCCGTATGGCACTCGAGATTGTATCGGAATTTGGGGAAAAGTTGACCGATCAATCAACCTGAGACACCACCCCGCACAGCTCGATCTTGCGGTAGAGGGAACTCAGTCCGATGCCCAATCGTTTGGCCGCTTCGCGCTTGTCGGGTGTCTGCCGCAGAACCCGTTCGATGTGGTTCTTCTCGGCGGAGCGCACGGCGTCTTCTAAACTGTCCGGGTCGTGGTTGGCCCCGGTGCTCGCCCAAAGCGTTTGCGGCAGGTCGGTCACTTCGATCAACGGCGGTTCGCCTAGGATCACGGCCCGTTGAATCGCGTTGTCGAGTTCGCGGATGTTCCCAGCCCATTGGAAATTCAGCACTCGCTGCATCGCCTCATGCGACAGCCCTGCGAACGGCCGACCCGATTGCTGACAGTGCTTGGCCAGTAGGAATTCGACGAGCTTCGGGATGTCTTCGCGGCGCTCGCGCAGCGGCGGAACCGTCAGCCCCACGACGTTGAGCCGGTAGAAGAGATCGGCCCGGAATTTCCCCTCCGCGGCTTCCTTCGCCAAGTCTTTGTTCGTGGCGGCGAGGATGCGGGCGAGGAACTTCACCGGTTCGTTGGCCCCGACGGGCTGCACCTCTTTTTGTTCGAGGGCGCGGAGCAACTTCGCCTGCGTCGCCAGTGGGAGTTCGCCGATTTCATCCAGGAAGACGGTGCCGGCGCCGGCGTGGATGAAGACGCCGACGGAGTCGCGGTCGGCCCCGGTGAAGGCGCCCCGTTTGTGACCGAAGAGCTGACTTTCCAGCAGTTCGCCGGGGATGGCAGCGCAGTTCACCGCGACGAACCGGCCGTCGCTCGGCTTCGCCGCCTGGGCGAAGCGGTGGATGGCCCGGGCCAACAATTCCTTGCCGGTGCCGCTCTCACCGAGGATCAGCACCGTGCTCGGCGACGGGGCCACCCGCTTGGCGAAGTCCATCACTTGCCGCATCGCTTGGTTCTGGCCGATCACCATTTCGGCGCCGTCCGCCGCCCGGTTGAGTTCGCGGCGCAGCCATTGATTTTCTCGGTGCATCTCGCGTTGCTTCATCAGCCGCTGAATCTTGCCGTGAACCTCGCGCAGCAGAATCGGCTTCATCAAATAGTCGTGCGCGCCCTTCTGGAATGCTTCGATGGCCGTGTCGACGGTGGCGTACGCCGTGATCAGAATCACGAAGGTTTCTGGGCTGGTGCGGCCGAGCTGTTCGAGGACGTCGAGACCGTCGAGACCGGGCAAGTTGATGTCGCACAGCACGAGGTCGAAGAACCGTTCGCCGGCGAGCTTCAAGGCTTCCTCGCCCGAGCCGCAGGTGCGTACCTCGTACCCCTCCTGAGTCAGGAACTCGGCTAGAGTGTCGCGGATCACCGGTTCGTCGTCGACGACGAGAATTGCGGGGAGGGTCATCGGATTTCAGTCCCTTCCAAGATGGTGCCGCTCCGATTTCCTCGTTCCGCACTGGCAAGCTCGGCATTCTTCACCGGCAACAGCACCCGGAACGTCGTCCCTTGGCCCAGTTGCGATTCCACCCGCACGCTGCCACCATGAGCTTCGACGATGTTGCGAATCACGAACAGGCCCAAGCCGGTGCCCTGTTTTTTCGTGGTGAAGTAGGGCCGGAAGAGTCGCGGTTGGACAGCGGGGTCGATGCCCAGGCCGTCGTCCGCCACGCTCCATTCGACGTGGTTTCCTTGACGCTCGGCTTGCACCACAATGCTACCGCCCTTGCCCGTGGCATCGATCGCGTTGAGTACCAGATTGAAGATCACCTGAACGAGTTGATCGCGGACACCGACCAGCGCCGGCAAGTCGTCGGGGATGCGGGCCACGATGTTGCGGTTCTTGCCACCTTTGTAATACTTGGCGATGCCGAGCGCTTCTTCGATGACGTCTCCGGTCGAAACTTTACCGCGAATGTCGCTGGCGGGGCGACTGAATGTCACCAGTTCGCGCAGGGTGTTTTGAATGCGCACGAGTTGGCCGGTGACCAGGGCGAGTTTGGTCCGGGTGTATTCGTCCGGGTCGCGCCGTTCGAGCATCTGCACGACGTTGCTGATGCTGGTGAGCGGATTGCCGACCTCGTGGGCGATCCCGGCAGCCAAGAGGCCGAATGCGGCCATCTTCTCTTGGTGCAGCACTTGGGCCTGCGACTCTTCGAGTTCGCGCGTCCGCTCGGTGATGCGGGTTTCTAGCTGGCCTTGGTTCTCGGTGAGCGCGAGGTTCAAGTTCCGCAATTCCTCTTCGGTGCGCTTCAGCAATCGTGCCATCGCGCTCGCGGCCCACGTGGCCCAGATCAGCAACACGACGGTGAGCAAGAAGACCGGGATCGTGTTCGGCTGGGCGTCAGCGAAGGCATAGAGGGTACCGTAGCTGAAGGTGTCCAACCCACAGGTGACGAACGTGATCCGTGGGCTGTATCGAATGGCGCAGCAAATGAGCGAGAGTAAATAATAGAACCGGAAGGGGCTATCGAGACCGGTTTCGTAATAGCAGAGCAGGCCAATGAAGAGGGCTTCCATCGCCGAAATGATCAACGGATGATCGCGCAAAAATACCCGATTCCGCCAGAAGAAGGCGGTGTTAATCGCCGTGAACCCAATCCCGAGGACGAGGATCACATTGAGTGCCAGGAGATTCCCGGCGGGGCCGAAGTTTGCCAGTAGAAAGCCGACGACGAGTCCGACCCAACGGATCTTGACGGCGATCGCCTCCGCCGCGAGTTCGAGTCTCGAACCCGTCGGCGGCGCTAAAGTAGAAAGCAGGGGATGAAGCATGTTGTCATGGTAGTGGTCGGAGCAGTGGCCAGTGAAGAGTGGTCAGTGGCCAGCTAGACAAATAAGCGGACACTGCCCACTGCCCACTGCTACTTCCCTTTGCCAATCTTCACCGAACTGAGGAACTTCTGCTTGTCTTCGTCCTTGAGGCCGACCCCGCCCGCGAGGATGACGACGAGCCGCACGGTGCTGCCTTTGGGTCGGTCGTTGACGTGGATGACTTGGAGGACGTAGCTGCCTTCTTCTTCCATGTACTTCGCTTCTTTCCCGGGGTACCCCCCGACGGTGACCGACAATTCCGAAGCGATCCGCGGGGCCGCGAGCGGGTTGTACATGTGGTCGGCCGTGATCGCGGTGCGAATCGGCAAGTACCCTTTTTCGAGGGGGTTCTCGGTGCCGGCCGGGTAGTCGACGAAGCCGATCAGGAACTTGGCATCCTTAATGGAACCTTGCTGCTGGACGTTGTCGAAGAGGTAGGCCGAACCGGTGCCCTTATTCGCGGAATCGTTCAACCCCGTACTGATGGCCGACATTGGAAAGCTCGCCGTGATGGGGGCGCTGCCGCCATCAAATGACGCTACCGATTGATCGACCCAAGCCGATTCGAACGTGGCTTTCGCTTTGTTCACGTAAATGCCAAAGCCGATGCAGCCGCCGCAGACCACGAGGGACAGGACGCCGACGGTGATCAGCACGATCCAGAGCAGTCGGTTGGACTTCGGTTTTTGACGGGGGCGGTCGAAATCGCGGTCGTCGTCGCGGCTGCGGGGACGGCTCCGCTCACGCGGCCGGTCGTCATCTCGGGGTGCTGGGGCATCGTCGCGGGCCACGAAGCGGTGTTCGCAACCGGGGCAGACGACGCGTTCGCCGACATCGGCCGACGCGACGTTCATCCGTTCTTGGCAATTCGGGCAGAGAATGATCGGCATAATCCAGGAGCCTCAATTGGGAGTTCACTGACGATTAGAGTATAGACTGGCCGCAATTCCTGGAGATGTTCGATAGCGTCATGGCAGTCGAGTAATTTCGACAGTTCCACCGGGTAGCGCGTCGATTTGCAACCGGTGCCCGGCGAGCATCCGCATGCCGACGAGGACTTCGTCGCCGAGGGCGGTGGCTAACACAGATCGCCACGCGCCGTCCCAGAGGACTTCGGCGATATGTACCTTAAATTGTCGAGAAGTGCCATCGCCCAAAATAAGTTCGCCATACGAATCGAAAGCCAAGCTGAGGGCTCCAATGATTGTATCCGGCAATGTGAGAGCGGCGGTGAAACCTGTATCTACCACGGTGCTCACATCCAATTCCGAGCCATCCGGTCCACGAATCCGGAGCGGAATGACCGGTCCCTTGCCAACTATGTATGTGCCCTGGATCATCGCGCTCCCGCAAATCGATACGCCGTCGGATATCCGGCTTGCATCAGCCAAAATCTGCCGGAGGGTTGCCGAGTGCGTAATCGCTGCGAAGCGGTGAAATCGTCGTCGTCGATTTCAAAATCTTCGCTGACGATATCCAACATGACAAATTTTCCATGATCTTCGGGACGGAGCCTTGGTAGGACGACACGGTTGAAGACTTCGTGGCCGCGACGAGCGACTTCATCGTCTTTCAGAATGATTGACTCGGCGATCATGATATTACTCTGTTTCGGAGGAAGGATTTTCACCTCAGACAATCACCGACACCGAATACCTGTAAACTTATAGGCAGTCGGATACCCGACCCGCAGCAACCAGATCTCGGCATCCGGGATGCGCTGTTGCAAGCGCGTTACAGCGGTGTAGTCATCCTCATCGATCTCGAATTCCCCCCCGTCGATTTCGACTGCGACGAATTTCCCATGATCCGCTGCTGCCAACTTCATTCGTATGGATTGATCGAAGATTTCGTGGCCGATTCGGGAACATTCTTCCAAACTGCGACGCGGTATCGTCGTGGACATGATTCGGCTCCGGTTATTAGATGTACTGTACCACCGAACCCACCCGCAAGCACCTTGCATCACCTACCCGACATGCAGGACAGGCAAGATGCCGGTCCTGCATGGGAGCACGCCCGCGGTCGCGGGGCGTAGGACAGGCACCTTGCCTGTCCTAGAATCTGAGGTGATTCCACCCCATCACCCAATGTAGCGGTTCACCAAATTCTCGAGCATCTCTTGGCGGCCGGAGACGTTGGCGGCGGCGTTACCCTTCTCCAGCATGTACGCTTCCAAGCTGCTGAAGTCTTCCGTCCCGGCTTCGATGCCGGCGCCGATACCGGTGTCCCAACTGCCGTAGCGCGTCTTCACGAAGTCGCTCATGACGCCGTCTTTGCGGATCGCGGCGGCGATCTTCAGCCCTTGGGCAAATGAGTCCATCGAGCCGATGTGCGCGTGGAACAAGTCACTCGGCTCGAAACTTTCGCGCCGCACCTTGGCGTCGAAGTTGAATCCGCCGGCACCCAGGCCACCTTGGTTCAGCACCACGAGCATGACCTGAGTCGTGAGGTACAGGTTGGTCGGGAATTGGTCGGTATCCCAGCCGATGAGTTCGTCGCCCCGGTTGGCGTCGATGCTGCCGAGCAAACCGTTGATGCTGGCGTATGTCAGCTCGTGCATCATCGTATGGCCCGCCAGCGTGGCGTGGTTCGTCTCGATGTTCAACTTGAACTCATTGATGAGGCCGTAGCCGCGCAAGAAAGCCGCGCAGGTGGCAGCGTCGAAGTCGTACTGGTGGGTCGTCGGTTCTTTCGGTTTCGGTTCGATGAGGAACGGGCCGGTGAAGCCAATCTTCTTCTTGTGATCGACGGCAAGGTGCAGGAATTTGGCGAAGTGATCCAGTTCGCGCTTCAAGTCGGTGTTGTACAGATTGTGGTAGCCTTCTCGGCCGCCCCAGAAGACGTAGTTTTCGCCGCCGAGTTGCTTAGTGACTTCCAGAGCTTTCTTGACCTGCGCGGCCCCATATGCGAACACATCGGCGTTGCAACTGGTGCTGGCCCCGTGGACGAAGCGCGGGTTGCTGAACAGGTTGGCGGTGCCCCAGAGCAGCTTGATGCCGGTGCGATCTTGCTCGCCTTGGAGCACCTTCACGACGGCGTCGAGGTTAGCGTTCGATTCGGCCAGCGTCTTCCCTTCCGGGGCGACGTCGCGGTCGTGGAAGCAGTAGTAGGGCACGCCGAGTTTCTCCATGAACTCGAAGGCGACTTGAACCCGCTTCTGGGCCATCGCCACGCTATCGGTGCCATCTTCCCAAGGGCGGACGGCACAGCCAGGGCCGAACGGATCCGAGCCGCTGCCCCGCATGGTGTGCCAGTAGGCGACGGCGAAGCGGAAGTGCTCCGTCATCGTCTTACCTTCGACGACTTCGGCCGAGTTGTAGTGACGGAAGGCGAAGGGGTTGGTGCACTTCGGCCCTTCGAAGGCGATCTTAGGCACATCGGGGAAAAACGACATCGCGGACTCCGACTCAGGAGAAGTAAGTGATGAGTTGTGTAGCGGAGCAGCGAGCCAGTGGGTAGTGGGTTGGGTGTTGAGTTGCGTGAGCGAACCTACAAACTTTGTTAACCTGCCCACCGCAACGCAGGTTACCGACACATGACACCGCACATAGTCAAATGGTGGTCGGGTTGGACTTCATTGCTACTGCTTCCCGCGGCGTTCGTTTGGCTTGTGCCGTCGGTCTGGCCCAAGTGGCTGTTCATGTGGGGGCTGGCCTTCGCCATCTTTGTCGGCTGCAAATGGTTGACTTGGCGACGGATTCCAGTTCCGAATGCGACTCTGTGGCGGCACCTTGGCTACTTGTTTTTTTGGCCTGGGTTGGATGCGGCGGCGTTCTTGAATTCAGATCGCCATGTGGTGCGACCGCGTTGGCCGGAATGGTGTTTCGCCTTCGCCAAGACTGCTCTGGGCGGCGTTCTGATATTCGGGACCGTGCGGTGCGTTCCTGGCGAATACCCGCTACTCGTCGGCTGGGTTGGCATGATCGGGAGTGTGTTCACTTTGCACTTCGGAATCTTTCACCTGTTGTCGTGCGCTTGGCGACAAGTTGGGGTGGAGGCGAAGCCGCTGATGAACTGGCCCGTGTTGGCCACGAGTATCAGCGATTTTTGGGGGCGACGCTGGAACACGGCGTTCCGAGATCTCACACACCGGTTCCTGTTTCGACCACTCATGGCTCGGATCGGTGCCCGCGGTGCGGTCGTGGTCGGTTTCCTGTTCAGCGGGTTCGTTCACGAGATTGTGATCTCGCTCCCGGCGGGTGGTGGCTACGGTGGCCCGACGTTATTTTTTGTGCTGCAAGGTGTTGCACTCATATTCGAGCGGAGTGCGGTCGGCCGCCGCATTGGCTTGGGGCGTGGGTTCCGCGGTCGCATTTTCACGGCGGTCGTACTGCTGGCCCCTGTTTACGGCTTGTTCCACCCACCATTCGTGCTCGAAATCATCGTCCCGTTCATCGGGGCCTTGGGAGAACTCCGATGGAATTGACGTTACAAAATGCCATATTCGCTGCTGGGATCGGGCAGTTCTCGATTCTGATCGCCTCGGCACTCGTACCGTTCCGGTTGAACTGGCGTGAGGATCTCCGGTCGCTGCCCAAATTGCACTGGCAGATGTACTGGGTCTACGGTGGCTACGTGGTGCTGTCGATCATCGCATTCGCCACGATCAGCATTTTGAACTCTGCCGAACTAGCTAACGGCAGCGGGTTGGCACGCGGGTTCTGCCTGTATGTGGCAATCTTTTGGGGAATCCGCTTGGGATTGCAACCTATTTTCGACGTGAAGCAGCACCTGACCGCCTGGTGGCTCAAAGCAGGCTATTTTGGTTTGACGATCTTATTCGCTTTACTCACGGCGGTTTACAGCTGGGGTGCTTGCAACTCAGTCGAGTGATGGGTCGAGATTTCCAAATCTTTTGAAAATAGTCGTTGGTGGGATCATCCGGATTCGGTCTCAAGGCGTATATTACGGAATGATGGTTGGTTTTTCGTGGACGCACAAACGATCGCCTCGATAAATTGTTACTCGAACTGAGCAATGGTCGTAGGATCATATTCGCACCAATAGGCGAAGCTAAGTTTTCGTGTCATCCCGGCAGTTCCAGAACGCTCAGCTCCACCCTCAAACTGTTAACTTCTGTTAACATCCCGCTGGAAAACTGCACGATTATTCAGCCGAATTTAACAAAAGATGAGTTTTTTGCGAATTGGCAAGCGAGAGGATCGGTGAATCGTCTTGTTTGTAACAACACGGGCAAAAAGGGAAGTCCGGGTGTTTCCGGTTGAATAGACCGCCCGATGCGTCGAGCTGAGATGTCGCTTCAAAGAATAGCGCTCCGTTTGAGTTTATCGCGCATGATTTCGATAACTTTATCTCTCATACCACTCCAGGATCTCCAGCAATGCCCCGTCATACGGATCGCCCTTCCCGTTTGAGCCGTGTTACTAAGCCTCAGACCATCACCCGGTGGGTGCCCCGACCTCTGGAACAACTCGAAGATCGCTTGACGCCGAGTACAGTTCTGACGAATACTCCGGCGTGGCTTGATGGTGGCCCCAACAACGTTTCGGCAGGGGAGTTGACGAACATCCCCGGCACGGCAACGAACAGTTCCGTGATCGGCGCGGTGCAAGCCGTCACGCCCGATCTCAGCGATCCGCTGGGAAATACCCTTTATGCCGGCGGGGTCAACGGTGGGGTTTGGAAGACCACTAACGCTCTCTCGGCGGCGCCGGTTTGGGTTCCTCTGACCGATATTTACCCGTCGCTTTCCGTCTCCGCCATCGCCATCAACCCGGATAACAATCAGCAAATCCTCGCCGGCATCGGCGGCACATCGGACGGGACGTATTCGATCGACCCGAAAACGGGCGCCAAAGTCGTCCTCGATTCCCGAAACGTGAACGGGGGAGTGTTTGGAACCACCCACGGCGACCTCATCGGTGCGCTGTATTCGGCAGATGGGGGGGCGTCTTGGAAGATTCTCTCCAATAAAATCGGGGGCCAGAACGTCGTCGGCGTGGCCGTTCGCGGCACAAATGTGGCGAACTCGTACTTGCTGGTCGCCACCGATCAAGGATTGTACCGGAGCACCGATACGGGCACGACGTTCACCCAAATTTCCGGCACCGGCATTCTCCCGGCGACGGGGGTGTTCGACCTGGCAGCCGACCCCGGCGCTCCGGTGAGTGTCGTGAGCGCCGCGTCGTGGAACTCCGGGTCGAACACGGTGACGATCACGACGGTCGCCCCGCACGCCTTGAGCATCGGCCAGCGAGTCACCGTAACCGGGGTCAACTCGGTCGGGGGCAGTGTCACGGGTTACAACGGCACGTTCACGGTGACGAACAAGACCGCCACCACTTTCACGTACACTTTGGCGATCAACCCCGGCACGTACGTTTCCGGAGGAACCGCGACTTCCGATCCGACCCTCGATCCGCTCGCCCGAAGCCGCTTCTACATCGCCATGAAGTCGGTGGCCGGCACCGCGACCGGCGTGGGCGGAAGTGATATCTACCGCAGCGACGACGGCGGCCTGACCTGGGGCACCGCCCCGGTGACCTCTCCCACCATGCGGATCGGCGCCAACACCACCAACGTTCAGATTTCCGTGTTCAACAGCGGCATCATTACGAACAACATCGTCTACGTCGCCGTTCAAAACAACAACCCGACCGGAACTGCGGCCACAACGACGGGCAACGATTACGCCTTTGCGAACCGGTTGGCGCAAACCAGCACGATCACGTGGTCCCCGAACCAAGGGGGGACCTGGACGCGGATGGACGCGCCCCGGACGCAAACTCCGGCGAAAACCATGATCGTCTTCAGCGATTCCGCCGGGGTCGTCACCGTCCTGACGGGCGTCCGCCACCACCTGCGAACCGGCGACGTGGTCACGATCAACAACGTCTTCGACGCCGGGACGCCGCCCTCGTTGATCATTCCGCAGGTGTGCGGGATTTGGAAAGTCACCGTCATCGACGAGACGACCTTCACCTTGAACAGCACGTTGTACACCGGAACCTACCTCGACAACGTCGGCCGGTGGACCCAAGTCCTCGGGGCAGGGGCCGGCGAACGCGCCGAATTCTTCGATCTCACCGCCGATCGCTTCAATTCGAATATCGTCTATCTCGGAACCGATCGCACCGCCGCGAGCTCGGTGCCGCGTCCCGACACCGCCGACGCCCAGTTTTACAACTACGCGGCCGCAGGCCCGATCACGTTCACCAGCCCGATTTGGATCGGGGATCGCTTCATCAACCCCACCGGCCCGGGCAACTCCGCCGTCAGTTCGGCCCAGTGGTCTCCGCTGGTCAACTCCGGAACCTCGAATGGTTCCGCACCTCCGGCCGACGTCCGCGACCTCGTCATGGACGCCGCCGGGCGGTTGATCGTCGCGACGGGCGGCGGGATTTATAAACTCCCACCGTCGCCCACGTCGCCTTCGTGGACGTCGATCAACGGGAATCTCGAAGTCGGCAACATCGCTTCCGTCGCCTACGACGCTCAAAACAACAGCTACTTCGCGGGCACCATCGACACCCAAGGGATTTCCGAAAACGCGGCCGGCAGCCTCGCGTACACGTCGGTGTTCACGCCGTCCAATCCGATCGTCAGCGCGACATTCTTCGGTCAGTTCGCTACGATCACAACGAGTACGGTGAATACGTTTGCGGTGAACCAGACCGTCACCATCAAAGACGTGACCGATCCGGCGTACAACGGGATTTACCGGATCACTCAGATTTTCTCGCCGACCCAGTTCGAATACCGGTTGGTGCGGACCCCACTGGGGGCGAGTGCCGGCGGCATCGCCGACGACGGCGTTCTCCGGGATCGCTTTTTCGACCAGGCCAACGTATTCCGCGTGCTGTCCGACAACTCGTTGCTCAGCAACACGGGTTCGACCGACTCGCTGACGAAGCGCTACTATGTCGGTTCCAATTTCTCGACCATCCTCCGCCAAACCGTGAATGCGTCCGGAATTGTCACCGGGTCGAGCTTCTTGAACTTCGCTTCGACGCTGACGACGACGACTTCCTTCAGCGGCCTGAATTTCGCGGATCGCCAACTCATCAATGCGAACGAAACCGTTCACATCGCGATGGCCTTGAACCAGAACGACCCGCGTCGGGCCATCTTCGGGTACAACGGACTTTACGAAGACGCCGACCCGAGCGGGGCCACGCCGACGGGAAGCATCGTGAACGACGTCACGCCCGCCGGGATGACCGGAACCGTGGAGTCGCTTCTGTACGGCGGGAAGCGGGCCGGGGTCAATTACAACCAAGTCGTGTATATGACCACGACGACGGGCCAACTCTGGGTTCGGAGCGAATTCGGGCCGGTGTTCACCAACATCACCGCAGCCCTGACGGCGGCCTCGGGCCAAACCGGCTCCATTTACTCCGTCGTGGGCGATCCGGACAACTACCGCCACATCTTCGTGGCTCAGGGCGGCAAAATCTTGGAAACCAAGGACTTCGGCGCCACCTTCGTGGACATCTCCGACAACTTGATCGGGCCACCGACGGCCGACGGCACCGCCGGCCCCGGTAAATTGACGACCGAAATTCGCTCGTTGGCGATCTTCGACTCGAATCCGGGCGTGTCCGCACCGGGCGATCTCACCCTGGTCGCGGGGGGCCGCGGTGGTGTCTACCGTCTCCAAACGTCGACCGAGAACAACGGCGGGAGTTGGACCGAGTACGGTCGACTCCTGCCGAATACGGTCGTCAACGACCTGCAACTTTACAACAACAAAGTGTTGATCGCGGGCACCGCCGGACGGGGGATCTGGACGATCCCCGATGTGACCACGACCATCGACCAAGAGGCGGTGTTGATCGTCACCGGCACCGCCGGCGCGGACGTCATCACGATCTCGGTCGACCCGAATAACTCGAACATCATCTTGGTGTTCGACGGCACGGTGACCACCGAGTGGACGCGCGGCTCGTTCTCGGCCGTTCAGGTCAACGGGTTGGGCGGAGCCGACCAGGTCATCATCGACTCGACCATCGACCGGATCACGCACGTGCCGATCGCCGGCGGCACCGTCGACTTCGTCAACTTCAAGATCACCGTCGATGCCGGCGGCGATGCGGGGGATAATCTCCGCATCATCGACGAAGGCGTCACCACGGCTCGCCAATTGACGATCACCAACACCACGGTCGGAAACGGGATCGGCGACACGATCTTCAACGGCAGCGGTCAAATCGTCTACACCGGGTTGGGCTTGGGCACCATCGACATCTCGACCGGTTCGGGCGACGACAACTACATTTTGACGAGCCTGATGCCGGGGCAGACGATCCTGCGCGGCAACGACGGCAGTGAGACGTACAACATCGTGATGGATCCGGTCAGCACGTCGGTGCTGACGATTCTGGAAACGGGCACCACCGGCACCGACGCGATCAACGTGACGGGGACCACGGGTGCGGACAACTTCACCACCACCTCGGCGCAAGTCTTGCTCGGAACCAGCGCGGTGACTTACTCGGGCATCGAGGCGCTCGCGGTCTTCGGAAACAACGGCGACGACACGTTCAACATCAACGGCGGCGGCGGCACCGTCAGCAACACCTTCGACGGCCAAGACGGCAGCGATACGTACATCATCCCGCTCGATCCAACCACCCCGAAGACGTATGTCGTGGCCGACACCGGCGCCGCTGGCACCGATGCCCTCAACATCACCGGGACGGCGGCACAAGACACGTTCAACATCACCTCGGCACAAGTGCTGCTCGGGCTTGGGATCGTCAACTACTCGGGCATCGAGAACCTGAACATCGACGGCCTCGTGAATGACGACATCTACAACATCGCCCAAGATCCCGCGAGTTCAACGATCATCGGCATCACCGATGTCAGTGGAATCGACGCGCTGAACGTCACTGGGACCCTGGCGGCGGACGTCTTCACCGTCAGCCCGACGCAGATTCTGCTCGGAGCCAGTACGATTCTTTATTCCGGGATCGAGAATCTCGCGGTCCTGGGCGGCAACGGGAACGATACGTTCAACGTCGCCGGGGCCGGCGGGACGGTCAGCAACAGTTTCGACGGCGGCACCGGGGGCGACACTTACAACGTGTCGATGAATCCGGCGACCCCGACGGTACTCACGATCAACGACACCGGCGTCGGCGGTCCCGATGCCTTGAACATAACCGGAACCGCCGCCGACGATTTGTTCAGCGTCGGCGCGACCTCCGTTCTCCTCGGTTTTGAAAGGGTCGATTTCACCCCGGCGATCGAAGCCCTGCAAGTGTCGGGCGGCGCAGGCAACGACACGTTCGTCGTGGCGACCCAAGCCGCGAATGCGAACACCGCCGTCGCCATCAACGGGGGGAGTGGGAACGACATCCTCGCGGTGCGCGGAACGCTCGGGGACGATGACGTCGGCGTCGACGTCACCTCGGGCCTCGGCGACGGCTCGTTCACCGGGCTGACGCGGAGTCTGAACTTCACCGACATTCAAACCCTCGGGTTCGACGGCGTTCTCGGTACCGATTCCTTGACGTGGCGCGACCGCACCAACACGGCGTACGGCACGGCCATCAACCCGGAGAGCGGGATCACTTACACGCCGACCGGTGCGGACAGCGGCAGCCTTCGCGTCGGCGACGGGTCGGCGTTCCCGTCCTTGCAGTTCCGCAACATCAACGCGTCATTCACCGTCAACGGCGATCCGACCGGCAGCAACACCCGCGACGTGATCACCGTCCTCGGTGTCAGCACGGCCGGGTCCCAGTCGGCCGGGGAAACGACGTCCGCCGATGGCAGCGACACGTTCGTGATCACGGATCGCTCCGTCAGCCTGACCAATGCCGCATTGGGTGTCCTGCGTCGTGTCGATTTCGCCCCGGCCGTCGGCAGCTCCGGCTCGCCGACGTTCAGCACCATCCTCGTGAAAGGCGGCAACGAAGCTGTCAACGGGGATCGCTTCACGGCAACGCCGAGCCGCTTGGCGAACATCGTCATCGACGGGATGAATCCGACGGCGGGCGCCGCGGCCGATCAGTTGACCTTCGTTTCGAACGGGACGACGAACACATTCCCCACGTCGGATACGAAGTACGGTGTTCCGCAGACCCGGATCTTCCAGACGGTCGACAACTCGGGTCTCGGCTTCCTCAACATCGAAAACGTCACGGTGTTCGACCCGAGCCGAGGTGGTGAACCGCCGCTCATCAACGTCACGGGTTTGATCCGCGTGAATGAAGGGGCGCCGTACACGCTCAACCTCGGAACTGTCACCGATCCCGGTCGCGTGGTCTCGTCGTACACCGTGCATTGGGGCGACGGCGGCTCGGACACGTACGGCACCAACGGCGGCAAACTGCACACGTACGCCGACGGGCCGAACACCTTTGCGATCACCGTGGACATCGTGGATCAGTTCGGCCTGCACTCGAACGTGGCCAACCCCGTGACCAACGTCATCACGGTGGTCAACGTGGCGCCGACCATCGCGGTCGCCTTCGGGTCCCCCGTGGTCGTCGGCCTCGCATCGTCCGTGACCCTCGGGGTCGTGACCGATCCCGGGCAAGATACCGTGGCGAGTTACGTTGTCCGCTGGGGCGATGGCGCGACGGACACATACTCGACGGGTGGTGTCAAGACACACGTCTACGCCGCAGCGGGCAGCTACGCCGTAACCGTGGATCTCGTCGATGAAGACGGTTCCTACGCCAATCGCGGCGGCACCACGGTGACCGTGTTGACCCCGCAAGTGAACGACCCGAACAAGCTCAACCTCACGGTCGCCGGCGTCGGCCCCGATGTGCTGGTTTACAACACCGACGGGACGACCCGATTCGGTTTCCGACCCTACGAGGGCTATACGGGAAACATCACCGTGGCGAGCGGCGACATCACCGGGGACGGCATCGACGATATCGTCACCGGGGTGGAATCGCAGATTTCGCACGTGAAAGTGTTCGATGGAGCGACGGGGATCGAAATCGCCAGCTTCCTCGCCTACGAGGGCTTCAAAGGCGGGGTCACGGTGGCGGTCGGCGATGTGCTCGGAACGGGCCACGCCCAAATCATCACCGGGGCAGGCCCCGGTGGTGGCCCACACGTGAAAGTGTTCAACATTGCCGGGGGCGGGGTGTCGGAAGTGCAATCGTTCTTCGCCTACGACGGCGGCTACCTCGGCGGGGTGACCGTCGGGGCGGGACGCCTCGACGGCAGCGGCCACGAAATGATCGTGACCGGGGCCAGAACCGGCAGCTCGCACGTCAAGGCGTTCGATGTCACCTCCGGGGCACCGATCGAGATGCGGAGCTTCTTCGCCTTCGACGCCGGGTTCGCCGGTGGGGTGAATGTCGCGGCCGGCAACGGCGACATCGCCGTCGGGGCGGGTGGCAGCAGCAGCAACGGGCACGTCAAAGTCTTCCGCTACACCGATCTCGGGACGGAACAGAGCTTCTTCGCCTTCCCGAGCTACGAGGGCGGGGCGCGAGTCGCGTTCGGCAGTCGGGGTGGCACCCCGACGCTCGTCACGGGAGTCGGGTCGAACGCGCCGCCGCGGTTCAAAGTCTTCCGCCTCGCCGACTTGGCGGTGGTCGACAACTTCTTCATCGGCAACGTCGCCTTCGACGGTGGTATCTACGTGGGATAATGATGGAAACGAAGAAGGCCGGGGCATCCAACTTTGGATGCCCCGGCCTTTCTTTTGAACCAAAACTGATATCGAGCGGAGTCACTTCAGCAAATCTTCCGGCTTTTTCCCGGGCTTCCAGTCTTCGTTCTTCTTGGCGCGGAACGGTGTTGGCTTGTAGGTGCCCACCAAGTCGACGTTCGATTTGTCGGCGATCTTCTTCTCCAGTCCCAGTGCCCAATAGCTCGCGTTCACCAGCATCCGGCGGGTGCCCTCGTGGCTGAAATCGTCGGCACAGCCCATCGTGGTGGTGAACACTTTGGCCGTCACGCCGCTCTCGCTCAGGTAGCTCTTCGTCCAGGCCACCGGCATCATCGGATCGTTTTTCTTGCCGATCACCGCCTTGGAATCGGGCTTCATCGTCTCGGTGGCTTCCCCGAACAGCAGCACTTTGGAATCACCCGCTGGTTTGGCGGTGTAGACGTCGGTGGTGCCGAAGATGCTCCCCGGTTCAATCCCCTTGAAGATGGGGTTGGCTTCCTCGCCCTTGGCGACGATGCCGCGTGTCCCTTCCTTACCGTGGGAACCGTGGTGGGCCACCCACGTTTCGCCGAGTACCTGCCGGCCGAAGCCGCCGTCGTAGGGTTTGTCTTTGTTGTTCCAACTGTATTTCTTGTAGGTCTTGCTGCTGAGGGCGAAGGCGTGCGTCGCGGTGCGCAGGCCGATGACCGGCCGGCCCGATTCGACGTACTCGACGACGTGTTTCATCTGGTCGTCGGGCAGGTCGCGGAACCGGGTGAACAGGATCAGCAGGTTGGCGTCCTTGAGTTTCTCGAGGCCGGGGATGTTGTTGGTGACGTTCGGCTGGATGGCACCGTCCTTCGGGTCGATGGCGAAGAGCACGGTGCACTCGAAGCCGTGGTGCTTGGAGAGAATCTGCGCGAGTGCCGGTAGCGCTTCTTCAGAGCGGTATTCTTCGTCGCCGGAAATCAGGACGACTTTCCTGCCGTTGCCGGGGCCATCGCCACCGGGGAAGGTCAGCCAGGGGTCGCCGGCTTGGGCGAAGGGGATCGCGATGACCAGAGCGAACAGGGAGAGAAAGCGATGCATTGAGAAGGCCTCGGTCGAGAAGTAAGAAGTTTAACCGCGGAGACGCAGAGACGCGGAGAAGACAAGATTGGATTTTGTTCTCTCCGCGTCTCTGCGTCTCCGCGG
>JANXWE010000333.1 GCA_025351325.1 Fimbriiglobus sp.
CACGCTCAACCGCACCATTAAGGATGCCAAGAAGCACGGCAACGCCTACTTCGGTATTCTCGGCGGCGAACCGTTCATGCACCCCGATCTGCTCGACGTTTTCGATGCCCACAAAGATTGTTATTTCCAGGTCTTCACCAACGGCCAACTGATCACGCGGGAGGTGGCCAAGAGGCTGAACCGGGCCGGGAACGTGACCCCGCTGATCAGTATCGAAGGCACGAAGGCGGTGAGCGATGCCCGCCGGGGTCGGTCGGATGTACTGGCCAGGACGCTCGCCGGGGTCGAGAATTGCCGGCGCGAGGGGATCATCATCGGCGTGGCCAGCAGCATCTGCCAGACGAACATCGACGACCTCGTCCACGAAAATTGGTTGAAGACTTTGATCGACTTGGGCGTCCATTACGCGTGGTTCCACACCTACCGGCCGGTCGGGCCGCAGCCGAATTTCGACTTGGCGCTGACGCCCGAGCAAGTGCTCAAAGTCCGCCGGTTCGGCGTGGAAATGCGGGCGAAGTTGCCGATCGCCATTGTCGATCCATACTGGGACCACAACGGCCAAGCCCTCTGCCCGATGGCGACGGGCGTCAGCCACCACATCGGGCCGTGGGGCGACGTGGAGCCGTGCCCGATCATCCAGTTCGCCACCGAGAACATCCACGACACTCAGCGGAGCGTCTACGAATTGCTGACGCAGAGCGCATTCTTGAAAGACTTCCGCGAGGAATCGGCTAAAGTAACCCGCGGCTGTATCGTGCTGGAGAAGCCGGCCCTGATCAAAGAGCTGGTGATCAAGCACGCCGCCCGCGACACGACCGCCCGCCAGACCGCCATGAAGGAAATCGAGGCGATGACACCGCGGAACAGCCAGAGCAATCCGGGGAACGAAATCCCCGAAGAGCATTGGGCCTACCGCTTCGCGAAGCGGCGGTGGTTCTTCGGGTTTGGAGCATACACATGAGCCAAACGAGAGCGAATTTTCCTGTAGAAAAAACCGGATGGCAAGACTTGACTGATTTTGTGAAGACAAATCAGCTCTTAGTTTGGATTCCTTTAATAGTCGTTTGCATAAGTATACCATATGCGCTGGTCGTAGTTGGGATTCGGGCTAACCCAGACAGTGTTGGTGCACAAATGGGAACCGTTATCGGTTCTATTTTCGCTGCACTTGGAGGCGTTGCAATCGCAATCGCGACTGCCTTGGCTTCGTTGCGTCAAAAGCATCAGCCTCCAAGATTGCCAGATAATCCGCAATCAAGTCAACCTTCAACACCTGCTTTAGAACAGCCAACTGTCCCAGAGCAGCCAACGGTGACTAAGGCGAAAAAGCCTCGTAAAGCACGAAAATCTAACACAAATGGAACTCGCAAATGAAAAGTGCCCTTAGAACTATCGCCCTGCCAGTTTCAGCCATTTCATTTGCAATTGTAGCAATTGCACTGGCGTATAACGCAGTAAAGATCGGAGATCTTGGAGCATCACTGCAAGAAACGGAATCGCAACTCCGAGAAAAACGCATCGATCTCGACCGAGAAACCGCAAACCTGAGACAAATCGAAGCCGAACTCGCTAAAAGTCAGACAGAGCTGACTAAAAGTCAAGCCGATTTTGCTGCAAATCAAGCCGAACTCGCTAAAAGTCAAACAGTGCTGGCTAAAAGCCAAGCCGATTTGGCTGCAAATCAAGCCGAACTCGCAAAGGCTTCTACGCAACGTAGTAAGTTGAACGATGAATTAGCAGATATAACCAAGGGCGTTATTGATTTGAAAGCAGACTTGGTAAAGCGATCGCGAGAGTTACACCTGCTCAACAACCCAGAAGAGAATTTGGCTTCTTTAGCCTCACAATTTGCAAGCAGATCACCCACAGGAAATCCTGATATGCCCTACCAATACGTCTTCGGGATCGAATTTCCAAAAGAAGTTTCAAAACTCGTAAAAACTGTTGAATTCTACAAAAAGCACACCTCACTCAAACGACCAATCAACGATATTATTGATAAGCCGCCTTACCAAACTGGCTATACTGGATTTGGTGAATTCAAGGAAATTGAGATCACTGTAGTGAGTATCAATAACCACGAATCTAAGTCTAGTCTCTACCTATCTGACATTATTTCTACAAGCACAAAAAAGTAAGAAATCGATTTTCCAAATTGTCCTACTCTGTACTATTAGGTCGACTATATGCTCCTCCCCCTGCTCACTCTCCCCCGCGCTTTGCCCCTCCAGTCGGATCGCGCGCCGCAGGAGACGATCCCGCAGACGAAGGAGGAGCGAGAGCTGGTGCGGACGCTGGCGCAGCGCTATGTGAAACGCGAGAAGCCGGTGATTCCGCTGTCCCCGGCGGAGCTGAAGATTCACGCCGACAAGCTCATTGGCTACACGGGTCTCGATGAGAAGTTCGGCAACTACATCGCCGTCGTCATCAACAGCGAAGCGTCCCGCGAGGCGCTCGCCACCGTGCCGTTCGAGCGCCGACTGCTGCTGCTCCCGAAGTGTCTGCGCGTCGAAGATCGCTGCCCGGCCCCGTTCGATGAGTTCGGCCTGCTCTGCAAACAGTGCGGCCTCTGCACCATCCAAGACCTCCAGAACGAAGCCGAGAAACTCGGCTATGCCGTGCTCGTCGCCGAGGGTTCCGCCCTCGTCATGGCGATCATCCAGACGGGCAAGATCGACGCCATCATCGGTGTGTCGTGCCTGTCGGTGCTCGAAAAAGCGTTCCCGTACATGGAAGCGGCGGCCATCCCCGGCGTCGCCATCCCGCTGCTGCAAGACGATTGCAAAGACACCGCCGTGGATGTTGAATGGGTTTGGGAATTCATCCACCTCACCAGTGACGACCGCACTTTCCGGCTCGACCTCGAAATGGTTCGGGCAGAAGTGGATACGTGGTTCGAGCGCGACAATTTGGACGAACTGCTCGGGCCGGGCGACAGCGAAACCGAGCGCATCGGCCGCGATTGGCTGGCGAAGTCGGGCAAGCGCTGGCGGCCATTCCTCGTGGCGTGCGCTTGGCGGGCCATGCAAGAAAATGTCGAAGCCCCGTTCCCGCGTGACCTCAAGAAACTGGCCCTCGCCGTCGAGTGCTTCCACAAGGCTTCGCTGATCCACGACGACATCGAAGACGGCGACGATCTCCGCTACGGCGAAGCCACCGTTCACGCGCTCCACGGGGTGCCGGTGGCCCTGAACGTCGGCGACCTGTTGCTCGGCGAAGGGTATCGGCTGATCGCCGAGACCGAAGCCCCGCCGGCCGTGCGGGCGGATATGGTTCGCATCGCGGCCCAAGGGCACCGGGCGTTGTGCCTCGGCCAAGGTGCGGAACTGGCGTGGGCGAACAACCCCGTGCCGCTGACGCCGTTGCAGGTCGCGGAGATCCACCGCCGCAAGACGGCCCCCGCGTTCGAAGTCGCCCTGCGAATCGGGGCCGCGTTCGCCGGGGCCGCACCGGAGTTGCACACGATCTTGACTGCCTACAGCGAAGCGCTCGGGATCGCCTATCAGATTCACGACGACATCGACGACCTCACCAACGGCGACGGCGACGACCTCAGCGCCGCCCGCCCGGCCTTCCCATTGGCCATCGGCTACGAACGGGCCAAGGGCGATGACCGCGAAGTGCTGGAAAAGATCTGGCGCCGCGCCGCGAACTTGGACGCCACCGAAGCCCGCGAGGTGATCGAACGGGTGGGCGCCGTCGACCGGTCGAAGCAGATGATGGAATCGTACAAGGAGCAGGCGATCCAGACGCTGACGGACGTGCAGAATCCGAGCTTGAAAGGGTTGCTCCGCCGGGTGGTGAGCAAGATCTTCGGCGTGGAAGTGAAGGGCTGGTGCAGCGAGTTTGAGTCGCGGAATGGGGCGGTGGATACAGTAGCCACAACAGTTGTTTGAACGGAGATGAACATGGCGACTTCACTGGGGGAGGTTCAACAAGAAGCACCCGTCAAGTCTCATATCCGTCTCAGCTACACCGATCAAGATGGTCGTGTTTTTGTTGATGGTGATCAGGGTGACCGCTTTTTGCTGACAGTTCAACAAGCCGTATTTGCGTGCGGGGCTTTCAACCGGATGGCCGACTTCCAGACCCAAATGAGCCGGCTGATTGAGCGCCTGAATCGGTGGGGCGATTCTCAACAATCGAAGGTCAAAGAAGCCTACTTGACGGTGCGCGGCAGCGGTCTGTTTTACTTGGTCGTTTCCAGAGACAGTCACCACGACGGCGAACTCGAGGATGCCTTGACCGAGGTCGATATCGAAGTGGCCAACGACGAAGAGTTCAACTTGATCAAGATGGAAGTGTTGGCGATCCCGGACTCGCCCAAGGATTGTGTCGAGTCTTTTCTCAGCCCTGTTCCGCTCGGGAAAGCCGATGCCTAATACGGCAAGCCACCTGGCCGTTGCCGGACGCAACGGCGAGTTGATTCAGCACCTGACCGCGACCAAAGACCGCCACTCCGAATGGTTGGCGGTCGTCGCTTTCTACAAGGCCCTCCATTTGGTCGACGCGATGCTCTTCTGCGACCACCCTTGCAAGCACGGGGGCGATCACACCGAGCGTGCTCGTGTTCTGAAAGCGACTCGAAAATACCAGAACATCTACAGGAACTTCCGACCGCTCTCCGCCGCGTCCTGCGTGGCTCGATATTTGGCAACGGACGGGCGCGAGTACTCGGCATTCGCATCGTACCTTTCGCCGGATCAAGTCGTTGCCGTCCTGATCAACCACCATTTGAAACAGGTGGAAGATAGCGTGGCCAAAATTCTGGAATCGAGGGGCGTGAATACAACACCCTAAACGTCCCTTCAGACCCGTCGTAACAGTTCAACCGCCATGTGCAACGATCCGGAGCCGGTGCAGTGAGTTTGCGACTCGAAATGCTCCAGGTGGCGCGGCTGGCGCCCAAACTCTTGGGCGAGTCGGCCGACCTCGTCTCGGGGTTCCTGCGCGGCCAACTCCACGCCGATGGCGGGTTCATGGATCGTGCCGGCAACCCCGACTTGTACTACACCGTGTTCGGTTTGGAGGGGCTATTCGCCCTCCGTGCGGACTTGCCGATTCAGCAACTGTTGGGTTATCTGAAATCGTTCGGCGACGGTCAGCGGCTCGATTTCGTTCACCTCTCGTGCTTGTGCCGCTGCTGGGCGGGGATGCCGGCCGACGAACGGGCCGCCGTCCCTGTCGATGCGATTCTGAAGCGGGTCGAACACTTCCGTAGTGCCGATGGCGGCTATGCCCAAGAGCCTCGTGCGGCCGAGGGGACGGTCTACGGCTGCTTCCTGGCACTCGGGGCCTACCAAGATCTGGGCCGCGAACTTCCGGACGGCGCCGGGGTGATCGGCTGCGTGAAGCGGCTGCAAGCGGACGACGGCGGATTCTCGAACCAAGCCGATGTGCCGATGGGCTTGACCCCTTCCACGGCCGCCGCAGTGACGCTGCTGCGGCAGTACGGCGAACCGATGCCCGATGGAATCGCCGAGTGGTTGTTCAGCCGGCACGCCGACGACGGTGGGTTCTTCGCCGTGCCGATGGCCCCGCTGCCCGATTTGCTTTCGACCGCCACCGCGTTGCACGCCCTCAGTGGATTGCACGCCGACCTCGGCAAAATCCGCGAGCCGTGCCTCGACTTCATCGACACGCTCTGGACATCGAAGGGCGGCTTCCACGGCACTTGGACGGACGACACGTTGGATGTGGAGTACACGTTTTACGGACTGTTGGCGCTCGGGCATTTGAGCGTATGAACTCCTTCCTCGCCAACGCCCGCGCCGCCCTGCTCGCGGAGCGCACTCCGGGTGGATTCTGGGTCGGTGAACTGTCGCCGAGCGCGCTCTCCACGGCGACGGCAATCTTCACGTTTCGGCTGACGCAGAACCTTGAGTATGAGGGGCTGATTCGTGCCGGTGCCGCTTGGCTCGTGCAGACTCAGAACGCCGATGGCGGCTGGGGCGACACCCCGGTTAGCTTCAGTAACCTCAGCACCACGTGCCTCGGCTGGGCGGCGATGGGCCACGATCATCCGTTGTCGTCGGCGCGAGCCGAGGCGTGGATCGTCGCGAACGTGGGCACGCTGGAACCGGCGCCGCTGGCGAAGGCGATTGCGGATCGCTACGGCAAGGACCGCACCTTCTCGGTGCCGATTCTGACGATGCTCGCGCTGGCGGGGAAGCTCGGCCCCGACCCGTGGAAACACGTTCCACAACTGCCCTTCGAACTCGCGGCGTTGCCATTTTGGTTCTTCCGCATCGTGCAATTGCCGGTGGTCAGTTACGCCTTGCCTGCACTCATCGCCATCGGTCAGGTGAAGCACCGTCATCGGCCAACGTGGAACCCGCTGTTTCGGATTCCTCGGTGGTTCGCCAAGTCACGCACGCTCCGGAAACTGCGCGAAATTCAACCGGGCACCGGTGGCTACTTGGAGGCGACGCCACTCACGAGTTTCGTCGCCATGAGTTTGATCGGGGCGGGGCGGGGCGATCTTAAAGTGGTGCAAGAAGGACTGCGTTTCTTGGTCGCATCAGTGCGGCCCGATGGCAGTTGGCCCATCGATACCAACCTGACGACTTGGGTGACCACATTAGCTGTGAATGCCCTGAGTGACGATGTCGCGGGAGTTCGAGAATGGTTATTGAATCAGCAATACCGTGCAGTTCACCCGTTCACCCGGGCGGCGCCGGGCGGGTGGGCGTGGACTGATTTGCCCGGTGGCGTGCCCGATGCCGACGACACGCCGAGTGCGCTGCTGGCGCTGCGCCACCTCGGTGAACCGGATGATATTGCCGTGTCAGCCGCGGTCGCCGGTGTCACCTGGTTGTTGAACTTACAGAACCGTGATGGGGGTATTCCGACGTTCTGCAAAGGTTGGACCGGCCTCCCGTTCGACCGGAGCAGCAACGATTTGACGGCCCACACGATCCGGGCTTGGCTCGCTTGGCGCGATTGTCTTCCGGCAAAACTTCAAACGCAAATCGACCGCGCGGTACAACGTGGCATCGCCTATTTGCTGAAGATGCAGCGGCCCGACGGGGCGTGGGCGCCGCTCTGGTTCGGCAATCAACACGCCGAGGAAATCGAAAACCTGACGTACGGTACCAGCCGGGTTCTCCGTCTCGGCAAGCTGCTGCCGACGTTCGACCGGGGTATCCAATGGCTGCTGCAAAATCAGAACTCAGACGGCGGCTGGGGCGGGCGCACGGACACACCGAGTAGCATCGAAGAGACGGCACTGGCCGTCGACTCTCTCGCCGAGATTCCCCATTGCGAAGCCACCGGACGCGGAGTCGAATTCTTGCGTATTGCTACGCGCAACGGCACCCACTTCCCGCCATCGCCCATCGGATTCTATTTCGCCAACCTCTGGTATTTCGAGACGCTTTACCCGATGATCTTCACCGTAGCGGCACTGGTGCGGGTGAATCAATTGAGCCAGGATCAACCACGGATGAATGACTCGTGAAGTTTGGCTCGTTTGGATATGATGGACTTGTCGAAACGTTGTTGGGCAACGGGAATGAGGCCCGGATTATCCCGATGTCCACAACACTCCTAGCTTCCTTCTGAGACTCCCATGCCCGCATCCCGTGGCGAACTGTTCGCCGGCGTCACCGTCGCCATTGTCACCCCGTTCGCCGCCGGCGATATCGACTGGCCCGGCCTCGCCGAACTCATCGAGTGGCACGTTTCCCAGGGGACGAACGCGCTCGCCCCGTGCGGCACCACCGGGGAATCGCCGACGCTGACGCACGACGAAAACGAGAAAATCGTGGCGTTCGTCTGCGAGAAAGCGGCCGGGCGGATCAAGATCATGGCGGGTACTGGCAGCAACAATACGTCCGAAGCGATTCGGATGACCAAGGCCGCGAAAAAGAGCGGGGCCACGGGCACGCTGCAAGTGGGGCCGTACTACAACAAGCCGACCCAAGAGGGGTACTACCGGCACTTCGGTGCGGTCGCCGAAGCCTGTGATCTTCCGCAGGTGGTTTACAATATCCCCGGTCGCACGGGGTCGAACATTCTTCCGGAAACGATGGCCCGTCTCGCCGACAAATATCCGAACATCATCGCGGTGAAAGAAGCGACCGGCTCGCTCGATCAGGCGTCGCAAATCGCCGCATTGTGCGATCTCGGCCTGCTCAGTGGCGACGACAGTTCCACGCTGCCGCTGATGAGCATCGGAGCCATCGGCGTGGTGAGTGTGGTCGGGAATATCGTCCCCCAAGACATGATGGCTTTGGTGCGGGCGTTCCAGACCGGGAAGAACGCCGAAGCGTTGGCGTGGCACCGCAAATTGTTCCCGCTCTGCCGCGATATGCTCGGCGTCTCGACGAACCCAATCCCCGTGAAAACCGCGATGAAATTGCTCGGTCGCGGCAGTGGCGAGATGCGTCTGCCGATGTGTGAGATGGACGGCGCCGGCGAAGCGAAGGTCCGTCAGACGCTGGTGAATTACGGGTTGCTGGGGTGATGTTTCGCGGCCTCAGTCGTCCCGTATTTTGTCGCTACTGACATCGCCTGGACTTTCGCAAGGTGTAAAATGATACGAATGTTCACAATACTCGCTACTTTCCTTTGCTTCACTTCGATGGCCACGGCGGCCGATAAGCCGACGAAGGTTCGTTGGTATGGGCAATCGTTGATGCAGATCGAAACGGCCGCTGGAAAGAAGATCGTCTTCGACCCGCACGCGATTTCGATCTTCGGCCTCGAAAAGCCCGAGGCCGACTTGCTCTGCATCACCCACGAGCACGACGACCACAACCAATCCGACGTGTTGCCGAAGAACGAGAAACGCCTGGAACGGCGTGGATTGAAACCGACAAACAAAGCGAAGACGATGTTCGAGTGGAACAAGATCGACGAGAAGATCGACGCGCTCGGGATCACGCTCAAAACTTACGGGACGTTCCACGATGAAAAAGATGGCAAAGAACGCGGCCTCAACAGTGTGTTCGTCATCACCGTCGACGGCTTGACCTTCTGCCACCTCGGTGATTTGGGCCACGAACTGTCGCCGCAACTGATCAAACAGATTGGCAAGATCGATGTGCTGATGATCCCCGTCGGTGGCATTTACACCATCAACGGCGAAGTGGCCCGCAAAGTCACGGCGGCGATCAATCCGCGTTTGTTCGCCATCCCGATGCACTTCGCGGTGGAAGGTTACGACGATTTGCTGAGCAACGCCGAGTATCTCGAAGAGCAGAAGAACGTGAAGAAGATGGAAGAGACGAACGAACTGAGTGTCACCGCCGACATGAAGTCCGATGGCTACACCGTGGTGGTGCTCGGGTTCAAGAAAGCAGAGTTGAAGAAGGATAAGTGAGGTTGGGGTGGGCGGCAAGAGGATTTCGGGCCAAGGAAAGTACACTACCTGAACTGCGGCGTTCTCCACGCGCCCCCGAATCCACAAGCTTCTTGCCACTGCCTGTTTTTCAGAATCACCACGGTAACAGCGAATTTAGGAAACCATGAAAATCTCACGCTTGCAAATGCAAATTCTTCGATTCATTGAGAGCAAATACTCCCTCACTGTCGAGAAAGATATTGGCGACGAGATCAAGACTAGGAGCGAAAAACCATTGCCGATACTTCCCGACCTATGCGACTATTTCAAAAAGACCGATCATTTTAAAATCCAAGATACTGCGAATTTTTTAGTGTCTCACGTATTCGTAAAAGAGATATACTTGTATCACGAATCAGATTTCGAAAAATTCCAGTCGATACCCGGCACTATTATTCGCAGATGCGCCATTAATACACGTGGTAATGGAGTCAATGGCTATCAAATGACCCAACACGGTGTTGACCAATTGAACAGCTCGCTGAGGAAAAAGTTCTGGGGGTACATTAAAACTCCTTTGGGTGAATTGGTCAAATATTTCGTGCCGAGTGCGTTCACTTTCTTTGTTGGTCTTTTTGCTGGTTCAAGTTGCAGTCAACACAAGAACAACACTGTTCAACAAGATGACAAACCGCAATCGATGTCTACCAAATAGCGAAACAGGTAGTCTGAAGAATCTTGCGTTTTTGTGTACAATGCGGGCACTTTGTGTGGCCTTGAAATCAAGCGTTGCATGGGAAAGGGCCAAGAGCAGATCGCTCGAGATGTGTTTCCCGTTCCGTCGGGCAAGCTGAAGAGGGACTGTAAGCGGGCGATGGCCCGTCACAATCGTCGGTTGGTGAAACGGTTGCCGGGTGATGCGCCACGGCGGCACTTCATATAAAGGTTGGTACTGGTAAGCCGAACACGCTGAAAACTGGAGGAGTAATGCCGTTCGTGAACGTCAAGATCACCCGCGACGGGGTCACGGCCGGGCAGAAGGCCCAGATCGTCGCCGAAATCACGGCCACCCTCCAGCGGGTGCTGGGCAAGCGGCCCGATCACACCCACATCGTGATCGATGAGGTTGACCCCGAGAACTGGGGGTACGCCGGGGTACTGACCACCGAATACCGGGGGCAGCAGAGTTCCGGCTGAGCTGGACGGGTTCAAGAAAGCGGAGCCGAAGAAGGACAAGTGAGGATGGAGTGGTGAGAATTGGATCATTCGGTGGTATGAGGACTTCGCCGCTATTCCGGCGGAGTAGCGGTTACCTTTGACTTTGCCGACTGAAGGCGGGTGCGCGAGAGGACGTGGTCGTTCAGCTTTAATCCGCAGACTTTGCCCGTAGCATCGTACTCGAACCGAACCGTCTGACCGACCCAGAACCGCCGGCCGTAATTGTACAGTTCAGTCGGGAAGTAGAAGAACTCGAGCAACCCGCAGGTCATCCCAATGCCCATCCCCATCGAGTATGAGCGGGTCTCTTCCGAAATCTTTCGACGGGTTCGGTAGTCTTCGTAGGCGCGGCCGTCGGTCGTGGTGCCGGTCTCGGCGGGAAGGCCGAACTCTTGCTGGACTTGGTCGCGGGTGGCAAGTGGACTGAGATCCTGTCCGCTCCGAGCCATGTACACCGAGCACCCGCCTGATAATAGAGCGAGGCCGGCAAGTAGGATCAAAAACAGTCGCGTACCGGCCCCTCCGACCCGCCGGTAGTCGTGAGCGGTCGCGGAGGATAGGCTGAGGAGTTGATGTGTCAAGACCAAGCCACAGCAAGGGTGCACCAATTGTTTCTGGCACATTGGTTTTGATTTTTTTCGGCGTCCTCGCCGATTCTTGGGTAGAGCCGGCGTCCCGCCGGTTCGGGTTTCGCAAGGTATGCGGCTTTTTATCGTCGGCGACGTTTTGAAGGGGAAACCGGCGGAACGCCGATTTTACCCAAGAATCGGGGCTTTGTAACGCATTGACGCTTTGTAACGGAAAGCAGCGGGCTGTAACGATATTCACAAAAACCCCGTTCTTGCGAAATCATGACTGAGATATTGCAATACAAATCGGCTTGCTTGCTCCGCTTCCAGAAATGATGCTGGCATAGAAAAGCACAAGCATGCACCGCCGAGTTCTTCAGGCCGAACTCGTTGGCAACCTATCTGCTCACTTATGCGTTCTGCGTGTGCCGGGTCTCCCCCTTTAAGCCAGTCAACCAGCACGGCGTGCCACGCCTTATCATCATCTCGGAACGGCCAGTAATTTGGGTGTGTGATAAAAGTGCCGTAGGTTGCGAAAAGAACTAGGACAAATGAGCAACAGTTAAGTCCATCGCCGCAGTTGACAGCTTCCCCCGTTGCGGTATTAAAGATTGCGTTCTCGGGGTGTTTAAGGGAATACGGAATCAGGCGGTTGTATTCTTCTGCCGTTGTGGGCTTGTCACCTGAATAGCGAGAGGCTATTCGTAAGCAAAGCCTTGCGAGGAATTGGGCACGATCAGAATCGATGTCGAGTATTGCAATTGCAAAGTGCCCTTCAGGTTTGCAATCCTCAATCCACCTATGCCACCTTAAATGAAGATGTCGGGCGACGCCACTGGTTTTGTAAATAACTCCTGTATGAGTATTGTACGGAGAGTCACTCGCAATTTGAACGACGACGGCGATATGTTCAATATCCGCTGTTCGGAAAGTGAGCCGTGTCGGATTCATAATTAAGCAAGGCCTCGAAGCTTTCTTGAGGCGTCCTTTGGTGTACAGGTATTGAATAAATGAGTTGACACTTTCCCGAGAAACACGTCTCGCTCGGGTGACACCCTAGTCTTCTGTGCAAGTGTCATGGAAAGAATTGCCAATGAGATTGCGGAATGAACCTTGGATGGATCAACGAGGAGCAAAGCCTCTCTGCAAGAATTCCAATCCCCCGATTCAAACATCGACTCAAAAAACTCTATCACAGCGTCAAGAGCAGAATCGACCCTCTGTGTGTCAGACAGTCGCTTAAGACGGGTATTCCAAACGGCAACCTTTGAGTGAGCCAATGCAGGCGATTCAAAAGTTGCGATGTCTGGACGGAAATGATCGCTCAAGAATATCGTTCGCGTGACGGTCGAATCCATGATTATAACGAGGCCGCCTGCCGACAGCCGGTTATTCGCCAATTGGTTTGGCGCCTCACGCACCTTAAGGCCAGTATAGTTTTCATTGGCCACGGTAATATCGATGGCGGATGTAGGCATTAAATGTCACCGTGCGCGATTATCTCGCGAGACATTGAATCCATCTCCTTGGCGAGGTCAACGATGGATGCGGCAGGTATACCGCCGGAATAATCTGGACTAGTATTTAAATCCAGTTCCAATCTACAAGTGAATCCTACACTTTCGGGAACTTGTAGAGCAACCATCTTTCCCTCGGAGACTGTGAAAATCATTTTCCCGGAGTGAACGACGTTCCATTTGGTCAGTCGGTTAATATAAGCGTCGTTAATTACTCTCGATGGTTTCTTTCTATTGATCTGAAATAGAAAGTCTGAGCATTCGCCTCTATCCAAATCGAAATTCATGTAATTACTGATTGTTCGGTACGCTGTATTGGCGTCCGGCGATTCCAGAGAAACGATCCCCCCGAATGCAAAACGGGAGATGGCTGGGATGCCCGCCTGCCACCTAGCGATCAGGTTTGTGAACGTCTCGGCCGTCTCGATGTACCGAAGTGGTGCCTGTTCCGGATTGCCGGCTGAGGCAAAGTACCAATCCATTCGTCCAGCTTGCGACTGAATGTTCAGAAGCTTGTCCTGCCATTTTCCTACGACGGCGTACTCTTTGAGTTGTGGCTTTTGGATGATATCGTCGAGAGGTGTGCCAACTACTTCGTTCCAAAATGATTCGGTCGCACGAACATCCGTCGCTTCGTGAAACAAAGTAAAACGGAGAAATTCCGTGACCCATTCGTTAACGGGGGCGCGAGTCACTCCTGGTGTTGACCGAGACATTTTCAGACCTTTTTAGCTGTTGCCTCCACCACGCCATCGTACTCCCTACGCCAAGTCAAGCAAGTGGGTTCGCCTCTAGGACGGATGAGCCATCAATTTCTTTGCCCGCATCTCCGACACCTTTCACTTTCCCGAGTTCGCGCCGTGCTGCGGCCAGCAGGATAGGACGCGCCCACGCAGTCATATCGCTTCCACTGGCGGATGCGGCACTCTCGATCAACTCCCGCTGTTCAGCGGTGAGCATGATTCGCAGGGGGATCGTGAGCAGTAGCCGCTCTTCTTTATTTGGTCGTGCCATAGAACCTATGGTAAAAGAAAGCCCCAATAAAGTCAATAGCCCTATTGACCTGACAGGGTATTACTATTACCATAGTAACATACAAGCCACTCCGGGTAGGGCATCCCATGATCGCCAGAAAACAACGCGGCCAAGTCATCGCTGAAACCCTTCCGCTTGCCAAGATGGGCGAAGAGTGGGTCGTGCCTTCGCAGACCGGCAAAGGGGTCTACATCGTCGGCAAGGACGAATTCGGAAACCCCCACTGCCAGTGCCCGGACTTCGATAATCGCGGGGTGAAGTGCAAGCACATCTTCGCCGTGGAATTCAACCTCACGCGGGCCGTCGCGGTCGATGGCACGGTCACTGTCACAAAGTCCGTCACCGTCACCGAGAAGACGACGTACAAGCAAGCGTGGCCTGCGTACGACCGGGCGCAGTCTCGGGAAAAGGATCGCATCCAAGAACTGCTGTTCGACCTCTGCCGCGAACTGTCGGAATCAGAGAACGCGGCCCGTGGCCGTCGCCCGCACACCGTCAAGGACTCGGTGTTCTCGATGGTGTTCAAAGTCTACTCGACAGTTTCCGCCCGCCGCTTCTCTTCCGATCTTCGGGAAGCCCACAAGCGGGGATTCCTCTCCGCCGACGTTCCCGGCATCAAGGTATGCAAGTTCATGGAGAACCCCGATTTCACCCCGATCCTGAAAGCCCTGATTGCCCGTTCCGCCGCACCTCTGAAAGCAGTCGAGACGGGCTTCGCCGTCGATTCCAGCGGGTTCGGCAGCAGCAAGTTCGAGAAGTGGTTCGACCACAAGTACGGCGTGACGCGGAGCAAGTGCGTGTGGGTCAAGGCCCACATCGCGTGCGGGGTCAAAACGAACATCGTGACGGCGATTCGGATTCTCGACAAGGACGCGGCCGACAGTCCGCAATTCGTCCCGCTCGTGACCGAGACGGCCCGCACGTTCGCCATCGGCGAAGTCTCTGCCGACAAGGCGTACACAAGCCTAGAGAACTTCGAAGCCGTCGCCGGCTTCGGCGGTACGGCGTTCATGGCTTTCAAGCAGAACGCGACGGGGGCGAAGGGTGGGCTCTTCCAAAAGATGTTCCACTTCTTCAAGTTCAAACAAGATGAGTACATGAACCACTACCACAAGCGGAGCAACGTCGAATCGACGTTCTCGATGATGAAAAGGAAGTTCGGGGACGCCGTGCGGAGCAAGTCGGACACGGCGATGGTCAACGAAGTGCTATGCAAAGTGCTGGCCCACAACCTGTGCGTGCTGAATCAAGAAGAGTGCGAGCTTGGAATCGAAGCGATGTTCGGCCCATCGGAAGTGAAGCAACTGTCGGCCTGAAACGATTTGATTCGGTCTGTAACGCATTGAGGGCGATTTAGCTCAATGCGTTACAAAGCCCAAGAATCGGCGAGGACGCCGATCAAAACGTCATAATTTTTGGCGCACCCCACAAATAAGTTGATTCATCTCGTCGCTGGTGCCTGTACTTTGAGTTGGTGTTCGAGCGGATCGACGCCCATCTGGAGATTGAGTGCAGTAATATGGTGTAGAATTTCATCGTTGTGTAGGTAGGCAACTCGACGCTCTTGATCCCGAAGGGATCGCAGACGGTAGCCGGTGGTCAACGACCTCCGGATCAAGCCAAAAACCGGGCCGATCCCGGAGGGGGGTCGAAGCTGCGTGGCACTAAACTCTGCGACCCTTTCCAGGGTCGAAAACCGATGATTGGCAGCCGGTGGTCGTTGACCACCGGCTAATGTCTGCGATCCCTCCGGGATCAAAGAGTTTCGGCATTTTTGTACAACCCGTCGACTGGAAGGAGTTTCGAAATCGTCGCAACAGTAAAGTTCTATATGCGCTATGTGCCAGGAGTGAGGGCGTGCCGTGGTCGCCAACGAATATGATTTATTGTCGAACGTCCTGGACTCCTTGGATCGGCTGTTCGACGAGCAATCCTCGGCGGAGACCGTTCTAGCACTATTGTTCGCCACCAGCGAGGCGCTGCGGACGACTTCGCACTACCCCGAGTTGGAGCGGCCCATCGCAGAGTTGCGGGCGGTCGTTCGATCCGGAGTCTTGTCTGAAATGCAACGCGACAAGACTGTGTGGATCACCGACCCGCTGCGGAAGTACCTCGCCCGAGTGCTGGACTCGGCGAGGGAACCGGGTCTAGACGAGCTGTTTGGGGATTAGGCCTCAAGATTGCGCGAACTTGTGTGGGTTCGCGGTGTCTGTCAGAGAGTTTTGCATTAATCGCCTGGAGAAGCGCATGACGGGCAGAGTCTTCATTCAAGATGGCCAGATTATTCCCGTCTCCTTCATCAACGACCTTGTCCAAGATGTTATCCTCGCGGAAGATCGAATTGAAGCATCAATGTACCCTTCTGCTCGCCGAGACTTTGTTAGAGCGGCATTCGCGCTTCATGAGGGGATGCTTGATTGGTTTCGTGGCTTGGTAGCAAAATGGCTCGTCGGTCGAATGCATCGGTACAACGAATTGCAAATTGCACACCTTTATATGATCGGCAATGTTAATCATAGGATCAGCAAGCAGGGCAAACTTGAAAAGGAAGCGGCAAAGCGGCCGTTTCTTAACGATCTTGCTTTCATCATTAGAACAGGAGCCAATTGCTGGCATTTTGACGCCACTAACTACTTCTCTGATGCAGGCTGGGCACAGACTCAGAAGGCACTCATTGTCCGTCATCGTATCACTCACCCGAAACGCGATAGCGACCTCTATATCAATGCTGAGGAGGTCAAACTTGTCCGTGATTCTATTCGTTGGATCCTCTGGGTAGTTGGTGGCATCATCGAATATGCTGATAACATAGACATCGACGACATTGATGCCCTAAATGGCGTCGTGAAGTCCGATTTGTGCGATATTCTGATACCTTAAATCGCCCAAGACATCGCGTCAAACTTGTCTAACTATATGACATCAAGCAGTTTACTGTATTTCTTGCAGTTGGTGGTTGAAACGCGCTAGTTTATTTTGGAGCGATTCTTTTAAGGCTACGGTTTCCCCGCCGTCGATTCCGCCGGAGGGTGACCCACCACGACCGCCTTCGCCGGGTCGGGGGCGTTCTTAATTGCGTTCGCTAAATCCTCAATGTTCACAATATCCCTCGCGGGAACTGGTTCCGGGATCGGCTCGGAACTCATGAGGTGGCCCCAGGCGCTCCAGCCCTCGACGTGGATGCAGACGGCTTTGATGGCGGCCATCAGTGGCATCGCCAAGAAGAGGCCGGAGGTGCCCCAGACCAAGTCCCAGAACAAACAGCCGATCAGCACCGTGGTGGCGTTCAAGTCCATCGATTGGCCCATGACCCACGGCACGATGATGTACCCTTCGAAGGTCACCACGGCGCAGTAGACCACGATGATGAGCATGGCGATGCCCGGGTTGCCGTAAACGAGGGCGTCGAGCACCGGGGGGATTCCGGCGGCGATGGTGCCGAGGTAGGGGACGTAGCAGAGGATGAACGTGAGCACGGCCCACAGCAGCGGCTGTTTCAACTCGAGCGACCAATAAAAAATAAAGAGGGCGAATGCCAAGCCGAAGTTGACGATGGTGCGCCAGACGAGGTACGACCGCACGGCGTCGGCCATTTCTTTGAACGCGGAGGTCACTTGGTGCTGCACCTGCGGCCCCGGCCCGAAGATGTTGCGCACCTTCTTGGCCAGCAGTTCCCCCTCGAGCAATAAGAAGAGCAGGATGAACAGGATCAGCACGCCCTGCCAGAGGAACGACGCTCCGAGTTTGGTCAGCTCCAGCAGGGCGTTGGTGATGTAATCGCCGGTGAGGTACTTGCGAACCTGCTGGTAGAAGCCCGATTGATCCGGGTCTTGGGGGAAGGTGTCGTTGATCGGCAGCGGGCTGGCATTTTGCAATCCGCTGCGAATTTTGGCGTACATTTCCTTCTGTTTGGCTTGGTCGTTGGGGGCGGGCAGGTCGGCGATCATCTGCGGGATGGCCAGGGCCACGAGGGTGAAGACCGCCAAGTGAAACACCACGAGTACCCCGATGGCCGCGAAGCACGAGATGAACCAGGGCATGCCGATGCGGCGGTTGAGGAACTTGGCCCACGGCCAGAGGATCGACGCCAGGAGCGCCGAGATGATGAGCGGGATGAAGATCGACCGCCCGAGGTAGAGGGCGACGCTGCCCCCGAGCAGGGCGAGGATGTTCAACCCGTAGCGGGTGGCCGTGGTGAGGTTCAGGTTCATAGGGGGTAGTATCGCAAGCCGGCGGGTCGGTGTCGAGGGAAACAAGAGTGATCCCTGACAGTGGTGGGCACTGTCACTTCTTTTTGACTTGCTTGCGACCCAGATCCGTAATTTCCCAAACACCGTGGGGACTACCTTTGACAAGCCAACATCTTCCGATCATTGTATTTCTTGCCCACTGTGCAGTGTTTTGCCACCTGGGACGCTTGGGATCGGATTTGAGGTGCAAGTGATCAACGTCTCGGAAAGTGCTTTTCATGGATTCCGCTATAAGATCGAACACATGCTGAATCTGAGCCTTTCCTCCAGACTTGACAAGTGCAGTCAAGATAGGAAGTTCAAAGCTACGCTCGGGGGTACGCAAGCCCTTCAAAATTTTCTCGGATTTGGCCGATGTGGGAAGCGAATCCTTTGCCGGAGCGTACTTCGCTTCCATTTCCCCGAGGGGCTCGATAGCGTATTGTTCGATTAGCCCCATGATAGACTGCGAACGAATCGTAGCGAACTTGCCAAACATAGTGCTCATTGCGGGGTTAGAGATCAACTCCTCGGGTATCAAATGGTTCGCAACAGATGCGCTCAAACTCGGGTGCGATTGCAATAAGTCTTTGAAATACTCCTGCGGAGACTTCTTTCCAATTTTCAGGTTGAGATTCTTAGGAATCAATGTCCGGTTGACTACGGAATCAGCAATCTCCATAGCGTCAATATTTTCCATGTCGACTTGCACCGTCGCGGCAATGTAAGCACGCGGAAAGATATGGTGGTCATCGAAATCTTTATCGGAATCGATCTTCTGCGAGCTTTTCCAGTCCAGTAGACCTTTATGTGCATACCCGATGAGGTTCAGCACGCCGCGGTAAATCGCGCTCGTTCGCTTTGTATAGCTGAAGAGGTCGTCGGGTTCAGAAACCTGCGAACGAAGTTTTGTAAAGAAATCCCGCTTTTCAATACTTTCGCCTAAAGCGACCTGCGTCAGGGCTTGGCAATCGGCGATGATAACTTCATTAGAAGACATACTGTATTTATTAGCGAAGACCGACGACCAGAACCAGAACTCGATGAAGACACGCTGGGTCTCGTTGATACGATCAAAACCCTTGACGTGACTGAGAAAGATCATCAGCGGAACGAGCATGTTTTCCGAAGGCAGCCAATTTCGCTTCACGATGAAATGTTGCTTCAGCAGGTAATCTAAACATTCCTTGAAAAGCGTGCAAGCCTTGTCCCAATGGTTGACAAAATCTTCAGGCGTGAGTGTTTCGAGGATTGCTTTTTTGTCGATCACTGGATGAGCGTGTTTCTCGATCGCGGTCATATACGCTACTGTCCTCACGATCATTTCGCGATTCAAAGTGATACTAAATTTATCTTCGTATTCATCTATCTTTTGACGGAGATTGAATCCATGATATAGTTTCGCGGCCAGAATATCTGTGAAGTTAAGTTGTATGGCTTTGCTGTTACTTCGCTCGAAAAAGATGCAAAACTTGTCGAGACTCATGTCGAGCAGGTAAAATGCCACTAATTTTTGCTTCTTGTACAAATCGCTGAGGTTCTTGAAAGTCTTTCGGTACAGCTTGGCGTGGGATTTTCTTGCAGCGTCATTCCCGACTAGCGACTGGGCGAATCCCGATGCGGCGAACTTGGTATCCAGATCGTCGCTTTCTAAGTTCTCAATTTCCGCCAGATACACATCGTGAAGCTTGACAGATACTGATTCTCCGCTCTCTTCGCCTGCTATCTCCGCGAGTGCCGATTCCAACGGCAACCCGACAAGTTCGTCGGGTGGAGAATCGTTGCGTAGAATAACGTAAACCGTATCGTGGCCTTTCAATGCCCTGTACATAGAAGTTATTCGCTGCTGGCCGTCCAAGATAATCCTGAGATTTAATGTTTGACATTTCTGTTTGATTTGCGTGTCCGTATAATAAATGGATTTCAGAGGCTCCCTAGAACTCTTGCCCTTTCTGGGCCTCTTGTCGATATGCCTCAGTGTCATGCCGAAGTTGGGCTTGCCATATAATCGTGCCGATGAATATCTCGCGAATTAACGAATCGAAAAGATCGTAGGTATGCTCCATATCCC
>JANXWE010000373.1 GCA_025351325.1 Fimbriiglobus sp.
GACAAGATCACGGTCTGCCGAAGCATGACCCACGGGGAAGCGGCCCACGAACGGGGGACGCACAACATGTTCACGGGCTACCGGCCCAGCCCGGCCCTGACGTTCCCGAGCATGGGCAGCGTCATCAGCCACGAACTCGGCGTGCGGAACAACCTGCCACCGTACGTAGCCATCCCGAATATGCCGAACACGTATGCCGGTAGCGGTTACCTCAGCAGTGCTTACGCCCCGTTCAGCCTCGGCAGCGATCCGGCAAACGCGGGCTTTAAGGTTCAGGATCTCAGCCTGCCGGGCGGCGTGACCAACGATCGGTTCACGAATCGCCGGCAACTCCTCGACACCGTGAACGACCACTTCAAAGCCAAAGAGAAGTCGGACAACTTGGACGCGATGGACACGTTCTACCAACGGGCCTACGGCTTGATTTCGAGCGAGAAAGCCCGCGACGCCTTCGACATCAACAAGGAAGATGCCAAGCTCCGCGAAGCATACGGTCGCCACTCCGCCGGCCAGCGGATGCTCATGGCCCGCCGATTGGTGGAGTCGGGCGTGCGGTTCGTGACCCTGACCTACGGCGGCTGGGATTTCCACAACGGCATCGCGGCGGGGACCCGGAGCCAACTGCCTCAGTTCGACCAAGCCTACGCCGCACTGATCAACGACTTGAGCCAGCGGGGGATGCTCGACAAGACGATGGTGATGATCAGCAGCGAATTCGGCCGGACGCCGAAGATCAACACGAACGCGGGCCGCGACCATTGGCCCAAAGTGTTCAGCGTGGTGCTCGCCGGCGGCGGCATCAAGAAGGGACTCGTGTACGGCAAGTCGGACGCGACCGCCAGCGAGCCGGACGAAGACGCCCTGACGGTGGAGGACATGGCCCAAACCGTGTACACGTGCTTGGGCATCGACGCGACCAAGAAGCTCATGTCGCCGGGGGATCGCCCGATCGACATCGTCCGCGAAGGCCACGTCCGCAAGGAATTGCTGGCATGAGTTGAGAAGAAAATTTTAACCGCGGAGACGCAGAGACGCGGAGAAAACGGAAATCGGAGAACAAGATCTGGATTTGTATCCTCCGCGTCTCCGCTTCTCCGCGGTTAAATATTTTTTCTTTTTTTCTTGAGATTGCAATTTAGGATTCGCACCATGATTCGCGCTTTCGCCATGTGCACCGTAGTGATCCTCGGCGTTGCCTCCGTTCAAGCGGCGTCGCCGACTTTGAACAGTGTGACCCCCAATGGGGCGCAGCGCGGCACCGAAGACGTGGTGACATTCGGCGGCGTTCGCCTCGCCGATGCCCAAGAACTGGTGATCTATTATCCCGGCATTACGGTCAAGAAACTCGAGGTCGTCAACGATACTGCGGTGAAAGCGACGCTCGTGCTCGCTCCGGATTGCCGGCTCGGCGAACATCTCTTCCGCGTCCGCACGGCCAGTGGCATCAGCGAGGCGCGCACGTTCTGGGTCGGGGCGCTGCCGAGCGTACTGGAGAAGGAAACGAACGGGGATTTCGACCAAGCGCAACCGATCGCACTCAACAGCACGGTTCTCGGAAGCATCGGCAACGAAGACGTCGATTACTTTGCCGTCGAAGCCAAGAAGGGCCAACGGATCTCGGCGGAAATCGAAGGGATGCGGCTCGGGGCCGGCAACTGGGATCCGTACATCGCCATCCTCAACGACAAGCGCATCGAGATCGTGTCGAGCGACGACACCCCTCTTTGCGGGCAAGACGGCCGCTGCTCGATCCTCGCTCCGGCCGATGGCAAGTACACGGTGTTAGTCCGCGAAGCCGCGTACGGCGCGGGGGCTAGCTATCGCTTGCATGTCGGCACGTTCCCGCTTCCGAAAGCGGTCGTTCCGGCCGGGGGTAAACCGGGCGAGGAGATCGAATTCCGGTTCCTCGGCGACCCGTCCGGCGAGATCAAACAGAAGATCAAGCTGCCCGCCGTAGCCGACCCGAACTTCCGCCTCCACTGCCAGACGGCGGACGGCATCAGCCCGACCGGATTCAAAGCCCGGATCGTCGATGTGCCGAACGTTGTTGAAGTTGCCAACGCAAATACCCCGGCGACCGCACTGGTGGGAACCGCACCGGGGGCTTTCAACGGGGTAATCTCGGGTGTGAACGAGTACGATCACTTCAAGTTCGCGGCCAAGAAGGGCCAAGTGTTCGACGTCCATTGCTACGCTCGGCGGCTCGGCTCGCCGCTCGACCCGGTCATGCACATCAACGTCTGGGCGAACAATGCCTTGGGGGCATATTTGGTTGGCAACGACGACAGCGTTGGCCCGGATAGCTACTTCCGCGTGACGATGCCCCAAGACGGCGAGTTCATGATTTCCCTGCACGATCACCTGCTGAAAGGCGGGCCGGATTACTTTTACCGCGTGGAAATCACGGCCGTCGTCCCGACGACGACCACGAGTATTCCGAAAGTCGATGGGAACAATATTTCGAATCAAGATCGGCAGACGATTTCGGTTCCGAAAGGGGGCCGGGCCGCCACCATTGTGACCGTGCAACGAGCCGAGTGGGGTGGAATCGGAACGTTGGCATTCCCCGGACTGCCGGCCGGAACCACCGCCGCCGTCGATCCCGTTGACCCCGGTTTGGGCGGGGTGCCTGTGGTCTTCGAAGCCAAAGCCGACGCACCGAACGCCGGTGCCCTCGTGGACTTTGTGGCCAACCCTGCCGATGCGAACGTGAAAGCCAAATCGAGCGTGAGCTTCGATGTGAATTACAACATCGGCATCAACAACACGCCATTCCACAAGCATTACGCCGAGCGGGTGGCGGTCGCGGTGACCGAGGCCGCTCCGTATTCGATTGACGTTATCGAACCGAAAGCCGCCGTGCCTCAGAATGGCAGCATCAACCTGAAAGTCGTGGCGAAGCGAGCCGCCGGCTTCACCGGGCCAATCACGGTCTACCCGCTGTTCACCCCGTCGGGTATGGGCATCGTCGGTTCGGCAACGATCCCGGCGAACGGTCTGGAAACGACACTCTTCGTCAACGCGGCCCCGAACGCCGCGCCCCGCAAGTGGAAGACGGCTGTGATCGCTGTGGGGGATGCCGGCAAAGGCCCCGTCTGGACGAGTTCACAACTCTTCACGCTCGAAGTCGGGCCGCCACTGGTGGCCTTTGCTCAAGAACGGGCCGCTGCGGAACAAGGATTACCGACGCAGGTTTTCAGCAAAGTGACGGTGAACAGCCCGTTCGTCGGTGAAGCCGTCGTGAAGCTCATCGGCTTACCGGTGAAGGCTGTGGCCCCGGACATCAAACTGACCAAAGATAGCAAGGATGCGATCTTCGCAGTGACCACCGACAAGACGACGCCGGCCGGAAAGCACAACACGTTTTGCCAGTTCATTTTGACGGTCAACGGCGAAGTGGTCACGCAGTCGGTCGGCGGCGGGGAGCTGCGGATCGACGTGCCGTTACCGCCGAAGGTGGCCGTGGTCGCTCCACCGGTCGTGGCACCGATGGCCGTCGCGGCGCCGACACCACCGCCGATGCCGGTGAAACCGCCTGAGAAGCGACTGACCCGCTTGGAGCAGTTGCGATTGGAACAAGACGAGCGTGAGAAGGCGGCAAAGGCGGGGGCACCGGTGCCGCCGAAGAAAGAGGAGCCGAAGAAATGAGTGCAATACTCGAACATCCATGGAGTGCTGCGGCGGAGCAAATGAAACCGTTGCTCACAACGTTGACGGCTCAAGAACAGGTTGCCTTGGCGAACTGGCTTTATGATCGGGCGCTCGATGAAGACGAATCACCCTCGGGCGATCCGGACATGGATCGCATCCTTCGGACCCGGACCGAAGCAGTATTAAATGGAACCGCCAAGAGTCGGCCCGGCCCGGAGGTCATGGCCGAACTGCGGGAACGTTTCAAGTGAAACCGTACGTCATCGGCGATGAGGCTGAACGAGAATTGATCGATGCACTGGTGTATCACTCAGAACACTGGGGCGATTCGGGGCGTGACCGGCACGCCGAATTGCTCGCGGCCTTCGACAGGATCAGCCGGAGTCCAAATACGTTCCCCGTGGCGGGCTATGGCAATAGGATGCTGATCCTCCGAGATTTGCAGTTCGTGATTTATTACTTCGATCAGCCCCCCGGAAGGCATTGCATCACACCAGCGTCGAACTCAGCCGCTTGGCAAGAAATCGAACACGAAAGGCGGTCAACACACTGTGCCGGCGAGCGATATGCGAGAGTGGGATTACGACTGATCTCAAAGGTGTGAAGAGATGAAAGCGAACTGGGCCATGGGTACGGTCATTCTGTTCCAACAGAGGGCGTGGTGTCATGACAATAGTAATCGAAGGTTTGAAATCGACCGTGGATGCCATGACACTCGACGAACTCGCCGAATTGACGGCGCTGATCGACGACCGCTTGCTCGCCGAGCCGGACGTCGGATTCGTGGAAGAACTCGAGCGCCGACGGATTGCCTTCGAGAACGGATCGAGTCCGTCCCGGAACGCTGAGGACGTGATTCGGGATATGCGAGGCCGATTCTCATGATGCGTCTGGAAGTCGGTCACGAAGCCGAGCGAGAGTTTGAAGATGATGCCCGCGAGTACGAGCGGCAGCTTCTGGGCCGAGGGCTGCGGTTCACTGAAGCGGTGCATGACGCTTTCAATACGATCAGCCGACTTCCTCGCTCGGGAGTGCCTTACAAACTCGGTTATCGCAAACGTGTGGTGATCGACTTCCCCCACGCGATTTTCTACCTGGCGTACGACGACTTCTTGTGGGTAGCCGCGATCTATCACGGACATCGCAACCCGGACGGTTGGACGAGCCGAAAGCGAGATTGACGAACCTCGGCTGCGGTTCGTCAACCATGCTTTCTGCGATTCACCTTGTGCTTGAGGAGGAAGTATTCCCATGACCGCCGCACTCGAAAAAGTGATCCCGATCATCGCGGAGCTGACCGCCGAAGACCGCGACGTGTTGAGGGGGATTCTGGATGAACTCGACGGTGATGGCAAACTTTCCCCAAGCGAATGGGAGACGGCTTGGGTCGAGGAGTGCGAGCGAAGAATGGCCGACTTGGAAGCGGGTCGAACCAAACTCGTCTCGTGGGACGAGATCGAAGCGAACTGGGCCGTGCGCGGATGATGAAGTGAAACCGGGTTACTGGCGGAAGCGATTAAAGAGTAAGCGATACACAGTTTTACGGTACGGGGTTGATTTCATGCGTTCCACGATTCTGACGGGTCTGTTCCTCGCGCTGTTCACAGGCGCGTTGGTTGCACAGGCACCACCCGCTGCTCCGCCAAAAGCAGCACCGGCGGCTGTGCCACCGGCTCCGGCACCGGCGCCGGTTGTGAAACCCGTGGTTCCAGTTTCCGTTCCCGTTGCACCTGTCCCCCCAGCTCCAGCACCACTACCCTCTCCGGCGAAGATCGCCGTCTATCCACCAGACATCAATCTGGAAACCTTGCGGGATCGCCAATCGTTCATCGTTCAGGCGACTTACGCCGACGGCTTGACACGCGACGTCACAGAGCAAGCCCAGGCGACGCTAGCCAACCCCGCGTTTGCCAAGTTGGAAAAGTTCACCTGCCTGCCGGTCGCCGATGGTGTCACCGAACTCGTGGTGACATTCGCCGGCCAGACGGCCAAAGTGCCCGTGAAAGTATCTAAAGCCAAAGAAGATCGCCCCATCAGCTTCAAACTCGATGTCATGCCGGTCTTCTTGCGCTCGGGGTGCAACAGCGGTGGTTGCCACGGTGCGGCCCGCGGTAAAGATGGTTTCCGCCTCTCGCTGTTCGGCTTCGACGCCGATGGTGACCATTTCCGACTCACCCACGAACTCAATGGCCGGCGCGTCAACCTCGCCGTGCCGAATGAGTCGCTGCTGCTCGAAAAGATCGTCGGCAAAGTGCCGCACACCGGTGGCAAGAAGATCACCGAGGGCGACGAGTATTACAGCACGATGATCCGTTGGCTCGAAGCCGATTGCCCGCAAGATTTGCCGACCGTCGCCACCGTCACCGGTGTGGAAGTGTTCCCGCCCAACGGGGTGCTCGATGGTGTCGGGACGGCTCAACGGGTGATTGTCCGGGCGAAGTACAGCGACGGCACCGATCGCGACGTCACAAGCCTCGCGCTGTTCCTGACGAACAACGAAACCTCCGCGAAGATCGTCTCCAACGGCGACGGAACCGTGACCGCCGGCGAACGTGGCGAGGCGTTCGTGATGGCCCGCTTCTCGACGTTCACCGTCGGGGTGCCGTTCATCACATTGCCGAAGGGTGCTCAGTTCACGTGGCCCGCCGTCCCCCAGAACAACTACGTCGATAAACTCGTCCATGATAAACTCAAAAAACTCCGCATCGAACCTTCGGGACTGTGCGACGACAGTACTTTCGTCCGCCGGGTGTATCTCGACATCACCGGGATTTTGCCGCTGCCGGACGAGTACGCCCGCTTCATGATCACGTCGCTGCCGAACAAGCGCGAGTTGCTCGTCGATGAACTGTTGGAGCGCAAAGAGTTCTCGGAACTTTGGGTGCTCAAGTGGGCCGAATTACTTCAGATTCGCAGCAACAACGAAGTCTCGCGGAAGGCGATGCTCCAGTACTACGGCTGGCTCCAAGACAAAATTGCGAAGAACACACCGACGAACGAGTGGGTGCGTGAACTGCTCGGTGCCAACGGTGGCACGTTCAAGAATCCACCGACGAATTACTACCAGCTCGAACGCGATGTGGTGAAGGTGACCGAGAACGTCGCCCAAGTGTTCATGGGGATGCGCGTCCAGTGTGCCCAGTGCCACAACCACCCATTCGACCGCTGGACGATGGACGACTACTACGGATTCTCCTCGTTCTTCACGCAGATCGGTCGCAAACCGGCCGACGACCCACGCGAAGTGGTGATCTTCAACAGCGGCGGTGGCGAAGTGAACCACCCACTGCGGGCTAAGCCGATGAAACCCAAGTTCCTCGGCGGGGCCGAGCCGGACGTGGCCGGGAAAGATCGTCGGGTGATCCTCGCCGATTGGCTGGCGTCCCCGGAGAACCCGTACTTCGCCAAGAACTTGTCGAACATCGTCTGGAGCCACTTCTTCGGCCAAGGCATCATCAGCGAAGTGGACGACGTCCGCATCAGCAACCCCGCGAGCAATCAAGAATTGCTCGATGAACTCGGTAAGAAATTCACCGAATACAAGTACGACTTCAAGAAACTGGTTCGCGATATCTGCGTCAGTCGCACGTATCAATTGGCGACGCAGCCGAACGCGAGCAACGCCGGCGACACGCGGAACTTCGCCAAGGGGCCGATCCGCCGCATCCGCGCCGAAACGATGCTCGACATCATCACGCAAGTGACCGACACCAAGAACAAGTTCCCAGGCATGCCGCTGGGCGCCCGCGCCGTGCAGATCGCCGACGGTCAGACCAGCACCTACTTCCTCAGCACCTTCGGCCGGCCGATGCGCGAAACGGTCTGCAGTTGTGAAGTTCGGCTCGAACCGACGCTCAGCCAGAGTTTGCACCTGATGAACGGCGATACCGTCGCTCCGAAGATCACGCAGGGGAATCTCATCGGTAAAATGCTTCAAGAGAAGAAGACACCGGCGCAGATCGTAGAAGTGATGTATGTGCGAGCGCTGAGCCGGGCACCGAAGCCGGACGAAATGCAGAAGCTGTTGGCCGCCGTCGCCGCGAACCCGAATCCACCGCAGGCGCTCGAAGATGTATTCTGGGCCGTGCTGAACTCGCGGGAGTTTATGTTTAACCATTGAGAGATGTGAACCGGGACGGGCGCGGAGGCGTCCTTGTCGGGAAGTCAGTTATCCACAGGAGATTCACGATGAGCGTCACTCTGGAATTGGCCGAGAAGGTCGAAAATCGTTTGACGATCCATGCGAAACGCTTGGGATTAACGCTGCCGGAATTCGCAACGCAAGTAATGGGTCGAATAGCGGACTACTCTACACCGAGTGAAACCGCAGAATCGATCGATGAGATTTTAGCGCCGTTCCGGAAACAAGTGGCCGAGAGCGGCATGAGTGAGGATGAGTTGGATGCCTTCTTCCAAGAGGTTCGGCAAGAGGTTTGGGACGAACAACACCAACACGGGAAAGTCGCGTGATTCCCCGCGTCGTCTACGATTGCATGGTATTCCTCCAAGCTGCGAATAATGGAGCCGGAGCATCTGGGGAGTGTTTGCGATTGGCCGAACACTGGGCGGTCGAGTTGTATCTGAACCCGGAAATCACGGCTGAAATCGTGGACGTATTGACGCGCCCGAGAACTCGCAAGAAATTTCCAGCGTTGACACCGGACGTGATCCGACGGGTACTTCGGCGGATCTCACAGTTTGCCACAATCATTGCTGTGACACCAAAGGTCGCTCCGTCGATTCGTGACCCGAAGGATGAGAAATATTTGGACCTCGCCATCGCCGCAGAGGCCCGATACTTGGTGACACGAGACAACGACTTGCTCGACTTGATGAAAGACGGTGGATTCCGAACCGGTTACCCGAACTTGGAAATCTTCGGCCCTGCGGAATCCCTAGACCGAATGGCCCGAATTTGAGGGACAGCGATGTCGACGAAAGAAGCGATCTTGGAAAAAATCCGGCAGATGCCGGATGATGTCACGACAGATGACGTGATGGAGGTGCTTTTCGTCAGGCGGAAAATTGAAACCGCGATTGAAGAACTCGACAACGGCGGAGGGATTTCGCACGAGGAGTCGAAACGGAGAATGGCCAAATGGCTGAGTTGATATGGTCACGACTGAAGCGATTCGAGATCTGGACGAAGTCTGCGAATACATCGGCCGGAATTCCGAGCAGTACGCCAAAGCGTTCGCTTTACGAGTATTCGGCGTCGCCGATTCGATCAGGCGGATGCCGATGTTAGGTGCCGAAGTGTGGGAGTATCGCGATCCAGAAATTCGGGAGCGCTTGTGCGGCAAGCACCGTGCGATCAAACTGTTGAAATCTTGATGGTTTACCACGGCGCGCGATTGTTGCCTGAGTCGCTGAACTGATTGTGTAGCGAACCCAAACTTGTTCCGGAGTGTCCCCTATGGAGGCCGTAATCTTCGTCGGCCTGCAAGCCTCGGGCAAATCGAGCTTTTACCGGGAGCGCTTCTTCCGAACGCACCTGCGGATCAACCTCGACATGCTGAAGACTCGCCACCGTGAAAAGAGGTTTTTGGAAGTTTGCCTCGAAACGAGTTTGCCGTTCGTGATCGACAATACGAACCCGTCGATTGCGGATCGGGAGCCGTATATCGCTGCCGCGAAAACCAAAGGATATCGGATCGCTTGCTATTACTTTCAATCGAAAATCGAGGATTGCAAGCGGCGGAATGCGGCGAGGCCGGAGAGCGAGCGGGTTCCACTGCCGGGGATTCTGGGGACG
>JANXWE010000046.1 GCA_025351325.1 Fimbriiglobus sp.
GATGGAGTTGAGCGTCTTGGCGAGGCAGTGCTTGGACCGGAGGATCCCGGACCTGGAGACTCTCCGCAAAGAAGTCGCCGCGTGGCAGCAGAAACGGAACGCGGCGGTGGTGAAAGTCGTCTGGCAGTTCACCAACGCCAAGCCCGAATCAAACTGAAGAAGCTTTACCCGACGATTCAGCTGCAATGAACCACTAGGTGTACCCCTGCGAAAATGAATAGTTGCGGGACGTCACAATCGATCGTCCTACCCTGAGGAACAGTGCCGAAGTACAGGTCGTCACCGTTTTTTGGCGGCACTGATCCTCCGCCATACCAGTTGTTCGGATTATTAAATCCGCCAGCTAGAGTGCCAATCCAGTTAAAGACCGCAGGGACTTCACGCGTTTCAAGGACTTCACACCCCAGCCGCGTTTTCAGGCGCGCAGAGCGGGGGGGGGGGGGGGGCGCAGAATTTCGAGCGCCGGCGGAACAGAGACTGGAACATGAGACTCCCGGGTGAGGAGGAAGTGGTGCATTGATCCGGCGAAAAAATGCTCGCCGAACCAACCCGGACATTAGACACCTTCGGACGCAGGGTGTCAATACGAAAGTGGTTTGAGTGATTTTTTTTGGCGGGTCAGAAGCCGATAGTTGATGTTGGCCGGCTCGCCGGGATTCCCAAAATGCCGATTCAGAACTTTCTCATAATGTGCTGGTACCATAATTGTGGGATGATTTGCAGTCCGTCCGCCCCGCCTCCGGAAGCTCGGTTCCCATGCAACTGATCGATTCCCTCGCCGACCGCGGACTCTTCTCGGAATCCGAACGGGTGCGGGCCACCGAAGCCGTGGCCGCCACGCCCGGCAAGCCTGCGCACGTCACGCTCATCGAGAAGGGGTTCATCAAAGAAGAAGCTCTGTTCCCGGTGCTCGCCGACGAATACGGGTTGGAATTCATCGACCTCACGATTGCGACCGTGGAACCGGCGGCGCTCGTGGGCATTCCGCAGAAGTTGATCCACCGCAAAAACCTCATGCCGTTGGCCCGGAACAACGGCACGCTCGTCGTGGCCACCGGCGACCCGTTGGATTCGTACGCCCTCGACGAACTCGGCACGATGACCGGGCTGCACATCCACCCGGTGCTCGCCAGTCCGCGGGAAATCGCCCGGCTCATCAAGACGCACTTCGGTGTCGGTGGCGACACCGTGTCGGCACTCGTGCACGAGCAGAAGTCGGCGAAGGAAGACGTCGAACTGCTCGAAGACATCGAGGCGGACGACTCGGAGTTGGCGAAGCAGGCCCAAGACGCGTCGGTCGTCAAGCTGGTGAACACGATCCTGATCGAAGCCGCCAACGAGCGGGCCTCAGACATCCACATCGAACATGAAGAGCAGACCCTGCGCATCCGTTACCGGATCGACGGCTTGCTCCAAGAACAGCGGTTGCCGCCGGAGATCAACCGCTTCCAATCGGCCATTGTGAGCCGGTTGAAGATCATGGCCCGGTTGAACATCGCCGAGAAGCGGCTGCCGCAGGACGGCCGGATCAAGATGAAGGTGCAGGGCCGCGAGATCGACGTCCGCGTGTCGATCATCCCGATGACCCACGGCGAAGGCATCGTCATGCGGCTGCTCGACAAGGGCCGGATGGTGTTCAGTCTCAAGAGCGTCGGCTTCCTGCCCGACACGGCCACGAAGTTCAAGGCGCTGATCGACCGGCCCCACGGAATCGTGCTCGTCACGGGGCCGACCGGGTCGGGGAAGTCGACGACGCTCTACTCGGCGCTCAACGAGATCAAAGACGAAACGACGAAGATCATCACCGTCGAAGACCCGGTCGAGTACCAGCAGGACGGCATCAGCCAGATTCAAGTCCACGCCAAGATCGGCCTGACCTTCGCCGGGGCACTCCGGAGCATTTTGCGGCACGACCCGGACGTCGTCCTCGTCGGTGAAATCCGCGACTTGGAGACGGCCCAGATGGCGATCCAAGCCTCGCTGACGGGCCACATGGTGTTCAGCACCCTGCACACCAACGACGCCCCGAGCGCGTTCACCCGGATGATCGACATGGGCGTCGAACCATTCCTCGTGAGCAGTACCGTGGAAGGCGTCATGGCCCAGCGACTGGTGCGGACGATTTGTCCCGAGTGCAAGTCGGTCTTCAAGCCGATCCCCGAAGAGCTGCCGATCGACTTCCCCAAGGTGCACCCGCAGACCGGCGAACCGTGGGAGTTGCTGTACAAGGGCAACGGCTGCCGGAACTGTCGCCAATCGGGCTACCGCGGCCGGATGGGGCTGTACGAACTGATGATCAACAGCGACACGCTCCGCGACCTCGTCGTCCAGCGGGTGAACTCGTCGGTGATCCGCATGGAAGCCCTGAAAGCCGGCATGCGGACCCTCCGCCAAGACGGGTGGATCAAAGTCCTCAGCGGCAATACGACGATCGACGAGGTGGGTCGCACGACGGCAGGCGATCTGTCATAGAAGTGCGGAATGCGGAGTTCGGAGTGCGGAATAGCAGAAAAAGCACACCGACTCCTATCCAACGATCAATCCGGGTTTCTTTCACTCCGAACTCCGCACTCCGAACTCCACATTTCCCCTTATGCCCGATTTCACCTACACCGCGTTGGCCAGCACCGGGGCAAAGAGCGCCGGCACCATCACGGCCACCAGCGAGCGCGAGGCAGCGTCGATGCTCGACGCCCGTGGGCTGTTCCCGCTCAACATTACCACGGCCAACGCCGACGGTGGCACCGGCTACACCATCACGTTCGGCAGTGGTGTCAGCAAGCGCCAACTCTCAACCACCTATTCCCAACTCGCGGATCTGCTAGCGTCCGGGGTGCCCCTGCTGCGGTCGATTGAACTGCTCGAACGCCAAACCACGAACAAACGGCTCTCGGTGGTGCTGCGCGACGTGCGGATGCGTGTCGCCGACGGGACCGGGCTGGCCCAGGCAATGGCCCAACACCCACGCGTGTTCGACGAACTCGTGGTGAGTATGGTGCGTGCCGGCCAAGAAGGTGGCTTCCTCGAAGATGTGCTCAAGCGCACCGCCATCTTCGTGGAACACCAAGAAGACATGAAGGGCAAAGTCATCGGGGCGCTCGCCTACCCGGCCTTCCTCATGATCGCCGGTATGGGCGTGCTCGCGATTCTGATCATCTTCTTCGTGCCGAAGTTCGAGCCGGTCTTCGCGAAGCTCAAGGAGCAAGACGAACTGCCGGTGGTCACGAAATATCTGCTCCTGGTCAGCGATTTTGCGAAGGGTTATGGAATCTTTTTGGCGATCGGGGCCGTCATCCTCTTTTTCGTCCACCGGTCGTGGGCGAAAACTCCAAGTGGTCGACGGCGCATGGACATCATCCGCTTGCGGCTCCCGGTGTTCGGGAAGATCTATCTGAACTTGGCACTGTCGCGGTTCGCCCGGATTCTGGGAACCATGCTCCACAACGGCATTCCGCTGCTGAAGGCCCTCAACATCTCCAAGGATTCGACCGGTAACAAAGTGTTGACGGAGGCCATCGAACAATCGGCCGAGAACATCACGGCCGGGGCGACGCTCGCCGACCCGTTGCGGCGGAACGCTTATTTCCCGAGCGATGTCGTCGAAATGATCGCCATCGCGGAGGAATCGAACAACTTGGAAAAGGTACTCATCGACATCGCCGACGGATTGGAACGGCGAACCTCGCGCAACCTCGAGTTGATGGTGAAACTGCTCGAACCGGTGATGCTGTTGGTGATGGCCGTGCTGGTGCTGCTGGTCGTCGCCGGTTTGCTGTTACCCGTGTTCAAGATGGGTCAGACCGTCGGCAAGTGAGGTTGCGTTGCGGAAGCCGCGCCGCTTCGCTGTTGAATTACTTCCGGAGCGATCCCGGCTGCTCGACGAAGAGCTTGAATACCGCAGCATCGAGCTTGGCGACCCCGTCGAAGGAGCTACCCGCAGCGAAGACGGTTTTTGCGTCCCCTTTGCCGATGCGGAGTTGCGCGGCCATGCCGCTCTCGGGAACGATCAGAATTTGGAACGCCCCGGACTCGACATCGAGACCCATGTCCGGGCCGTGCGCGATGAATTCGGAAGCACGCGGGGCTTCGAGCGCTTTTAGTAGCCCTTGCAACTTGGCCGGGTCGAGCGGGAAGTCCTTTGGTTCGGTGGCCACCCAAGTGGTGCCCTGTCGTTCGAGCTTGCAGGAAAAGGGGACACCCTTCGGATCGACATTCTTCCAAGCGACAATCTCGAGCCGCTTGATTTTCGCCGCCTCGAAACGGAAGATCGTCCGATCGCGCAAGTCGGCCACCGCCACTTGGTCGTACAATTCTTTGGGCACAGTGAAGACGAACGGCTTATCGGCGACTCGGAAGTAGACGCTCTTCTTGTCGTCGGTTTCGTTGCCGAACGCATAGACACGATCCGGCCCCTTGGCTGGGCTGACGGTTGCGTTCAACCGCGGAGTCACGAGGCCCCAACGGGCCAGTTCCTCGGCCGTCGGAGTGTCCGAAACGAGCTTGGCCAGTTGCTGGGCCGCCAGAGCTTGCAGGATCTGCAAGGTGGTTTCATTGTCCGCTGAATTCCCCTTCCGAGAATCCGGCTTGGCGAACTCCCAGCGGCGATCCGGAGCGGCACCCCGCACCAATTCGTAACCCTCTGCCCCGCGATTGAACGCGAGCTTCGTCGCCTCGGTGAACGCGAACGTGCCGGTGCGCGGGTCGACGTAATCCATCTTCGGTCGCAACAGCCGGGCGGCGAGTTCGAGCGGGATTTGGAAATCGGCCGTGCCGGACGGCGTGACCCGCTTCAAGATCGCAGCGTCCGCGTCGGACTTGCCGAGTGTGAACGTCACGGCGGCATCACCTTTGACGGCCGGTTCGGGTGGCACGGTGTCATCGGTGATCTGCGTGCTCGCCGGGAGGCCGTTGTACCAGATTTTGACGGTCGCTCTCACATCGGCGGGGGCAATGACGGCGTCCGGGCTGGCCGGGGCGAGCACCGCTTTGGCCGCACGCGGTTTCGTCAGGGCCTCGAGCAATTTGCTCACGGAGGCGCGGGGATCGCTCGGGTCGGTTGAACCAACATACGTCGCCCAGCGGCCGTCCGGGGTCGGGCCATAGATGGCCCACTGGGGGCTAGCCCCACTCGAGATCCGCCGGAGTTTGTACGACGTCGTACCCTGGATGATGTCGATGGCGTCGATCTGTTCTTTTTTGCTCTCCGCCAAGAGATCTTTGTTCCGTAGTTCCGCCGGGTTAGCGATGGTGTTGGCCAATGCATCGATGCGGTCGCTGGCCACTTGAATGACGGCGGAATCCCCGAGAAGCCGGCAGTAAACTTTCGTCGGCACCACCGGCTGGCCGTCTTTCCCGAGAACCTTTTTCCCGATGAGCAGTGTCTCCATAGCCGAACCCTTCGGCTTGAGATCGACGCGGATCACGGCGGAGTCGTTCTCGGCGAGACCGAACTTGATCCAATCCGCTTCGGTCTGCCCTTCAAGGTAGTCGGCCTCGCTCGTCGGTTGTAGGGTGACCAAAAGAACCAGCAGCGTTCGGACGCTGGTAAACAAATCGGGACGGACAATGGTGTCCCCGGCCGCATCGGCCTCGCCGAAGTTGGCCGGCTCGTCGAACTTCCAATTCCCTTCGGGGGATCGGGAGAGTTTGAATGCTCCACTGCCACGTTTCAACGACACGCTTTCGATCCCGGATTCCGCATTGCCCGCGCTCGTAACGTTTTCACCGAGCAAGCGACGGGAACGATAGTCTGTGAGCCATTTTGAGAGCGTCCACGCTTCGCCGTCTTTGCCGGCGGCCGACTCGCGGAAGAGTGCTCGGAGATCGACCGTCCGCAGGGCGATGGGCCGGTCGGGGTTGTCGGCGGTGGTCACGAACGTGAACGCATTTTTGCCACCGATGGTGGTGTCACCGATGTTGATGGTGGCTGAGGTGTCAGTGCCGCGCTTCAACGTGATTTTGATGGTCGGTTTGCCGAGGCCGTGGGCTGCGAGGTTGTCGGTGAGGCCGGGGTAGCGGGTCGCTTTGGCGTTGAAGAGCATTTTGATGATGCTGTCGACGGCGAACGAATCGACTTTCGCGATGACGGGCTGGCGCAGCTCCCACTTGCCGTCGCCGATCTTGCTGAAGACGAGTCGCTCTTCGGTCGGTTGACTGCGGACGATTTCGACGGTGTCGACGGTGCTTTCGTTCAGGCCGGTCTTGGTGAACGGCGCGACCAACCCATCGCGGCCGGCGGTGCCGGTGTCGAAATAGGTGACGAGCGCCAGCACCGAGATGCCGAGGACGACCGCGGCGAAGAGGATGGCCGTGAAGCGGAAATTCATCGCAGGAAACCTCATCCAGATTCGGGACCACTCAGCCGACCCGGTTTGCACTACCGTCGCCGCACAACCCATAGACCGAGTCCCACCGTCGTGATACTCAAGATCACCAAAAGCACGGGCAGGGTCACGCCGCGCGTCCAGTCCCACTTAGCGGACGCGGTGTACACGCCGTAGGGCTTGGCCCCCTCGTTGGCCACGGCCGGGCGGTCGCGGAGCCAGTTGATGGAGGCCGTGACAAGCTCCGCTTGTGAGGCTCGTCCGTCGGCGGATTTTTCCGAGTCCTGGAAGTCCCCATATCCGAAGACGACGACGCGGTTCACAATTCGATCCAGTTCGCCATCACGCTTGCTGGCTTTTTCTGGCTCTGAGGCCACGGCTGCCGAGATCCTGAACGACTTCTCGTCAACTTCCAGTTCCTTGGGGCCGAGAAGATCATTGCGATTCGCTTGGGACAGGGCGCGAACGACTCTGAACGATTCCTGCGGATTGGCGAAGATTTCGGATTCCAGCCACGTCGGGCGGTCGACGCCGCTCATGAAAAGGGCCCTCGACTTCTGCGATTTGTCGGCCAATCTCAGGGGTCGGATATCGTCGAATGCGAACGCTTTCCCTACAAATGTCAGTGCGATCGTGTTTTTGGCCGCAATCAGCGATTGCGGGCAACCGACGACGAGCACGTTCTCCGGCAACCGGTCAGTCGGCTCGGCATAAACCACGCGGTCACGCAATTCAATGTCGTATTCGGCCAACAATTTTTCGAGGCCGATGTTCAAAATCGCTTTCGGGTTTGTTGGGTCGCGGTGCGCGCCGGCGAGCACGAGTAACTTACCCTTCTGGATCGTCATGTAATTCCGAAGGGCCAGCAGCGTGCCGTCCGACAACTTCACCGTCGGATCGGCGACGATCACGGCTGTCGCGTCCGTCGGCACCTTGGGATCGACGGCGAACGCGTCGAATTTCAGCGCCTTCACTTCGCAGTAATCGTCGATCAGCGCTTGTTTGATTTGTTCGCCAGAGCGGCTGTTTTTATCGTTCGGCCCGGCCGGTTCGACGGAGATCTCCCCGGAACCCTGTGTGAAATAGATCACCGGCTTCAGCTTGTTCTCGGTCAAAAATAAGATCTCGCGGATGATGCGTGGCTCGGCTTGGAAGGTTCTCTTCACTGGCCCCTGCTGCGGGTTTCCCTCCTTACCGAAAAGCTCCATCTGCTGGATGAACTGGTAACGTCTCTCATCGGGGCCGAGCGCGATCACGACGCCCAATTGCACCCGTCCATCTTCGCGGACAATGTCGGATGTCGGGAACTTCTTCCCCAACGCGACCAGCTCTTTCTTGTCGAGCGTCAGCGACAGTTGCTTCAACTTTACCCGTTTCGGGTTCGCTTCTTGGAAGGCGTTCAGTACCCGCAACGCATCGGCACCTCCGTCGCGCGTCTCTTGGATCGTCGTGTAGATCACCACGTCTTGGTCGAGAAGGGCAACGTAGTCTTTGGTCGCCGCGGATAACGAGTAGAATCCGGTTTCGGTGGTGTCGAGCTTCGACGGCAGCTTGAGCGTCGCCAGCACGTTCACGAACACCAAACCGACGATGAGCAGCAGCGTGGTCAGGAAGAAGTTCGACCCGTAGACGATCCGCCGCAGGAGGGAATCGTGCCGTTCTTCGGCCCTCAGCGGTTGAACTCCAGCGAAGAGCAAACCGGCACCGAGCAAGAACGCCAGTACTGCCAGTAAGGGCTTCAGCGGTTCGGATTTCTCGGCTTGCCCGAGCCACTGCGACAGTTCCCCGAACCAGAGGTAGAAGAGCACGAACCCCAGAATCATGAACACCAGTCCGAGTGCCGCCCCGACGAAAAAGAGCAGCAGCCGGTTGGTGCGGCGATCCTCGGCACTGTCCGGCACGGGCAACCGGCCGATGAGCCAGCCACCGGCCGCACCGGCCACGAGCGCGCCGAGCAACCCTACGATACCCCCCAGGGTGTACTCGTTGGAATAGGGCCGCGACAGCTTCGCTTCCGTGATCGAAATATCATCTTTGAGTACGGGCTTGGCCTCGTCCGTCTTCTCGACGACCGGTGCGTCGGTAAAAGCTTGGACGAAGCAGTAGCCACTCAAGGCCAGGAAGAGCAAAGCCAAGACGGCGAACAGGGTGCCGACGGCGACGCGGTTCCGCGCCAGCGGGTCGAGGATCGGATCGGCCGAGGGGGGCAGAGGCGAGGTCATCGCGTTGGGTTCCTTCTCCGGGCGGTCAGCCCCACTTGCGGATTTCCAGCACTTTGATCGTCAGGAAGATCCAGAACACGCCGAGGGTGAGTTGCAACACGATGTCGGCCACGGCTAGTTGGCCGCCGAGGGCTTGGTTCCAGAGCGTGAGGTAGTCGAGTTTGCCGAGCACCCGCCGGATGCCGGGCGACAAAAAGTCCGCCGTCGACTGCCGCACGATGATCGTTAAGAGTTGTGCGAACAAGCACGCCCCCGTGATCGACGCCCCGACGATCTGGTTCTTCGTCAAGCTCGACAAGAAAATTCCGAGGGCGACGAACGACACGCCGACGGCGCCCAAGGCCACGTAGTAGCTCAGGAGCGGCTTGAAATCGAACGCTTGACCGCCGACTACCCGGAAGCCGATGAGGTACAGGGCGGCGGGCATCCAACTCAGGAGGAAGAACAGCCACGTGGCGATGAACTTGCTCAGGACGACGGTCGACTCTTGAACCGGCGCTGTCAGAAGAACTTCGAGTGTGCCGGTTCGCTTCTCTTCGCTGAACGTACGCATCGTCAGCAATGGCACGAGGAAAATCGTCTGGATGGCCGCAAAGATCGTGAGGGTCTGGTAGCTTTGGACAATCGGCTCAGCGTGCGGCATTCCCGGTGGGCCACTGGTGATGCCATCGACGAACAGGTAATAGCCGAGGGCTGATGAGGCCGCCATTCCCACCAGCACGATGTAAGCGATCGGCGAATAGAAGTACGCGGATAACTCGCGGCGGGTCAGCACGACCAAGTGCGAGTCGGACGTCGTGAGCACGGCGACACCAACGAAGGTCAGCCCGATCCCGAATAGGCTGAGGCCGTACGGAATCAAGTACGGCTCGGGAGCCCGTGTCAGCATGTTCGGGAAGATGCCGAGGGTGAAGATCGTCGCCCAGGCCAAGCCGACCAGCACGATCGACGTCCGCACCCAGAGCGGGGACGACTTCAAACGCAAAGCGAACAGTCCGGCCAACCCGAGCGCGATCATGAGGCCGCGTCCGAACAAGCTCCACGCATCGTATGACTGATCCAGTTTTTTGAGCACGCTCGGGCCGTCGTGAAGCACACCGGGGGCGATCGTGCGACCGATTGCGATCAACACTGCAACCACGCCGAGAATACCGAGTATGTTCGCGGCACGGTAGCGGTCTTCACTCGGGATGCTCGCTGATTTCATCGACAGCGATTCCACGTCGAACCACTGGAACAGCAGTGCTCGGGGTCGGCCGACATCGATCGGCAACGTGAAGTAAGCGCCGTAGAATCCGAGGCCCAATAGGGCGAGCACGATGCACGGGCCGACGAGGGCGCTCGGGTCGTACAGTCCCAACACGATGGCCAAGGTGCAGCAGAAGAATCCGAAGAAATTCAGCACCATCTCGGCGACGAGCGACAGAGTCGGATCGGTTTCGTTGCGCGCAAACGGGGTGAAGAACAGCAGCCCGAGGGTCCCTGCCATCGCTCCCCAGGGGAAGAACTTGTAGCCAATGATCGCTTCGGTCGCACCCTCCGGTTTGCCGGGAATGCAGGTGATGACAATGGCCGCCGCGATCAACAACGCCCCGGCCGCCCCGTAGACCCGGCGGATTTCGATATCGGTGTCACGCAGGGCATGGAGGAGCAGACCGACGATGCCGAAGGCCGCGAGGACGTATCCCTTACCTTCGCCGATCCAGCGTGGCCCATATTGGTTCGCGATGATCGCCGCAATGCCCAACGTGGTGGGGAACAGGCTGACCACACCGACGATGCGCAGCGCCAACGGGTTGTCGGCATGCACGTCCGAAGGGGCTTGCTCGCGCGGCACAAACATATGTGGATTCGCCTGACTCATGTGATCCTCGCCGTGATCGATCCGCCACACCGCGTTTGTACTCCGTTCGCTCCGCGAACGGTTTTGAATTCCGTTCGCGGAGCGAACGGAGTACTCTTGTCACGCCCGTTGGTACGCCACTTTCAAGAACGTGTCTTCGAGCCGTTCGCGGCGCATTTCCAACCGCCGCAGGCCCCACCCTTTTTCGGCCATTTTCCGGGCGACTAGTTCGCGCGGATCTTTGTCGTGCCCGAGCTGCAATTCGAACGTCGTCCAGCCATCGTCGGCGGCACCGTCGCGCACATCGGTCACGCCGTCGAGCTGCTTCAACGCCTTCTGCACCTCGCCGAGCGGGCCACGCACTTCGACCATCAGCAGCGGCTGCTTGTTGGTGAATTGGCTCAGTTTGTCGTCGAACTTGATCCGACCGCGGTGGATGATGATGACCCGGTCGCACACTTTCTCGACATCGGTGAGTTGGTGACTGCTGAAGAGCACCGTGTGCTGCCCGGCCAGCCCGCGAATGGTCGCCAACGTCTCTTCCTGCTGAATCGGATCGAGGCCCGACAACGGCTCGTCGAGAATCAGTACGAGCGGATCGGCGATCAAGGCGTCGGCCAACCCGACCCGTTGGCGGTACCCTTTGGAAAGCGAGCCGATCAAGCGGCGACGCACTTCCACAATCCGACAGCGGTCGAGAACGTAGTCGATCCGGGATGCCCGCTTGGTGCGGTCGATCCCCTTCAATTTAGCCCGGGTGAGCAGGTATTCTTCGACGCGCATCTCGGGATAAATCGGCACGCTCTCAGGAAGATAGCCGAGCTTCTGCCGCACTTCCATCGACTGGTACATCACGTCGAACCCGGCGACGAACGCATAGCCGTTGCTGGCCGGCATGAACGTCGTGAGGATGCGCATAGTCGTGGTCTTGCCGGCGCCGTTGAGGCCCAGGAAGCCGACGAGTTCGCCCGCTTCAATTTTGAAGGTGATGTCGTCGACGGCATTGATGGGGCCGTAACTTTTGCTGAGGGTCCGAACTTCAATCGCAGGCGACGTCATGGGCCACTCTCGCGCGGCAAAGGCGGATCGGTGAAATGCTATGGTAGAAAGGCGCGCCCGGACGGGTAGTCGGGAAGTGAGAAGAGCGACCTGTTCCTGTGAGCTGATAAACTACACCGATGCTCACACCCCCGCTGCGCGTCGCACTGATTCACGATTGGCTCACGGGCATGCGCGGCGGCGAAAAGTGCCTCGAGGCTGCTTGTGAACAGTGGCCCGATGCCAAACTCTACACGCTGCTGCACAAGCGGGGGTCGGTTTCCGAAGCCATCGAACGGCTGCATCCCCAGGCCAGCATCCTGAACGCTCTGCCCGGTTGGCCGCGGTACTACCGCTACTTGTTACCGCTCATGCCGCTGGCGGCCCGGTGGCCGATTCCGGCATCCACCGAACTGGTTCTGAGTTTTAGCCATTGCGTGGCCAAAGCGGCCCGCCCGCCGCGCGGCGTGCCCCACATCTGCTATTGTTTCAGCCCCATGCGGTACGCTTGGCACATGCGCGAGTCGTACTTTCGCGGCGGCTTGAAGGCCAAGGCTATCGGCGTGATCTTGAAACGACTCCGGGATTGGGATCGTCGCACGGCCGACCGCGTCACGCACTTCGTGGCCATCAGCAAGACCATTCAAAAACGCATTCTGGAATGCTACGGCCGCGAGAGCACCGTCATCTATCCGCCGGTCGATACCGACTTCTACACTCCCGCCGACGTGCCACGGGAAGACTTTTGCCTCGTGGTGTCGGCACTGGCTCCCTACAAACGGTTTGATTTGGCGGTCGAGGCATGCCGGAAGCTGGGTAAACGTCTCGTGGTGATCGGTTCCGGGCAAGAATCGGCTAACCTCCAAGCGAGTGCCGGGCCGAACACGACCTTTTTGGGCTGGCAATCGGATGATGTGATCCGCGATCATTTCCGTCGCTGTGCTGCGGTATTATTCCCCGCTGAAGAAGATTTTGGCATCGTCCCCGTCGAGGCGCAAGCGTGTGGGGCACCGGTGATCGCTTTCGGTAAAGGCGGAGCGACGGAAACGATTCGAGGATTTGACGAGCCGAAGCCGACCGGACTCTTTTTTATGGAGCAGACGGTGGACGCGGTGGTGGATGCGTTGGAACAGTTCGAGAAAGTTCGTGGGTTGTTCGATCCCGCCGCCGCTCGGAAGAATGCGGAACCGTTCAATAAGTCACGGTACGAACGGGAGTTGTTTGATTTTGTGAATGGGGTTCGGAGACCTCACCCCCTAGCCCCCTCTCCGAAACGGAGAGGGGGAACTGGAACAGGCAGTTTTTCTCCCACTCTCCGTTTCGGAGAGGGGGCCGGGGGGTGAGGTCTGACCCGCAAATTTCCAGAACTTCACCACAACCAGAATTAACTGAATTTCACCGTGCGCTGGAAACCCCCCGCGAGGATTCTACTATCGATTGTCTCGCACACCGCTGAAAGGGAACCGATGCTCCGCATCCTCGTTTCATATTTGTTGCTCACCTTACTCGGCTCCACTTTATCGGCCGCTGAGCCTGCCGCCGACATCACCTTTCCGGTCTGCTCGGCCGTGGTGGACATCACGAAGCCACCGTACTCGGCGAAAGGGGATGGCACCACCGACGACACCGCGGCGATCCAACGGGCCCTGTTGGATGTCATGGGGCAGCACAAGATTCTCTACTTTCCCAACGGCACGTACCTCATTTCCAAACCGCTGAAGTGGTCGAATAAGAACAGTGCCAAGCAGGACGCCTGGGGTTTCAATTTCCTCCAAGGTCAAAACACCGCGAAGGTCGTCCTCCGGTTGAAGGACAAAACATTCACCGACGCGAAAGCCCCGCAAGCGATGATGTGGTGCGGCGGCTTCGGCTCGGCCGATTGGTTCCACAACTACATCCAAAACATCACGTTCGACGTCGGCAGCGGCAATCCGGGGGCGGTCGGCTTGCAGTTCTATTCCAACAATGCGGGGGCCGTGCGCGATGTCGCCGTGGTGTCGCAAGATGGGCGCGGGTTCATCGGTTTCGACGTCGGCCACGCCGACATGAACGGCCCGCTACTTGTCAAAAACCTGCGGGTGCAGGGCTTCGAAACGGGGATTCGCTGTGCCGGCGTCGTGAACAGCCAAACGTTCGAGAGTATCCGTTTGGTCGGCCAAACCAAGGTCGGCCTTGCCAACCTCGGGCAATCGATCAGCCTTCGTGGCTTGGAAAGCAGCAACGATGTGCCCGCCGTGGAGTCGCAGAGCTTCACCGTGTTGATCGACGGCAAACTCACTTCTCCTAAAGGGGCCAAAGCCGCCATCGTGGTGGGGAAGGCCCCGTTCTTCGGCCGCAATATCACGACGGTCGGCTACGAATCCGCCATAGTTTCAGAGGGAACATCGAAAGGTGAAGTCGGGCCTAACATAGGCGAATGGATTCAAGGCACGCCGAGCAACCCATTCGACATCCCGGTGAAGTCGCTCAATTTACCCATCAGTGAGACACCAGACGCCCCGTGGGACAATCCGAAAACATGGGCCACGGTCGACAAGTTTGGAGCCGACCCGACGGGTAACAAAGACTCCGCCGACGCCATCCAGAAGGCGATTGACAGCGGGGCGACCACAGTCTTTTTCCCCGGTGCGTACACCCTGAAAAAGCCGGTGAAGATCCGCGGCAAAGTCCGGCGGCTCCTCGGCGTCGGCAACTGGATCGACTATAACTCGAACTCGAAACCCGACTTCATCGTCGAGGATGGCGACGCCAAAACGGTGTTCTTCGAACACTTCGCCCCCATCAACGGGGGCATCGAGATTGCCACGTCACGAACGGTGGTGCTGCGCAGCCTGGAAACAAAAAAGATCACCTGCAAGACCAAGGGCGATCTGTTTCTCGAAGACGTGACGACGGACGGCATGCAGTTCAACCCCGGCCAACGGGTCTGGGCGCGGCAACTCAACGTGGAAAATCAAGGGACGCACGTCACCAACGACGGCGGCACTGTCTGGGTTCTGGGTTACAAGACCGAACGTGGCGGCACACTTTTGCACACCAAAAACGGTGGCACCAGCGAAATCCTCGGCAACTTCAGCTACACCACGACGGCCGGCAAATTGGGGCCGATGTTCCGCACCGACGACGCCACCGTCTTCGCGTTTTTCAACGAAGTCTGCTACAGCGGCGACCCGTTCAAAGTGTTCGTGGAAGAAACTCGGGGCAAGCAATCGAAAACGATCAAACCGGGAGAAGGTGGCCTGACCCCGTACATCACGGGGCCCGAGAAGAAGTGAAATGACCCACCATTAGCTCATGCTGCCTTCGGCTTCCACGGCCACGGCGAGTTCGGTCAAACGGGCGGCGGTGACGCCGATCCGCTCGAAGCACTCGGCGACGATGCTGTTCGGCATCGTGAACAGTGTGATGAGTAGATCCATCGGCGAAACGCACGGCCGGCCGTAGTCTTGGGCGCGGGCATAAGAATCGCGCAGCACGCGGATGACATTATCGCTGAGGAACTCGCGGTTGAGCAGCAGCGGCGGCACCGGCTCGGCATCTTGGTAAAAAAGATCGCGGAATTGATCTTGGAGACGACCGGTGTCGGCTCCGAGGCGATTCGTCCAAGCGTATACGGCGGCGTCCGGGGTGCCCAGCAGTCCGAGGAAGAGATGGGGCGTGCGGACGCTGTCCCAGTTGGTACTGCGGGCGTGGGCTAACGAATCGCGGAGGGCTTGGGCGGTGGCCTCGTCGGTAACATCCGGGCGAACGCGGCCATTCAGCAGGAAGATGTCGTCGTCGAAATCCGACATAGAGTTGACCCCGGACAGGAGTGTAGCACCAAAAATTAGGCGCTCGACAGAACTTAACCAGAATTATGCAGGTCGCACCGGTTCGACGCAAGGCAGTTCTCCGCTGCCGGCTGAGAATTTCGACCGTACCGTGTCCGACTTCGCCACACCCGATCTCAACGGGAGCGCCGTTTCTTGCCGGGTCTGACCCGCGACCAATTTGTGACTCTCTGGTGGCTCGTCCCTAGCCGTTTCCCCGTCGTCTGCGCACCATGATGATACCTGCCACCGGTAACATCTTCTTGGATCGCCCGTTATGCAACAGACACTCATCCTGCTGAAGCCCGATGCCGTGCAGCGTCGACTCGTCGGCGAAATCCTCATTCGCTTCGAGCAAAAAGGGCTTCGCCTCGCCGGTTTGAAGCTCCTGCAGTGCTCGCGCGAACTCGCCGAGAAGCACTACGCGGTTCACAAAGGCAAGCCATTTTATGAGTCGCTGCTGAGCTTCTTAACGTCGGGGCCGACGGTGGCGTTGGTACTCGAAGGGCGTGAAGCTGTCGCGGTAGGCCGGAGTTTGATGGGCCTGACGGACGGTGCCAAAGCGCCGCCCGGCACCATCCGGGGCGACTTCGCCATCAGCGTGCAGAACAACCTCGTCCACGGCAGCGATAGCCCCGAGAACGCGGCTCTCGAGATCGCCCTCTGGTTCGCCCCGACCGAACTGACCAAATACACTGGCGTCGATTCGGCCTGGGTCGGCTGAATTCTCACCGATTGATTTCGAGCACCACCCGGAAGCCGACGGTGTTGCTCGCACTGTTGGGTGCGTGTCCACGGCGAGCTGCACTGCGACAGTCGTTGCCAAAAGTGGTGAAACAGCCCCCACGGACCACTTTCATCGTCCCGTGTGCCGGCCCGGGTGGATCTTCAGCCGGGCTGTCGAAGTAATAGTATTCGTCGTACCAATCGCTCACCCATTCTTGCACGTTCCCGTGCATGTCGTGCAGGCCGAACGGGTTTTCCGGCAGCGTGCCGACGTCGACGGTGCGGGCTTGACCGCCCGATTTCCCGAAGGCGCCGACGGCGGCGTAATGCACTTCCTTGGGCGTGATTTTATCCCCGAACGCGAACGGGCTGGTGGTCCCCCCCCGGCACGCGTATTCCCACTCGGCTTCGGTCGGCAAGCGGTAGCAACGACCGTGGATTTGCTCGTCCGGAATTTGCGAAAGCCTGTCGCAGAATTTTGCGGCCGCGTCCCACGTGAGAGTTTCCACGGGGTGATCCGGCCCACCGTAGTGGTTCCGGGTGAAGGCCGACGGATTCTTGCCGGTCACTTTTTCAAACTGCCCCTGGGTGACCGCGAACACGCCGAAATAGTACGGCTTGGTGATCGACACGTCGTGCTGCGGGTTCTCGTGGTCGCGCCGGCCACTCTCCCCCTCCGGCGACCCCATTTGGAACTGGCCCGGTGCGATCAGGGCGAAGGTCATGCCGATGGAGTTGTTCATCAGCCGGGGAAGTCCACCGAAGCCGAGTGTCGGTGACGCCGCCGCGACGTGGAGCAACGCCGGCATACCGAGCTTGGTCGGTTGCAGGCCCGCAGAACTGGGGCTTTCCGGTACCGCTTCAATGGGGTGCTCACCGGATCGTTTCAACGAGATCAGCTTCGACCCATCGTTGGCCGTCGAAGCGCCGGACGGCACATTGCCGAGCATGGCACTCAGTTCGGCGGCGTCGTCGGGGCGTTTGTCGGGTCGGGTGCTGAGGCACGCACTCAACAACCGGGCTTGGGCATCGGTGACGCCCGCACTCCGGAACTCCTCGACCCATTCGTGGCCGATGGGCGCGGAAGCATGCGGGTCGCGTTTCAGCAGTTGGTACCAGATCACCCCGAGGGCGTAGACGTCGTCGCGCGGGTCGGCGGCGTCCTTACGAGTTTGCTGCGGCGAGGCGTAAATCGGCGAATAGGCCCCGCGCCACGACAGCCGGAGTTGCTCCGCACGGGGTGTCGCCCGGTGCATCGTCAACGAGCGGGCCGACGAGATTTGACTCCAGCCGAAGTCGCAAACCCACAGCGTGAACTTGCCACCGTCGGTCGGGTGCAACCGGATGTTGCTCGGCTTCAAGTTCCTGTGGACGATCCCCTTGGCGTGCGCTTTCCCGACGATGTCGCAGATGCGCCGCATCAGTTTCAGCGACGCTTCCGGTTTCGCCGCGTCGAACTTCCACTTCCAATCCCAGATCAGCGAGGTCAAGTCGTACCCGGCCAGATAAGCGTACTCCAGGGCCGGTGGCGTGGTCTCCAAAAACACCGATTGCAACGGGACGACACCGGTTTCTTCGGCCAGCGTGAAAATGTCGACAAAAAGTTGCTGCTGCTCGTTCACCGAGGCGAGGGCTTCCTCATCGAGTACAAACTTGAGGGCGACCGGCTTGACCGTGTCGTCGGTCGCATCAACGGCCAGCCACGTTTCGGAAGTCTCCCCGAAGCCGAGCAGCTCGGTCAACTTCCAGTTGTCGAGTCCTTTCGGTTCGTGGCCCGCCCGGAGTTTCGCGGTGTGCGGCGGCAGGAACAGCAGCAGATCCTCGGCCTTGTAAATCTGCAGCCCCTCCGGCGGGGTGATCCCCGTCGGGTCGGACGGCCGCGCCAAGAAACGCTTCACCAGCCCCGGCATCGGCGTGAGGTAGTCGATCAATTCTTGGCGGAAGGGTATCGTGTGAACCCGAGCCAGTCCGTCGACGAGTTTCGTGAGCCGGACTTGAAAGTCGGCGGGGGACACCGCTGTGAGGTCAGCGAGGGCGACTTTCAGTTGGCCGGCGCCCAGTTCCCGATTGCTGTTATCGAGTGTGGTCTTGGCGACATCCAAAAGGCAATCGCCGAAGCGGCCGACGCCGGTGAGGGGCTTGCGGGCTTTGTCGATGAGCGCCAGGCCCAGACAGTCTAAAAATGCTTTGACCCGAGGCATGGGGAGAGCCTCCGGCGAATGCCGTGTTGGGGAAAAAAGAAAAGAGAAATGACACGCGCGGAATTGTACCGACTGTTTCAGCTGGCGCCTCAAATGGAAATGGAATTTTTTCCAAGTCAGATCACCGCCCGCATCGCGACCAACAGCGACTCAATCTCGGCCGGCGTGCCGACCGTGATGCGTAAGCCATCCCCGTAGCCCGCATAGTTCATGTACCGAACGAGGATCTTCCGGGCTTTCAACGCTTCGTAAATCGGCTGCACCGGTCGATCCGCACGTTGGCACCAAACGAAGTTGGTTTGGCTCGGCGTCACTTGGAACCCCAGCTTCGCGAGGGCCACACCCAGGCGCCCCCGTGTGGCGAGAATCTTCGAGCGCAGCCCCGCGTAGTACCCTTGATCCTGAATCGCCGCCGTCGCCGCGGCGAGGCTCAGCACATCGCAATTGTACGTGTCCTTCACTTTCGCCAACTCGCGGATGATCGCCGGGGCCGCAATTGCGATTCCGAAGCGAATTCCGGCCAGCGCGTAGAACTTGCTGAACGTCCGCGTCACAATCAGATTCGGAAGTTCCGGCAGCAGAGCCAACCCGTCGTCTTCGGCGAAGTCGGCGTACGCTTCGTCGAGCACGAACATCCCGGGTACTTGGCCCGCCAACGTCCGCACGTCGGCCAGACGGAGAACAGTGCCACTCGGGGAATTCGGGTTCGCCAGAAACGTCAGGTGCGTGTCTTTGAGCGGCCACGGTGTCGGCACGCTCCAGTCCGGCTGAAACGGAACAGTTTCGAAGCTGGCCCCCTGAATCTCGGCGAGCGACTGGTAAAGGATGTAACTCGGCGTCAGCGCCGCCATTCGCCCCCCCTCGGGCACGAACGTCCGCGTCAAGATCGTCAGGATGTCGTCCGAACCGTTGCCGATGAGAATGGAATCGGGCGAAACGCCGAGTACCTCCGACGCCGCTTGGCGGAACGTGTCGCCCATTGGCTGGGGATACTTGCGCAGTCGATCACCGGTCAACGCCGCTTGAACTGCCTCGAAGACCCGTGGCGAAGGCGGATACGGGTTCTCATTGGTGTTCAGCTTGATGATGTCGGGATCGTTGAGCTGCTCGCCGGGCAAGTAGCCTCGCATCGCCGAAACGGATGGTCGAATCATGGCAATACCGGGGAATTTTCACTCATTCTACGGTTGACGTCGGCGTCGTCGCCGGCAATTTCCTTTCGTCGCCGCGCCGATTTGTCTAGAGTGCGTATTGTCGGTACCCCGGCACCATGCTAAGATTTGGGTGTCGGAGAGGTGGCTGAGTGGTCGAAAGCACGGCTTTGCTAAAGCCGCGTACGGGTAAAACTGTACCAAGGGTTCGAATCCCTTCCTCTCCGCTTGTCGTTTGTGCAGTATCTGGTTGGGAATCGCTAGGAATCGCATAACTGACTATTGAGATTGGATTTATAGCTTCCCTTTGCGACTCGCCGCCATCCCCTGCGTCTACTTGCTGAGCCTGTTTTTGCACCTTCGGTGCGCCGGGTTCTGCGCTGCTGACCGCCCGCTCGAAATGATCGGTGGATCAACTTCGTGAAGATCGTCCGCAAGTTGCCCATCCCCATCGCCGACGACGTGGGTTCGCCCGGGTTGCCTCACAGCGTACACTTCTTCGAGGAACGGGCGCAACTCGGGAAACATCGGCAGCATCCTCGACGCTTTGCCGGCGTAGCATTCGGTCTTGGGGCTCGGAACTTGGATTTTGTTCGCCGCGAAGTCGACGAAATGCTGCCCAGTACCAGGTTCACTCGAAGCTGGTACTGGTGTGGAAGAAGCAAATGCTGGAGCAAGGCGGCCACACTGTTTGCGAGCAGTGTCAAACCGGTGTCACGTCAGGAATCGGAATCGGAGCAAGCGAGGCTGTTTGAACAGATAGGTCCGCTGAAGATGGAACGGCTAAGACGATGATCCGTGCGGAGGTGTTGGAGGTTTCACGAAGCATGGGTCGGCCGAACCTTCTCAGGTGAGGTCGAGACATCCGATGACCCCACCTTAAGCGAAACGGTTTTTGGTTCAGTGAATAGGATCCACTGCAACTGATCGTGTCGAGTTACCGACGAACGTGAAGATTCGGTATTGGGCCCGGTTGAAATCGACGACTGCCGCCAAGTAGTTCTGCCGGGCTTGGTTCAACGCTTGGATCGCTTGGAGCGGTCGCAGGGCGTCGAACAAATTCTTGGCATCGACGACGTTGATCGTCCCTTCTTTGTTGATCCGGTAGAGTTCGGTGGCTTCGCGGACGGCCTGTTCTGCATAATCGAGCGATTGGAACTTTGCGGCGGCGATTTGGGCCGCTTCGACGATTTCCGCCGTGGCTCGATACTGGGCTTCGACGGCGGTGAAATGGGCTTGGTGCAAGAGGGCGCGGCGTTCGGCCGTGTCGGCCCGGTTGCCGAAGCCGAGGTTTTTCACCTCCCAAAAGAGTTGCACGCTGAGGGCGTTGCGGGCGTCGAAGTTTCGGAGGTCCCCGTTCAAACCACCCCCGAAGCGGCCGACTTGATTCGCGATGCTGACTTTGGGGATGAACGGAGCCCGACGCTGCAACCGCACCGCTTCCGATGCGGCCCCGATCAATTCTCGGTTGGCCGCCAAGTCGGGGCGATTGTTGACCGCTTGCGCGACCAGTTGATCCACGGTGGAAGTCGGATCGATCAGCGTGATCGGGGCCACAGCCGGGTCGGACGGAACCAGTTTCACGTTCGGGGCGAGGAGGATCAATTTCCCCAAGCGGGCACTGGCGGCCCCCGCGCGGCCATCCAAGTCCGAGCGTTCTGCCTTGCGGAACAGGACTTCTGTTTTCGCCCGGTTCACATCCCCGGCCGTGCGGTCGAGCTTGGCTTCCTTGGCGTTCTCGGCCGCCGAGAGCATCTCGCTCGCTTTCTTCAAAGTGTCGGCGTTGATTTCGAGCAGCGCGTGGATTTGGACCAGGTCGAAGTAGGCGACGGCGGCATCCAGTTCGGCGCCCTGCGCTGCGGATTGCTCGCGGAGTTGGGCGGCGGAGGTCAGTCGGCGTTCGACCAGTGGCCGGTAAATGGCTTCGGCGATGTCGAGGTTGAGGGCGGCGCCACCACCGGCGAACAAGTTTCCCCGCGACACGCCGAAGACACTCCCGCTTTGGTTTTGGGTTTGGCCGTCGAACCGATTGTAGGCCGCGCCGACCGTCAAGTTCGGCAACCATTGGATGTCCGCGCGGGCCAGACGCGCTTGGGCTTCCTCGACTTTCGCCCGGGCGAAACCGACGGACGGACTGTTCGCGTCGACGAGGCGGATCACCGTCGGCAGATCGATGGGCAGCGTTCGGAGTTCGGAATAGGCGGGCCGGACGCGGGGCGATTCGAGAATGGGTTTGGCCGGGGCGACCGCGGGAAGCTCTTCCGTGGCGGACGTCTGTTGAATCGGGTTCGGGGACGTCTTTGAAACCTCGTGCTGCGAGACGCGGACTGGCTCGGTGGAATCGATCGGGTGGTGGATGGAAATCGGGGAACGGACGGGTACCGTCCGGGCCGTCGAGCAGCCGGCCCCGAGCAGTGCGAGGGAAGAGCCGAAGATCGAACAGCGAGACTTCCAACGTGTCATGTCCGGATCCTGTGCGGTTCGGTTACCACTCGCTCGGGCCGGTTTTCACGTCGGCGCCGTCGCCGATCTCCAACTGCCGAGCGACCACGACGTCTTCTTGGCCGGTCAGTTCCGTTTGCAGATCCCGGCTGCTGCCGTCCGCGTTCTTCCGCTTCTCGATCACCGCGAGCCGCACCGTTTTACCGTCGTTCAGTTGCACCCGCACCGGCACTTGTTTCGTCTTGCCGTCCCGCACGAGGAGGATGTAGCTCGTCCCGCTCCGCGAATACACCGCGACGCTGGGCAGCACGAAGGAATCGCCGAACCCGCCGACGGTGAGTTTGATGGTTCCCGTCATCCCCGGCAGCAGTCTCCGGGCGTTCGGGGCATCGGCGGGAAACGCCCGCACCGGCATCAAATCGCGAATCCCCTTCGCTTGGCGCTCCGTCCCACCGACCCGGATCGTTTCGGCGAGCCGAGAGTATTCGCCTTCGTCGCCGTTGAACAAATCGACTTCGACCCGCATCGTCCGATCCGCGTTCTGGACGGTCGGCGCGAACCGGCTGACGACGGCGGAAATCGAGACCCCGGGCAAATCGTCCACGGTGACAATGGCCCTCGTCTTCAAATTGATCGACGGGGCGACCGAGTCCGGGAACTTGGCCACGACCGTGACGACGTCCACTTTCGCAATGGACAACAGCGCGTCGCTGTTACCCGTCGTCGCATTCTGCACGAACGACCCCGGATCGACTGTCCGCCGAACGACGACCCCGTCGAACGGGGCGACGACCTTCGCGTAGTCGGCCACCGCTTTCGCCCGATCCAGATCTTTCCGCGCCACCTCGATTTGGGCCTTCTTGAGATCTATATCGGCCGCCGCGGCCTCGATCTTCGACTCCGATTCGGAATAATCGGCACGGGCGCGTTCCACGTTCGCCTTGGTGGAGGTCACGACCGCTTCGCTCGACAGGAAATCGCGCTCCTCCTCCTCGACCACGCTGCCCACGACCGAACCTTTGGCCGACAGTTCTTGGAACCGAGCGAATTTGCGTTTCTTGAGGTCGCGGGTCGCGGTCGCCCCTTCCACTTCGGCCTCGCGCTGCTTGATGGTCGCGGCCGACACGTCCTTGGCCGCCTTCGCATCCTTCAGTTTGGCGTCGGAGACCCGCAGTTCCTGCCGGCGTTGCAGGATCATCGCGTCGCTCCGGGCCACATCTTGGTCCGACTCCGGCACATCGATGACGACGAGGACTTCCCCCTTCTTCACCTTGTCGCCGATATCGTGCAGGACCGATTTCACGGTGCCGGAGGCCCGCGCTCGCAGATCGGCGCGGTAATAGGGTTCCACCGACGCGATCTGATCGACCGTGATCGCCACCGACGATTCCCGTTTCGGGCGCACCACTTTCACGGTCGGAATGGCTTCGGAGGAAGTCCCAATCGCCGCTTTGGCGGTGCCCGAAACGAACGGATTGGGGATGAGACCCGCTATCGCACCGGCGACGGCGACGACTGCGAACGACGTCACGACGGCGATCGGCAAGAGAGTTCTCCAGCGATTTTTGCCGCGAATCGGGGACGCGTGCGGATGCGGATGATCCATGGTCGGCTCCAGTTAGGGTGCGGGTATCAGCGGGACGGTCTCTTGATCGTGGTGCGGGTGGTGCTGATCCCGGATCAACAGGGTGAACAAAATCGGCACGACGAACAGGGTGAGGGCCGTGCTGGTGAGCAACCCGCCGACGACGGCCCGGGCCAAAGGCGTCAACGATTCGCTCCCGCGCCCCAGACCGAGCGCCATCGGCAACAGATCGAGGAACGTGGCCAAGAATGTCATCAAGATCGGCCGGAAGCGGGTACTGGCCGCTTCGGTGATCGCTTCGCGCACCGTTTTGCCCCGCTTGCGCAACTGGTTGGCATAGTCGATGAGGAGTACCCCCTGCGAGACGATGATGCCGACCAGGAAGATGACGCCCATTTCGGACTGCACATTGAGCGTTGTTTTGGTCGCCCAGAGCATCGTCAACACACCGATCAACCCGAGTGGCACGGCCGCCATGATGATCGTCGGCATGACGAACGAGCGCATGAGTGGCACCATGAGGAGGTAAACCAGCACCGACGCGAGGGCCAAACCGACCCCGAGGCTCTGGAACGATTCGGTCATCCGGGCGTACTCGCCTTTCAGCTCGATCTTCATCCCTTTCGGCACTTCGATCGGCTTCAGCTTCTTCTCGATGTCGCCGGCAACGCCGCCGATGTCGCGGTTCTCGGTGTTCACGAGCACATCCACGATCCGCTTCAAACCGACGTGGTTGAATTCGACCGGCTGCGTCGATTCGCGCACGGTGACGAGTGAGTTGAGCCGCACCGGCGATTTCTGGTTTGTGCCGGTGGCGAACATGTTCTTCAAGTCGTTGATGCGGAACGACGGGTCGTCCGGGTATTGCACGGCGATGAAATACTGGTTGCCGCTCTGCGGATCGATCCAGAAGTTCCGCGTCAGGGCGATGCTCGAGTTCATCGCGGTCACCACTTGCATCACGACATCCCGCGCCGACAGCCCGATGGTGGCCGAAGCCTCCCGGTTGATCTCGATGATCAGGTACGGGGCGTCGTTGCGCTGGAGGACGCGCACGTCGACCGCACCGGGCACCGTCTTCACCGCGGCCCGGACTTGCTGGGCGAGGTCCAATTTCTGCTCGGGGGTGCCGCCGCTGATTTGGATATCGATGGGCGACGCCGCGCCGAAGTTCAACGCGGCCGAGACCATCCCGCCCGTATCGAAGCTGAACTCGAGATCGGCGAAATCCGGGTTGTCCGCGAACACTTTTCGCAACACGACCGCATATTCCTGCGCGGACTTGGTTCGCCCCGGCGTGAGTTGGAGCCGGATCACCGTGTCCTGCTGGCCGGCGTTCTGCGAGTAGGCCGCGCTCCAGTCATTGTTCAGCCCGATTTCCGAAACCACCATTTGCAATTCGTCCGGCGGAATCGTTTTGGCAATCGCCTTTTCGACATCGACAATTCGGCGCTCGGTCGCATCGAGCCGTAGGTTCGACGGGGCACGCACCTGGATGGTGATCTGCCCCGCATCCACGGCCGGGAAGAACTCCTGACCGATGAACTTCAGCAGCCCCAGCGAGCCGATGAACACCAGGGCGATCATGCCGAGAACGAGGAAGCGTCGACCGAGTGCCCAAGCCAGCATCCCCGAGTAAATCCGGGTCGACCGCGTGAGGAAGCCGTCGATGCTCTGGTAAATGCGGCCGAAGAATCCGACCGGCTCCGGTTCGCGGTGGTGGTCGCGGCGGTGTTCCGATTCGTGGCCGTGGCCCTGTTGGCCGTGCCCGCGCAGCATTTTGGCACAAAGCGACGGCACGAACGTCCAACTCAACGCGAACGAAAAGAGCATGGCGAAGCCGACGGCCAAAGTGAGCGGCTTGAAGAGGAACCCGCCGACCCCCGGCGTCAGGGCCACCGGGCAGAGCACGATGATGAGCGCGAGCGTGGCGACGACCACGGGCATGGTGAGTTCGCCCGTGGCGTCGAGCGACGCTTGGAACGCCGATTTGCCCATACCCATGTGCCGGTGGATGTTCTCCAGGACGACGATGACGTTGTCCACCAGCGGCCCGATGGCGAGGAACAGCCCGCCGAGCGTCATCACATTGATGGTGTTCCCCGTTGCCTTCAGCCCGATGATGGCCCCGAGGATTGACAGCGGCAGGGCGAGCGTGGCAATGACCGTCATGCGCCAGTTGCCGAGGAACACGAGGATCATAATCGAAACGAGGATCGCCCCGATGATCCCCTCGTGGACGAGGCTATCGATGGCCTTTCGCACATACTCCGTTTGATCGATCACGAAGTCGAGCTTGGTGCCCTCGGGCAGCTCGGCTTCCATTTCCGGGATGGCACGTTTCACCCCCTCCGCCACGTTGAGGCTGCTCGCCCCTTGCTGGCGATAGATCGGCACGAACACCTGCTGCTTGCCGTTGACCCGCACGCGCGACTTCTGGATGACGGCGTCATCGAGCGTCGTGGACACGTCGCGCAGCAATATGTGCCGATCCGGCTCGAAGACGATGGGGATATCGCCGATGTCTTCGACCGTCCGCAGCATCGCGTTCGTGTCGAGGGCGATCTGGTTGTCGCCGATGTACGCCGTGCCGGGCGAGACCATGAGGTTGCCTTGGTCGAGCGCTTTGACAACATCCACAGGTGACAGGTTGCGGGCTTCCAGCTTTTGGTGATCCAGGTAAACCATGATGCGGCGGTCTTTGCCTCCGACGACCACCGGGGCGACACAGCCGCGCACGCCGCCGAGTCGGTTGCGGACTTCGACGCGGGCTAAGTCTTTCACCGCTTGCTCGGACATATTCGGGTTGCTGACCGTGAGCACACCGAGCGGGATCGTCCCGGTCGGGTCGAACGGCAGCGATACTGGCGGCAGAGTATTCGTCGGCAGGTACGGCATCGCCGCACCCGTGAGTGAGTTCGTCTGCGTGAGGGCGGTACTGGGGTCGATGTCGTCTTGAAAGTAGAGTTTCACCACACTCACACCGGAGACCGACCGGGATTCGACACTGGCCACGCCGGGGGCTTGGTTCACCCAGCGTTCGACCCGATCCGTGATCGTCCGCTCCATCGAGCGGGCCGGCATCCCGTTGTAAAAGGTCAGGACTTGAACCGCCGGCGATTTGAACTGCGGCAGAATATCGACCGGGATCGAAATCAGGGCCACACTCCCGAGGATGGCGATGAAGAGGGCGAGAACGATCACACCGTACACGTTGCCGAGCGCGAGTCGAATCAAACCCATGTCGTCTACTCCGACTGATTGAACGATCGGCGCAGAGTTTCACCGAAGTATCCAATACCATAATACCCGAAAAAACAAGGATCGGTGACTCATATGACTCGCGTCCCGGTCAGCGGGTCATTTTTCCTCCGCACGCCCGTTTACCGTCCCACAACGACAGCGTCTGTGCCTTGTTCCAGTGCCTCGCGACCGACTCCAGCCGGGCGATGATCTCGGCGAGACTGGCCGGGGTGCGGGCGCCGCAAAGTTCGACGCCTAAAAAAAGCAGTCAATTCATCGACTGGGAAGTGGTCTTATTTGCGCTATTTAGCGGTCATGTCCTCGTCCACTTCTACCGTATCGGTGAAGCCGCCACCATGAGTAAAAGCCCGCGTGAGACAAGTTGTTGTCAGGCGGACTTTTGCGTCTCTGTGGTGGATTTGTGGCCGGCACCGATCAGCGGATCTTCGCTTTGAACACCACGATTCCTTTTGCGCCAGGTTGGATCGTACCGAGTAGCTCGAAGCGGATCGCCACGGAGCCGGCTTCGTTGTCGGTGGTGGTCACATTGGAGGCCCGCGAGTCGGCGGCAGCCGAGCCGACCACGTATTCGAGGCGACCACTCAAACTATCGCTGATGACCAAATCTTTGATCGGCTGCCGGGTGTTGTTGGCGTAGCGGATCGTAATGGTGATCTCGTCGCCGAGTTTGTACGGTGCCATCGGATCCAAGAACTTGGTGACCGTCAAATCGCCGGGGAAGTTCGACAGTTCATCCGGCTCGGTGAGGGTTCCCACTTGGCGGACACCACTGACGCTGAACGTCGCTTCGAGCCGGACACGGCTGGCGAACGCGTGCAGCATGGAGATACCCACCGCAGCACTCGGGCGATCCTTGCCGACCATCCCCAGCGTCTTCTCGCGGGCCACGAACGCTTCGCCGGCGGCCCGTTGCGTGAAGACACTTCGCGTGATCACTTGGCTTGTTCCCCCGGCCACCTGCACCACTTGGAACCCGGTGCAGACACTGTCGCTGCGGCGGGTCACGAATCGGGGGACGCAAATGCAGACCACGTTCGACGTGCTCACCTTGCGCTTGTCCCCGAAGGTGTACTCGGCCACCACGTCGGTCGGATCGAGTCCTCCGACCCGTCCGTTCGGCCCGATGCCGAGGCGGTTGTTGCCATCGCCACCGTTCACGAAACATTCTTGGGTGAGTGCTTTCGGCCCCAGCAGCGGATCGAACAACTGCACGGCGGAACAGGGCACCATCGGCGGGAAGGCGGGCATGCCGAGCTTCGCGTCGCCCGGTTGCAGCACGGTTCCTTCGAGACTGGTCGCCGCCAGTTCCCGGCTATCCGGAACCCGATCGCCCAACCGCAAGACGGCGACCACGCGGCCGTTCGAGAGGGCTTCATCAATCGCTTCCGTCTCGCTCAGCGTCTCGACTTCGATGGGCAGATCGGGCTTCGATTCGGTCGGAATCGCTTTGGTCGGATCTTCGAGGTAGATCACTTTGGTGATCACGCCACCGGCGAACACGCGGTCGAAGTCGGCCTTCGAGAAGTGCAGCGGGGCGGTGTATTCCATGTAGCGCATGCCCGGCCGGGGGATGATACTCCCACGCACTTCGAGGCTCGGGTAGAGCGACTCGTTGGGGTGACCGGGGATGTTGTCGATTTTGAGTTTGTAAACGTAGCCGGGGCGGAACCCGAAGACGGAACCGGCGGCGAACGACTTGGCACCGGGCAATCCCGGCAACGCCGAGAGGATCGTCCCTGCGGGCAGAATCGCCTTCATGGCCAGCACGGGTGCGGGTGGGCCGGAGGGCGGGCACGGCTGCTGCGGGAGCATCGGCCGCTGTTGCATGTACATCGGGGCGTTGCACGGGGCACCGGGGCCGGCATTCGGCCCGCACGGCAGCGCGGGTTGGCCGAACAGCATCGGAAGGAGCAAGCCGAGTGTCGGGTTCATGATCGGGCTTCCAAGCTCGGGGATCGGAGTTCGCGGAAACAAACACGGGTTCCGGTTGGCCCGGAACCCGTTCGCCAACGAGCAGATTTACCGGGTCACCTTCGGCACACTCAACACCGGCAAGCTCTCCGGTGCTTTCGGTGCCCCGATGCTCGGCAGGCTGATCGGACCGCTGTCGTCCGACTTGGGCTTCGCGGCCGGCGGGGCCATCATCGGTGGCGGGGGCGTCCGCGGGATGGGCAGGCCGACGCCGGGAGGCGCGTCGACGGCGGGGGTCGTCGGATCTTCGAGGTCGATGTTGCCGATGCGGATCACGGCGAGGATTGTTCCCCGACGGTTCGCTTCAGCGACTGGATCAACACCGGCTTCCAGACGCGTCGAGACGATCTCCTCGGCGGCCGCCAAGTCTTGGAACTGCGGATCCGGCAAATAGATCACCTTGACCACGAGATTCCCGGCGTTCACCTGCTCGAAATCTTCGTTTGTAAAACCGACCGGCACGGTGCTGTGTCCCAAGAACGTAATTGTCTTCGGGGTCGACGGATAGACTTCCAGCGTCGGGTAGTAATTCTTCGTCGCCGGCAGCGTCGGGATGCCCGAGAGGCGAATCCGGTAGATGTTGCTTTGCGGGAAGTTGTAGCGCACCGGGGCCTCACGGCCCGATTCGCTGAAACCCTTGTTCGGATCCATGAAGGCGATCTTCATGCCGGCCGGGCTGACGAACCGGATGCTGGTTCGCATGTTCGAATACATGCCCATCCCCGCACCGCCGGGGCCACCGAAGCCGATACCGGCGACGGCACCGGGTGGGCCTTGGCCGGGGGCGGGCAGAATGCCGCCGCCGCCCAACATGCTTCCGGCGAAGCTCTGGCGTGGCCCGTACACTTCGGGCGGATACTGATTCGCGTGATCGCCCACTTGGCGGACGTTCGAGTCCACCATGGAGCTGCTAACCGGCCGAGCCGACATCGCAGTCCCACGAACTGGGGCGACCGGTTCGCCGGTGGAACCCATCACACCGGGAATTGCTTGGACACGAGACGTCTTGGCGACGGGCGCCATGGTCATTTGATTCTTTTTGGTCGCGTCCGGGGCGACGCATCCGCCGATCCCCGCCGCACCGGCCACCAGCATGAACGCGGTTGCTGTACGCTTCATGGTTTCCCCCCAGCGGACCGGAGCCGCCTTGTGAGGGGCGTGGGCCGGATGCCGCGAACTCTCGGAATTTCACGCTGAATCGCGTCGTGAGTTCCATCGACAACTTCCCGCACCGGACTTTGGTCAAAACCCAATCTCTTGACAGAACAGCCACAATCCGACAACTCACCGCAGATTACCTAAGCCAGCCATTCATGCCAACAGGAACCATTTCTCCAAGGTTGGGAAACATCTCAGTTAAGGTGTGTTTCGCGTGATCACATTCGCAAGTTGTCAGTACAATGTCTAGCTCCAAGTTTTGTTACCTATTTTGTGCAGGAACACCCGAATGAATTCGCTCTCTCGATTTGCCATTGTGATTATTCTCGCTTTCAGTTCGGGAATCGTGGCTTGCGGTGCTGAAGTCTCCGAGAAATCGTTCGATCCGGTAGCATTCCCGACACTCCAAAAGTGCATTGATGCTGCATCAGAGTGGGGAACAGCAGAAAAAGGGGTCGGGGTCGTGTCGTTGGCTGGGAAAGTCTACAACGTGGACAAAACCCTAGAACTCGGTTCACACGTCCGCTTGCAAGGTACACTAAAGGGTGTGCGGTCGACTCTGCACTTCCGAGGGCCGGCCTGTGCATCCGACAAAGAAGTGTCGTCCGTGTTGCATGTGAATGCGAATAAATCCGGCGTGACGATTTCCCACATCGACTTCACACGGTTGGCACCGGGCCAAGGCGGCGGTGGTTTTGGCGGCATATACAAGTCGGACGTGGCTGTCGCCGTTCAAAACCCCGTTTCGAACGTGAAACTACTCCATTGCAAAGTGACGGACTACACAGCTCTTTTCCAATCCACGAATATGGCCAAGTGGTCTCAAGATATTGAGATCGGACACTGCGAAGCGGTCGATAACCGTGCCTATTTCGTTCACATTATTATGACCCGAGGCCTCAAGTTCTACGACAATACTATCGAACAAATTAAAGTCGGTGAAAAATGGATCCATGCAGGATGTATGTTTCGTGGCGTCCAAGATTCGGAATTCACCAATAATAAATTGAATACTCAAGGCGGCGGTCGGGCGTTCAATGGATTTCTTTTTGAATCGATCCCTGCCATTCCAGCCCTTGGCGGTACGTCCGGTGCGTCCAACGTGAACCTCATCATCCGTGGTAACGATATTCGACGCACCAAGGAAGAAGGGATTCTCATCGAGCGTTCCCGCGAGGCCGAAGAAAGTTGTGTGGGCGACGTGGTGTCCGCGACCGCCACCACGTTGACGCGGACGCCGGACAAGGGTTACGGCACGAAGGGGGTCAAGACGTGGGCCAAGGATTTTTGGCAAGATCGCACAGTGGTCATCGTCAATGGTTCTGGCTTGGGCCAAGTGCGCCAAGTCGTTTCCAACACCGCGAGTACGCTGACCGTCGACCGCGCCTGGGACAAGATCCCCGATGCGACTTCGGTCTTCACCGTGATGCACCACACCGATGGGGTACTGATCGAAAACAACACCATCACCGACACCGGTAAAGCGAGCATTGCCCCGTACATGTGCTGTGGGACAACGATCCGGAATAATAAAATGTCACTCTGCAAGAATCACGAATGGGACACCGCAACCCTCTCGATGATGTGCCCGAATGTGAATGGCCAGTTCGGCGACAACGACGGCGTCCACTGGCCGAATTACAATAACGTGATCGAGAAGAATACCATTGATCAACAGCGTTCGATGGTCGGCATCCGCGTAGGCAACACGAATTTTTCTTCGCAACTGCCACAATTTCGCACCGGAATCTCCACTTACAACATTCGCATCGAAAATAACACGGTCGATATGAAAGGGGCAACGAATGGCCCCAACGGAATCGTCGACGGTAAATCGTCCTTCTCCGGCAGCGTTGGTATCGTTGTCGAATCGGCTTATCTGGAAGAAATCCGGAATGTGACCGTACGCGGGAACACCGTCACAAACGCCAAATTCGGCCTCTGGATCGGCTCCCAATTCGAGACACACGAATCGCCCAATTTGGGTCGAGTGATGGCTGTCCAAGCCCTCAAAAACTCCTTCGCCAATTGCCAAGAGTCGATTCATGTGACCAAGGGAGTGACCTACGACGATGCTCTGGCGATCCCGAATTCTGCATTGGGGGCCACGGCGACGGCATCTTCCAGTTACGACCGAAACAATCTCCCTCAATACGCTTGCGATGGCAGTATTGCCAACAGCGGTTGGTCGCCAAAAGCAGCACTCGGCGAAACTCCTTGGTTGCAACTCGACCTCGGCGCTGAGCTGTCCTTGAAGCGGATCGAAGTGGTGCTGCGACAAGATATCGACCAACCCGCTACTCGAAAAAACTTTCACGTTCTTGGCTCGAATACACCCGACTTCAAGTCGCCAGTCATTCTTGGAACTCAAGGGAACGAGACTCTGAAACACCAGGCAACATGGTCAGTCGATTTGAACGGCCAAGCTTCCTACCGCTATCTCCGTATTTCCAAGACGATTCCGGAGTACTTTTACATAGCCGAAGTCCGCGCCTTCACCGGCGGGAAGAAATAGTGCCCAGCGATCTTGTACGGCATCAGATGGCCCGCATTACCCGCAGTGCTGGGGAAGTGGTGCTGATGGTGCTCGCGTTCGCCACCGCTTGGCCGTTCGGTTCCGTGGAACCATTCTGGGAAGCTCTGGCGAATGCAGGAATCGCGGTGCTGGCCGGGTTGTGGGCCGTACACGCCGGTTTGACACGCCGGTTGCGATTGCGCTTCGATGCCCCCTCCTTGATTCTGTCCGGCCTGGTACTGCTATCCGGATTGCAACTCGTCCCACTCCCCAGGGCGGTGGTCCAACTCGTATCACCGGCATCGGTGCAGTGGCGCGAAGCGATGCTCCCGGCGGTCGGCGAACTCTTGCCGGGGGAAACCACGGCCGCCGTGCGTCCGTCGTCATTCCCCATCAGTCTCGATCCGTCCGCGACGCGGCTGTTCGCTGGCCGAATCTTCGGGTTGCTGGTGGTCTATCTCGCCGCGCGGAATTGGCTGGCCAGTCGGGAATCGTTCCGACGGTTGGCCGGCATCGCCTTGCTCAATGGGGTGGCACTCTCGGCACTGGCCCTCGGGCAATACTTCTCCTCGGCACCGAATGAGATCTTCTGGTGTGTCCCCACGGGTGGGCAAGTCTTCGGGCCGTTCGTCTGCCGGAACCACTACCCCGACTTCATTGCACTCTGCGCCGGACTGGCCATCGGCATCATGGTGACGAAACGAGTTCCGCCCAAAATCGGTGCCAACCACGCTTTTGAAACCGGTAGCATCTGGGACGACATTCAAGAGATGCTGTCGGCCCCGCTGCAGTTGCTCCAGCAGCCAACCGTCCTCGCGGCCGCCGCCGGGGTCGGGCTTATGCTCGTCAGCATTCCGTTCAGCCTATCGCGCGGGGGCATGCTCGCATTCCTCGCGGCGACGATCGGTGTCTTCCTGCTCGCTCGGTTTCGAAAAGGAGCTGCGGGGGAATCGAACACGATCAACCGCACGGCCGTTACCGTGGCGACGGCGGTGGCCCTGGTCGTCGTCGCTTGGTTCGGCTGGGCGCCGCTCGAAAAACGGTTCGACGAAATCGGTTCCGGGCAGTCCATCGACGACCGCACGCCCCTCTGGAATTCCACCGCGCAACAGCTCCCGGGCTTCTGGCTCGGCGGCGCGGGCAACGGTTCGCACTTACGCATCGAACCGCTCGGCCGAACCGATGTCGGCATCGCCGATCGGGTCGCGGAGCACGCCCACAACGAATACCTCGAAGCCGCGATTGAAGGGGGTGTCCTCCGTTGCGGCCTCACGGTCGCTCTACCGGTAATCGTGTTAATCTCGTTGGCACGGGGCTTTCGCAAACTCCACGCTCGCAGCATCGGCCCGTTGATCCTCGGAGCCGCGTTCGGTCTCATGGTGGTCTCAGCGCATGCGGTCACCGACTTCGCCTTGCACATTCCCGCCGTGGCACTGCTCGCCACCATTGTCGCCGCCTACGGCATGGCCGCGGCAAACGACCCCGAATACCAACCGACTCGCCAACGTCGCGTCCCCAGCACGCCAACATGGTCTGGGTCGACCGCACTGGCGATCGCAGCATCGTTGTGCTTGATGATGGTGTTGCTCACTTGGAACGCCCGTCAGCGCTACCTCGGTGAGACGTACTTGGTCGCGGCGATGGAACAGAGCCGAGCCGGCAACTTCCACCGCATCGAATGGCTCGAAGCCAGTGTCGCCGCCGACCCGCACAATCCAGACGCCTTCTTCCAACTCGCCCAAGCCCACCTCGATGCGTCGGCCGAACTCGGCACGTCCGAAGTGCATATTCATGCAGCGTTGCAGGCTTTGCGAACCGCCCGCGAACTCTGCCCGCTCGTGGCCGAGGTACACGCCCGCCTCGGGTTGTTCGCCGGGTACTTCAGCCAATCCGAGCCGGCCATCGTTCACCTGGAGCGTGCGAAATTGATCCTGAAGACCGATTCGCAAATCTGGTATGCCTGCGGAGTAGAAGCGGCCAAAGCCGGCGAACCCGCGAACGCCATCGCCCAGTGGAAGCGTTCGCTGCAGTTGTCGCCGAAACAGCTGCGACCGATCCTGCGCACGGCGAAGCAGACCCTCACACCCGCCGACATTCTGCGGATGTTGTTGCCGGACGATCCCGTGGTATTGCTCGGTGCCGCCGAGGAGTTGTACCCGGATCGTCTGAAGCAGCGTACCGAGCGCCGACCGTTTCTGGAGCGGGCGACCATCGGTGAACGACCCGGCTCCACGGTGTCCCAATGGATCGCCGTGGCGACCGCATACGGTGAACTGGAGCGCATCGACGAAGCTCGCAAAGCCTGGGGCCACGCCATCGAACTCGACCGCGAGGGTCTGCCCGCCCGCGAGGGATTCGCAAGGTTACTGGAAACCGAAGAACTGTACGACGAGGCACTCCCGCAACTGCAATGGCTCCTCGCCAAACGCCCCACCGACCCCGACTTGAGGCTGCGATACAAAGCCGCCGTCCACGGCGCCAAACTCCAACGGGAAATTGGCAACTAGCCGCGAGACGCCGTCGAGCGTGGCCCGCGAAGTTGGTGTATCATGGAAGGACACAGCTCGCGCTCGACGGTGTCTCGCGGCTAATTTATTTTAATCCTTTCAGAAACGCCAACAAATCGGCTAGTTCCTGCTTCGTCAGTTGCTGATCGAGGCCCGCGGGCATGATCGAAACGGTGCCCGCTTTGAAGGTGTCGATGTCGCCACGCGGAATGCGAATGTCTTCAGTCGCACTGATGGTCAGGACGATTTCGTCGGGGGCATCCTTTTTCAAAATGCCGCTGTGACTGCGACCGTCCAGCCGCACCACTTGCACCGGCTCGTAACTGCGGACGAAACTCGCACTCGGCAGCACGATCGATTCGAGCAAATCTTTTTCAACCCGGATGCTCCCGATCCGCGAAAGGTCGGGGCCGATCATCCCGCCGACGTAACCGATTTTGTGGCAGGTGGCGCAGTTGGTCTTCGCCGAGTTGAAAATCATCTGCCCGCGTTTGCCGTCACCGGGTTGCGTGCCGACCAAAAATTTGTCGAGGCCCGCCCGCTGGGCTTTCAATCCGTCATCGAGCTTATCGAAGAATTTGGAAGCTTCGGCCTGCACGCTCTTCGGGTAACCCGCGAAGATCGGTTTGAGTTGCTCGGATCGGAGTGCCGCTCGAAGCGTTTGGGTATCGAGCACTTTCAACAATGACAGGCCGACGATTTCATCCGCATTCTTGGCAAAGAGTTTCAACAGTTTGTCGAGATCAAGCAGTGACACTTTGGGAAGTAAACCGACGACCTCCCGCGACTGTTCCGAGGTCAATTTCGCATTCAACAAGACGTCGGCCGCATCGCTACGCAGCGTGGCCGGTTTCTCGGCGTCGAGTTCACCCAACACGAACTTCAGCGCTGGAGAATCCAGGTCGGTCGGCTTAGCGACGAGGAGCGCGAGCAAGCGTTCCCGCTCCGGTTGTTTGGCATCGCGGAAGATGGTTTGCAACGCCGTTTCAAAATCTTCGGGCGGGAGCGCCGCCGTCGGATACGCCCGCAAGGCCGTCAACGCGGCCAGGGTCCACTCCGCACGTCGAAGGGGCGGAACCGTATCCGGTTTCACCAATGTTTTACCCAAAGCGTTTCGCCAAGCGCTCGGCATCGACTTCAATTTGGCGCGGCCCATCACCTCCACTGCGACAACTTGGCTAATGTTGTCCGCAAGCATGGTTTGCACATCGGCGTTGCCGGTGAACGGAACGATGCGCTCGGAGACTTCCGTTCCGGACTGCATCGCTTTGGCGAAACTCGCCGCGAGATCTTGGCCCCAGTCGGGGTGCCGGCCGGCGATCCACCAGGCGGTCTCGTTCAGATTCGCATCCTTGGAATCGAGGTGCGCTTGCACTTCGGCAAACGTGAGTTTGGCACCGGGGATCTGTTCGAGCGCCACGAGGACGGCACGGAGCACCCGCGGGGACGGGTTCGTCAATCCCCGGCGAGTTTCGACAACATCGGCGATGTCGATCAATCCCCGTGTCAGCGCTGCATCGAGCACGGAGTCGTTGTCGGGCAATGAAAGTGCTTCCAGAAATCGCGGAGCGGATGATTTGAATTTTGCACTATTGGCGACTTTCAAGACCGAGGAATATCGGTCTCGCAAATCCCGTTCAACCAATTCGGGAGAGTCCACTTTCTCACGGATGGCTTTGGCAATACTCGCAGGGCCAATACTCGTTCGAGTCACCCGGTAGATGGCCCCCAGCACTTCCTTATTCGCCAGTTGCGAACTCGGGCAGCAGAGTTTGTACCAGCCGCCGGTGTCCAGGATGATCAAGCTACCGTCTGGAGCCACGATCACATCGGTCGGGTGAAAATCCCGGTTGTCCGAAGTCACGAAGTCGCTGTCGACGGTTTCGTAGGTCGCCCCCTTCGGCTTCAAAATGTGTCGGCTCACCTTGGACATATTGAACTGCGCACAGAACAGATTCTCCCGGAACTCTTCGCCGAATTGCGAATGGCGATAGGCCACCAACCCGCTTGGCGCGGCTGGCCCCAAGTGGGTCATCGGTTCGGAGAATTTCGGCCCCGTGCGGATGTATCCATCGACGCACTCGTGATCTTTCCCGTAGAGGGCGCCGTAGGTGTTGTGGATCAACCCATCGCGTTTACCCGCTTCGGGGTGCTGAAAAAACGTCGTCGAAAAGAAGAGGTCATTTTTGACCCAGGCGACGCCGACGGGGTTGTCCATGCCACCGGTCATCACCACTTCTAAATTCTTGCCGTCCACGTCGGCACGGAAGATGTGCGAGGCTTTCGTCTTAAATGTCCTGCCGTCCTCCAAGGTGTGTGCTTGCGTGCCGAAGCCACCTTTCGTCCAGTAGATTTTGCCGTCCGGGCCGAGGTAAGGCCCGTGGAGATCGTTGGCGCAGCCCGTCAGCGACTTTCCATCGAACCAGACTTCGCGTTTGTCGGCGACGCCATCGCCGTCGGTGTCGGTCAGTTTCAGGATCACCGGCGGCGCCCCGACATAGAGCGAACCTTGGTGCCAGAGAGTCCCCTGCAAGAACGAGAGTTTGTCGGCGAAGACGACGGACTTGTCGTAGACGCCGTCCTTCTTGCTACTTTCGAGCCGCACGATCCGGTGGGTCGGGTTCTTGAGTTGCTCGGTCGGCTTGGCGTTCGAACCGGACGAATCCGAAACATACAGCCGGCCTTGCTCGTCGAAGCTGCCGTTCACCGGCCGTTCCACTCGGGGCGAACCCGCCACTCTCTCGATGGCGAAACCCTTCGGCAGCGTGAAGGTGTGCGCCCCAAGTTTCACGACGTGCGTTTCCGGTTGGGCTGCCTGCGCGAACGCTGCCAAGCCAACTGAAATCAAGGATAGGATCAAATACGTTCGCATCGAGAACCTCTGTGCTGACCGATCCGAGAATGGCCACTCGAATATAACGTACCCATGGCTCAAAAACAGCGAAAACTTTGGCTCGATTGGCTCGTGGCGATGTTGGTGCGGTTCGCCGTTTGCGTGCTCCAAGCCGTGCCCACCTCCCTGGCGAACGGAGCCGCGGAACTACTGGCGAAGTTGGCGTATCGCGTCGACAAACGCCATCGCCGCGTCGCCGCCGAGAACCTAGGCTTCGCGTTTCCAGAAAAGTCTGCCGGCGAAATCGACGACCTCGTGCGTCGCTGCTTCCGCCACTGCGGCCTGCTGCTGATCGAGATCGTCCTACTCCCGCGGAAACTCCAGATCGAAAATTGGCGAACCTACGCGGACCTCATCCGCGCGGATCGCATCCTCGATGGTCTCGTTTCGGATCGACCGCTGCTGATCGTAACGGCCCACTTCGGCAACTGGGAACTCGCCGGCTTCACCCTCGGCCGGCTCGGGTTCAAAACCTTCGCCATCGCCCGCGTCCTCGACAACCCGTACCTCGAAACCTTCCTCAAACGGTTCCGCCAAGCCACGGGGCAGACGATCATCGCCAAGAAAGACGACTTCGAACGCCTGTCCGCGGTGATGATGTCTGGCGGGAAAGTAGCGACGCTGGGGGATCAAGATGCCGGGCCACGCGGGGTCTTCGTGGAGTTCCTCGGCCGGCCGGCGTCGTCGCACAAAGCGGTCGCGCTCTTGGCCATGCAGTTCGACGCGAAAATGATTGTGATCGGGGTGCCACGGACCGCCGAGAACTTTCAACGCGGCTTGGGACGGTATGAAATCATTTGCGAAGAGAGCATCGACCCGCGGGATTACCTCACGAGGCCGGACGCGGTGAAGGCGATCACGCAACGATACCACGATGCGCTGGCCCGGTTGATCCGCCGCCATCCGGAGCAGTACTTCTGGCTCCACCGCCGCTGGAAATCGCAACCGATTGCACGCAAGAAAGCAGACTGAGTGTCACCCGCGGCGCCGGGCGATGGCCCGTTCCACCATCCCGAAGATCCCCTCGACCAAAATGGCCATCAGCGCGGCGGGGATTGCCCCTTCGAGCATCATCGGCAGGTCGTACTTGTCGATGCCACGCAAGATGGGCCGACCGTACCCACCGGCGCCGATGAACCCGCCGAGTGTGGCAGTCCCGACGTTGATCACCGCGGCGGTCTTCACACCCGCGAGGATGGTCGGGGCCGCCAGAGGCAGTTCCACGCGCCATAAAATGGCCCAGCGTGTCAGGCCCAGCGCCTCCGCCGATTCCCCCAGCGACGGGGCAATCCCCATCAACCCGGCGTAGGTATTCCGCACGATCGGCAACAAACTGTACAAGAACAATGCGGCAATCGCCGTCGGTGCGCCGATCCCACTGCCGAGCAGCCATTTCGTCAGGGGCATGAGGAACAGCAGCAACGCGAGCGACGGGATCGTTTGCAACACACCCGTGGTCGCCAATACCACCTGACCCAACCGCATCCTTCGGGATGCCAAAATCCCCAGTGGCACCGACACCAACAACGCGGCCAGCAGCGACGGTACCACCAACTTCAGGTGTTCCACGGTCGTGATCCACAACCGCCACGCCAGCGTGTCGTCCGCGGGCGGCGCACCGCCGATCGCTTTGGCCGTCAGGAACTCGCCGGCCACGTCGCTCTCTTTGTCCTTCCGCTGTTGCACGCGGGTGTTCATCTCTTGCATCTCGCGGTCGCTGATGCGCCCCTCCAGCAACCGCAGTTGAGCGACGACGGTCGGCAACCGCTGTTGCATGTCGGCCCGGTAGAGCCAAACGGTTTCGTAATCGGGGAAGAATTTGCGGTCGTCCTCCAGCACGATTAAATCGTGCTGGAGGATCTCGCCGTCGGTGGTGTACACCTCGGTGAGATCGAGCGACTGCTCCACGAGACCCGCGTAGGCGAGTGTGTGATTCATCCCCTTCACATCCTGCTGTGGCAAGTTGTACGCCCGTTTCAACCCAGGCCATCCGTCCGGGCGGTCGAGGAACTCGTCGATGAACCGGAGCCGGAGGTCGGGGTGATTCCGTAGATCCGAGATCGTACGGATGCCTCGTGCCGCAGCAACATCCTTGCGCATGCCGAGTGCGTAGTTGTTGCGAAAGCCGAGCGACTTGCTCATACGGACGCCGTGGACGGCCAGTGCGGCGGCTAAGTCGGGCGGGTCGTCCTTCAAAATCTGGCGGGTGATGGTGCCGGTGTACTCCGGGTACACGTCGATGTCGCCCTGCGTGAGTGCGATCCAGAGCGTCGGCGTACTGCCGAGATCTTTACGCTCCGCCACCACCCCCGATTGACGGGACAAGTTGGCCCCCATTTCGGCGAGCAAGAACGATTCGGTGAACTTCTTGGCGCCGATCGCCACCGTCGGTTGATCCGGTTTTTTCTCGGTACAACCAGACAGACTGAACACCAGGGACGCCAGGAGGAGGAATCGTTTCATGCGGCCTCCGCCGGGATTTGCGGGCCACGCTGAGCCTGCACGAAGCGGGTGACGAACGGATCGGCCGGGCGATGCCAGAGATCGGCGGGGGCACCCTCTTGCACGATGGCACCGTCTTTAAGAAGGACGATGCGGTCGGCGAAGAAGGCGGCCTCACCAAGGTCGTGAGTCACCAGCACAACGGTTTTGCGAAGTGACTGGAAGATCGTGCGAAGGTCGTCTTGCAATTCTGCTCGCACCAGTGGATCGAGGGCGCCGAGTGGCTCGTCGAGTAAGAGTGCATCGGGGTCGAGCATCAAAGCCCGCATCAACCCGACCCGTTGACGCTGACCACCCGAGAGCTGATGCGGGTAACGCTCCAGACCTTCGGTGGGGAACCGTGTTAGGGCGGCGAGTTCGGCAATTCGAGATTCAATTTTGGTATCGGGCCAACCGAGATGGCGGGCGAGCAACGCCACGTTGCCCCGTGCGCTGAGGTGCGGGAACAAGCCGCCGTCTTGAATCACGTAGCCCGTGCGCCGGCGAACCGATTGGGCCGTGGCCAATGTCACCGGTTGGTCGGCGAACGAAACGGTTCCATTATCAGGGACGATCAGGCCGATGAGCAGTCGCAACAACGTACTCTTCCCGCAACCGCTTGGCCCGATGAGCACGGTCGTCTTCCCAGTGGGAATCGTCAGTGTCATCGGGCCGAGGGCGGGGTGTCCCGCGAATCGCTTGGTCACCCCATTCAGTTCGAACATCAGGCCACCGAAACACCTTTCCAAAACGCGACGTGCCCAGCGATGTTTTTAGCCGCATCTTTGGGCGTCGGGTAGTACCAAGCTGCGTCGGTGTTCTTCTTACCGTCCACTTCCACGGTGTAGTAATTCGCCGTCCCTTTCCAACCGCAGACGGTCTGCGTGGCGCTCGGCTGGAAATATTCTTTCTTGATCGAATCGATGGGAAAATAGTGATTCCCTTCCACGACGACCGTTTTGTCCGACTCGGCAATCACGACGCCGTTCCAAGTGGCTTTCGACATGGTACTTCTCTTTGTTTGAAGTTGAGGGTTCGATTCCGATGTTAGCCGACCGCGGTGAGGTAGGTCACGGCGAAATACTGTTTCGCATCCGTCCAGACGGCCTCGGTGCGCAGTCCACAGGCCGTTGCCCGCCGGGAAAGCTCCGTCATGTCATACTTGTAGGAGTTCTCGGTGTGGATCGATTCGCCCCGGCGGAACTGGAATTCGGTGTCGTCGATCCGCACGCGCTGATTGGCCGTGCTGATCAAATGCATCTCGATCCGAGAACGGACGGTGTTATAGAAGGCTCGATGCCGAAACCCGGCCGGGTCGAAGTCGGCTCCGAGTTCCCGATTCATCCGCTCCAACAAATTCAAATTGAACGCCGCCGTGACGCCGAGGCGGTCGTTGTACGCCGCTTCGAGTGTCGCGGACTCTTTTCGCAAATCGACACCGAGCAATAGCCCGCCACCGGCGCTGACGAGCCGGGCGATCTTGCGCAGTAAATCTTCCGCATCGGCCGGGTCGAAGTTGCCGATAGTCGAACCCGGGAAGTAGACCACTTTGCGAGCCGACGAACGCACGGGCACCTGAAATTCGGTGGTGAAGTCGGCACAGACGGGGCGAACATTGAGGCCGGGGTAGTCGTCGCAGAGTTCGCGTGCTGCGGAGTGGAGGTGCTCACCCGAAACATCCACCGGGACAAACCCGGCCGGCCGATCGAGGCGGTCGAGCAGCAAGCGGGCTTTCGTCAAACTACCGGCACCGAGTTCGATAAGCAAGCAGCGCGAACCGCAACGTTCCGCCATGTCCGGTGCGTGCTTCCGCATGATCCCGAATTCGGTACGCGTCGGATAGTACTCGTCCAATTCCGTGATTTGGTCGAAGAGCCGCGAGCCTTCCGCGTCGTAAAAATATTTCGCCGAAAGTCGCTTTTGCGGGAGCGAAAGTCCGAAGAGGACATCGGATCGAAAACGGTCGGTTTCGACCGGGGCGGCGAGAGTGGAATTCATCAAGGCAGTTCCCGTGCGAGTCGGAAGCCCATACAATTTTGGGCGTCGGAAAGTCAGCAATTCAGATGCCCGTCGGTGGGTCGGGTCATCTCGAATATCGCAGACACAGGAACAATTCTTGAATTGCCCATGTCCCAATTTTAGACAGCCGATCTCCCGGGGTCAAACGCGTGCAGATTTGTCGATAATTTTCGCTCGATCGAGGGTCGAATGGGTTTCTTCTTTAACCTGCACACACGCAAATCAATCCATGGGGCGGGCCGTCGGTGCTGCCCCTGTAGGACAGGCTTCTAGCCTGTCCACGGACGAATCCGGATCGCTCAGTAAAATCTGGCAGCCGACGCCGGCCGGCTCGCCGGCATCTGTTTGACCTTCCGGGTATTTTCAAGGCACCGGGATCGTTCAATGGCGCAGTCGGTTGGCGAGGATGACCACGAAGAAACCCATGGTGAAAACTCCCATGGCTCCTTCGGTCAACGCCAAGAGCCGCATGTGCGGGGCCGGGAGGAAATCTCCATAACCGACCGTGGCGAACGTAATCCCACTGAAATAGACGCACTCCCAAAAGTCGGCAGCTCTCGGCGACGCCCCGGACGCGACGACCCCGCCGCTGAACCAATAGATCAGGCCGTACATCAGGACCGCCGCCAATGCACTGCCGAGAACCCGCAGCGGCCGGTAGCCGAAGCCCGCCGTCGCCCAGTACACAGACAGCTCGAGCCGAGTCCACGGCGAAAGCTTCAGTTGATCCGCCCGTTTCAACTTCAAACTCATTAAGTGGTACGACAGTTTACGGGCTTCGTCGAACAGTCCACACTGCTCGTAGGAGGCCACCGCTCGGCGGTACATGCGGAACGCACGCTCCAAGTCCATCGGCGGTGTTTCGGTTTGCAAAAAATCGCCGACGCGCTGGCACGAGACCGCCGCCAAGTACCATTCGCGAGCCGCCTCGGCGAGATTGGACGCCTTCAAATAGTACCGAACCGCCACATCCTCATCACCCCGGAGGGCGGCCTCCGCAGCGAGTTCGAATGCCTCTTGGGCTCGCAGTGATTGTTCGTGATGGGAATCAGGTACCTCTCCGGAGGCTATGTCATTTGCGTCCGTTTCGGGGATCGGCGCGAAATCCGCCTCCACCACAACCGGGAGCGTTTCGGACAGTTCTGGCTGGTCGTTCAACGAGGCAGAATCAGTTCTTAGCATTGTGCCCATCACCAAGAATAGAAGTTCAAAAAATAGTCAATGCGCGACGAAAAACAACGCAACCGGCATACCGCAAATGTGAGAATGAAGCTGCGCAATACATTTTCGAGAAGATAGCTGCGTAAAAAAGATGGTCGGGTGCAAAACTACGCAAACCTATGTCTCGCAATCATTTAGCGGCCATGTCGCCAGTGTCACTCTGTCCGATGTTCTTGTGTCTGGTGTGTCCGTAGCGTCCACAGTAGGGAGGGGGTATTCTCCGCAGACACAAGAACATGCGTCAGAATCTGTCCACACGCTCCATCGCAATTCCTCTTGCAACGGTTCCCCGGCGTCGCTATGCCGCGTTCACTCGATTCAAAATCGACGTTCGTGGGTGACCGCGTTGACTTCGGGGGAAGACCAACGCGTCGCCGGGGGGACGGGCGAATGCCCGTGCTGGGGGCCGAACCATGTTTTCGTTGAAGCGATTCAGTTGGGTCTTCGTGTTGACCGCTACAACGGTGCTGGACGCCTCCGGGCAAAGCGAGCCGTTGCCACCACCGTCATTGTCGGGGTTGCCAGTTCCGTCGCCGCTGATCGAGCCGATTCGTCCCGTACTTTCCGCACCGGCATTGCCCACCGAAACTGGACTCATTCCCCTGACACCGGCCAGCACTCCGTATCCTCCTGTGACTGTGGTGCTGCCGACGGTCGCGCCCGTGTCTTCGTCATCCGGCTCCGTCGTCAGCATTCCGGTGTCGGGTCAACCGGCGCTGAGTGTGAAGCAAATTCTTCCCGAGAGCATTGGCCCGGGTCAGCCCGTCCCGGCAGAAATCAGCGTGACGAACACGGGGAGCAAGCTCGCCGAGAACGTGGTGTTGCTCGGCTGGTGGACCGACGGCTACGAACTGGGTGAAACCTCGGTGACGAGTTACACCATCAACGGCAAACGAGCCTGGGGCATGGGGGCCATCGCCGCCGGGGAAACCCGCACCCTCAAAGTGAAACTCAATCCGTCGAGCACCGCGCGTCCGACCGAGTTCCGCAGTGGCTTCGATGCCACGTTCAGTTCGTCCTCATCCGACATCCGCAGCGTCAAATTGCTGAAGCCCGAGTTGAGCCTGCAAATCGTGGCCCCCGAGACCGCGTTGCTCGGTCAGCCGATCACGGTGCTGATCAAAGTCAAGAACCCGGGCCAAATGCCCATGAGCAAAATCAGCGTGCAAGCGGTGATGCCCGAGGGGTTGAAACATCCGAAAGCTCAAGATTTGATCACCGATTTGGCGCTGTTGGCAGCGGGGGCGACCGAATCGGTTCCGCTCGAACTCACGGCCACGAAGGTCGGAGAGACCAAAGGGAAGATCCGAATCGAAGCCGAAGGTTGCGAAGCCATCGAGCAAGAGTTCCGGGTGAACGTGACGGAGGCGAAACTCGCCGTGACGCTGAATGGGCCGAAATCGATTTACCAAAACTGGCCAGCGACCTACGAAGCCGTGATCGAGAATCAGGGCAGCTATCCGGTGAAGGCGGCCAGCCTCGAAATCAAATTGCCCACCGGCATGACCGACCTGCGGGCCAGCGACAAACCGGGTCACAACGCCGGCCGTAATCTCATCGTCTGGACGTTCGAGACGCTCCAACCCGGTGAGAAAAAATCGGTCATCTGGTTCGGGTTTGCTAAACAGCCGGACGACTTGTTCACCACGGGCACACTCTCCGTCGGCGGCTCGCCGATCCGCCGCGCGGAGTGGACGACGAAGAATATGGGTGCGGAAGGGAAGTGAGTGAACCTTGTGCTTGGCAGCGGTGTCAGGCGTTGAGGTTCCGTAAAGACTTGAGAATCAAACTGATGATCCGTCCAATCGTCCCAGCCGATACGCCGGCCCTCGTTGCCCTTTCTGGTAGCAGCGGATTGTTCAAGCCGGATGAGTTGGAAGCCGTCCAAGGGATGCTGGACGACTACCACACCAACCATGCCAGCAACGGCCACAAAATGCTGACTTGGGACGACGGTGGCACGCTCCGCGGTGTCGTCTACTTCACGCCGAAGGAGTTCGCGGACAGGGTTTGGGAATTATTGATGATCGCGGTCGATGCAGCCCATCACCGCCAGGGGATCGGGTCACTCTTGTTGCAGGCTGTCGAAGAAATGGTGCGGGAAGTGGACTGCCGGTTACTTTTGATCGAGACGAGTTCCAAGTCGAGCTTTGAGCGGACACGCCAATTTTACCGCAAGCACGGGTATACCGAAGTGGCTCACATCCCGGATTATTTTAGCGACGGTGATGGCAAAGCATCTTTCATCAAGCGGATCGATCCGACGAGCCCAACGACCCAGGACGTCGCCGAGGCGAGCGCCCTGGGCTGAGAACATCATTCACCCGATCCGGATAGCTTCTCGAGGTTCTCGTTTTCCTTCTCGTATTTGAATTCCGCCTTCAACAACTCGATCGCTTCTTCGCGAGCTTGGCGACGCGATTCCAATTCAAACTGCGCCATCATGACCGGCGAGACATTTTTCGAAAACGGATCCGGATTGTACACGGTACTGAAGAAGTTCTGTTGACTTCGTTCGTTCCGTTCGAGGAGCACCGGCACGAAGTAGAGGTTCTCCGGCCTGTCGACCATCACGAACGAGCTGGACACAGGTTTCAAACGGTTGTCGATCATCTGCGCAACCATCTTCTGAGTCGGGTACATGATATTGTTGGTTCGTTGGAGACCGAACGGTGTGACGGTCGGAGCTCCGCGATCCGGTTGCCCAATGACGATCTGCGAAACATCCCTGAACTCAAAGTCGGTGATGCGATCTTTCGCAGCCGGATCGGTGAACCGATCGCGGAACTTTTCCTTCGCATCGAACAGTTTGGGTGACACGTCCACAAAGTTGTTCCCGAAACTCGGGGTCTGGGCCGAGAATTCCTCCGCCGCTTTTCTCGCCAGTCCGCGGGCCTTCTGACGCTTCCAGATTTCGACGATCTTCGGCCGGGCGGCTTCGAAGCTCGTCGCCGGCTCGGAACGGACTTCCGCGGTACGCCAGACCAGATACTGCGATTCGAAGTCGTCCGGCAGCGGTCGAGGCTGAGCTTGGCCGTTCTGGACTTGGTAGGGCAACGGATTGTACAACCCGGTGGTTGGCTTCGTGAGCTGACGGGTGGAAGGATCGAAGTCGAAGAAGAAGTTGCGGCCGAATTCGACAACCCCGGGCTGACCGAGGGTTTGCTGAATGAGACGCGCTTTCAGGGGTGCTAAACCAGGATCGTACGTGATTGTGTGGACATCGAAGAATCCGGTCGAGCCACCCGTTTTCAAGCCGCGACCCAGCTGGGGTTTGCCATCCTTATCGAGCCAGTTGGACGCCGGGGCCACGAACTTGGCGATCAAGGCGTCGGCCTCTTTCTGATTGGCATCCGCGTCTTCACCCTTGTTGATCTTGGCGAGTTGGTCTTGAAGGTTCTTAATGTCCTGTTGGGCCAAGCCGAACCGTAGTTGTTCGCGGGCTGTCTGGGCCAATTGGGTTTTCACGGCGGCCAGCGGAAGCGGAGCGGGCGTCACATGGGCCGTGGCCGCGAGGTTGCCGAGGTACTGTGTCAGGATGGCCGAACCACCCAACGTCGGTGCCGAGATGGATGCGAGTCCAGCGAAGAGCCGCTGTTTCCGTTCGACGCCATCGGCGCTCAAGTTCGAACCGTTGGCGACACCAAAGAGATTAGCCATGGTGCCCAGTGGCATGGCCGCGAGGCCCACAGTCGCCGCTGCGGCTTGGGGGTTGGCGAAACTGCTATCGAGCAACGGGTAACCCAAGGCGGCAGGATCGGCCGTCAGCCAACGCTTGGCAATGATGAAGTCGTGCATGCGCCGGTACTGATCGTACTGGCCTTGGAGGGCGGGGTTTTCGAGCTTCAACGTCCCCGCTGAGGCGACTGTTCCGATGGCACCGGGGCCAAAGCCGATCGTCAACAACCCGCCCATTTTCGCGGCGACCTCGGCCTTGACCAGCGCGTCGGCCGCGGCCGTGGCGTAAAATGGTTCTTTGCCCGTGACTTCCACCCACCCGAGTTTGAGTTGGCGACCTTTTTTCAAACCCGGCTTCAACTCGGCCGGATCCGGTTCGGTATTTTTAGCTTTGTTGAAAATCTCGCGGAGTTCGGTTTCGGTCGGCTGCTCTTCCACTTTCGAAATGAAGTTTTCCACGGGTACCGTCAAAATCCAGTATTTGGCCGGGCTCGTTTCGGTGCGGTAGAACTCGTAGTAGTCGAATGGCGCATGGGCGGTGACGGTGTTGCCGTTGGCGCGAACGACGGGCAAGCCGAGGACGGCGATCTGGGCCATGCGGACGCGGAATTCATCTCCGATGGCATCTAAGATCAAGTCTTTTTTCACACCCGACTGGCGTCCTTCTTGAACCATTTCGAGAAGGATCTTTTCTCGTTCGTCCGACTTGAGTACCAGGAACTCCTGCTCGATGAGGGCGTCGACGTCTTCCGTGCGGTATTGGATCTTCAGTTGGTCGGCCTTCTTGAGCCAAAGCGTGAATTCCAGCGAATCCTTGGCGTTGCGGTTCGGTTGGTTGCCGAAATAATGTTTGTCCGAATTGATTTGCGATCTGAGTGATATGAACTTGCGGTAAGCATTGGCCACCTCGAGGTCTTCCGACTTGGTATTGGGATCGGTCGCGATCTTTTCGACTTTGAGTTGCGACGTTCTGTAATTCTCCATGACGTTGGGGAGAAGCTGGTCTCGGATATCTCGATACTGAGAATCATTTAAAAGATTGAGCATGTTCAAATTTTGATACGCGGTCGTCAAAGTCGTTCGGTTTTCCGCGCTGACTTTGCTCGTATCGCTCGCGATGATATTCAAACTCTGCAGCGCCTTGCCAGCCGCGCTCACCATGTATTTGTTCGCCATGGTTCGCCGCTGACGCAACTGCGAGGCTTCCGACTCGCGGTATTTGTCGCCGTCGATCACGGCGAGAACTTCGCCTTTCGACTGTTTCGATCCGAGCCACCTTGGGAGCCAATCGAAGAAGTCACCACGACCAAATGACAGGACGAAAGTGAACATCACGACGATCACGAAGACGCCCATGAAGATCTTCTGGTTGCGGCGGAAGAAATCAAATGGGTTGTAAGCCATGGTTCTGTCTCGGTTTACAGTGGGTACGGTCGTGGAATCTAGGCCGGGTGGGCTTGACTCTTTGACCCGCACCGTACTAATTCGTGTTGTGGTTGCGAACGACGTCGGCTGTTCGATTCTAGGAATTCCGCGGGTTACAACAACCGCAAACAAGAGGTTTCTCCAGGTGCCTGCACATAAGAAGACGCCCGATGATTCGACGGCCCCGAAGGCAAGAAAAGCCCCAGTTCGCAAAGCCGCGCCGAAAGTCGTGGTGACCGAGCCGACGGGGGTCGAACCGTTGGCGGCGCAGGCGAAACGCGTCCGCGCCGGCGGCCGGAAAGCCGTCTCGTCGGACGAACCGGACGCCACCGCCCGGAGCTACGATCTCGTGATCGTGGAATCGCCCGCCAAGGCCAAAACGATCAATAAATATCTTGGGTCCGGCTACAAAGTACTGGCGAGCGTCGGCCACATCCGCGACCTTGCCACCGGGAAAGTGCCCAAGCTCAAAGAGGAAGTGTCCGGTATCCAGATCGCCCAAGGCTGGAAACTGCGTTACACCGTCGATCAGGTGAAGCGTGGTCAGGTGAAACGGGGCCGCAGCAAGCGGGAGATTTTGGACGAACTCGCCGCCGCCGCCAAAAACGCCAACCGCGTGCTGCTGGCGAGTGACCCCGACCGCGAAGGCGAGTCGATCGCGTGGCACCTGGCCGACGAGTTGCAACTCGATCCGGCGCGGACGTTCCGCATCCGCTTCAATGAAATTACCAAGGCGGCGATCCAACACGCCGTCTCGCAGCCCGATCAGATCGACATGCTGCTCGTGAAGTCGCAGGAAGCGCGCCGGGCCATGGATCGCGTCGTCGGGTTCCCGCTGTCGAACTTGCTCGGAAAGAAAGTTGCGGCGGGCCTGAGCGCCGGCCGCGTGCAGTCGGTGGCCGTGCGCCTGATTGTGGATCGCGAGCTGGAAATCGCGGCGTTCCGCACCGATGAATTCTGGAAAATCACGGCACTATTGGCACCGCAAAATGCCGGCATCCGGTACTCGGCGAACCCGGCCACGGCCAAAATCTTCGCCAAGAAAAAGGGGGAGAAAGCCGACGACGTCAATGCCCCGGATGCCCCGACCGAAGATACTGAAGTGGCCAACTTCGAGGGCGATGCCGAAGGCTCGACGCACGCGCCCCGTAAGCCGGTGGAATTCAAAGTGGGGCTGCCCGTGCCACCACGTGGTTCGTTCCTCGCGGAGCTGGCCAAGTGGAACAATGCCGACCCGATTATGGGCAACGAAGCGGAAGCGGACGCGATTGCGAACGTGCTGAGAACCGCCGCGTACATCGTGACCAAAGTGGAGCAAAAGGAGCGGCAAGAGAAGCCGCAGGCGCCGTTCACCACATCGACGTTGCAACAGCAATCGAACATCCGCCTGCGCTTCACCACGAAACGGACGATGGACTCGGCCCAACGGCTGTACCAAGGGATCGAACTCGGCAGCGAGGGCACCGTGGCCCTCATTACCTACATGCGAACCGATAGCACCCGCTGCTCCCCCGATGCGCTCAAAGCCGTACGCGATTTCATCCACCAAGAGTACGGCGACCGCTACTGCCCCGATAAGCCCAACATGTACTCGTCGGGCAAAGCCGCGCAAGAGGCCCACGAGTGCGTCCGACCGACGGATGTGACCATGACGCCGCAACGTGCGGCCAGCCTCGGGCTGAGCGACGACAACTTGAAGGTGTACACCCTGATCTGGAACCGGTTCGTCGCCAGTCAAATGGCGTCCGCAATCTTCAGCATCACCGCGGTCGAAATCACCGCCGGAGCGGGGCTGTTCCGCACCAACGGCCGAATCGAAAAGTTCGAGGGCTATCGGAAGGTCATGAGTCCGGCCAAGTCGGAAGACGTTCTGTTGCCACCGCTTGCGGAAAAACAACCGCTCGACAAACTCGACCTCACCGAGACGCAGCACTTCACGCAACCGCCGCCGCGCTTCAACGAAGCGTCGCTGGTGAAAGCCCTCGAAAAAGAGGGAATCGGCCGGCCGTCCACGTACAGCAGCATCATCGAAACGGTGCAGGCACGCGGGTACGTCGAACAGAAAGAACGACGGTTCTACGCCACGCAGATTGGCATCGTGGTGACGAAACTGCTCGTCGAGCATTTCCCGAAGATCATGGACATGAAGTTCACGAGCCACTTCGAGGAAGAACTCGACGAAATCGAAAGCGGCAAGTGCCAGTACGCCGACGTGCTGGACGAATTCTGGAAGCCGTTCTCGGAATCGCTCGCCAAGGCCGAGACCGACATGCCGACGCAGCGGGGCATCGAGATCGGCGAGAACTGCCCCAAGTGCGGCAAACCGCTCGTGGCCATGTTCAGCCGCAAGACGGGGAACAAGTTCATCGGCTGCTCGGGCTGGAAAGACCCCGAGAACCCTTGCGCATTCAAGCGGAGCGAAGACGGCACCGAGAGTGCCGGCCCGGAGGTCACCACCACGGTCTGCCCGGCCTGCGGCAAATTCATGGTGAAAAAAGACGGCCGCTTCGGGGTCTTTTTCACCTGCGAAGGGTCACCGGATTGCCCGACGATCATGAACTTGGGGGCCGACGGCAACCCGGTCGTGAGTACGCTGCCCAGCCCGGTGCCGTGCCCGAAGTGCGGCAAGCAACTGCTGCTGAAGGTCAGCAAATCGGGGAACCGCTACGTGACGTGCAGCGACACCAAGAAGTGCAAGTTCACCTGCGATTCGGACGACGACGGCCGGCCGAAACCACCCCCGGAAACGGGCGTGCTCTGCGACAAATGCAACGCCCCAATGACGATCCGCAGTACCTTCCGCGGGCCATTTTTGGCGTGTACGGCGTACCCGAAGTGCCGCAATGCGAAGTCTCTGACGGTCGAATTGAAAGAGAAACTGAAGGACATCCTCCCGGCGCCGAAGCCAAAGGTCGCCAAGGCCCCGGCCCCGGTGCTGGATGTCAAAGACGCCTGCCCTCAGTGTGGCGCTGGCATGAAGCTACGCCAGTACATGGGCAAGTACTTCTTGGGTTGCAACAACTACCCCGAGTGCCGTGGCAGCAAGCAATTGTCGCCCGAACAGATGGTGCAGATTCAGAATCCGCAACCGCCGATCGAAGCGTAAGTTTGATGCCGAGACGAGCTACCGGGACATACCGAGTGGCTCGTGATCGCATTCGATTCATCCCGATCAGGAAACGTCCATGTCCACGAACGCACCCATCGCGCTGCAAATCACCATCAACATCACAGCGCTCGCTCATGCCGAACTGGATGCGGGCGGATACTCCGCCGACATCCCTGCGCTGCCGGGTTGTTACACCCAAGGGGAAACTCTCGACGAACTCCGGGCCAACATCCAAGACGCTGCCGAAGCTTGGCTCGCGGTGGCGCACGATTTGGCCACCCACAATGCCGGTCAAGCGGAGGCCGCGTGAAGTCGGTGTCCGGGAAAAGGATGTGCTAGATTTTGGGATCGCGCGGCTGGATCCTGTTGCGCGTCACCGGGAGCCATCACGTTTACTGGCACCCGCTGATGAAACTACAAACTGTTGTGCCGGTGCATGCGAACGCCGATCTTAAACCCGGCACGCAGAGGAGCATCATGCAGGACGCGGGTGTGAAGGATGGTGAGTTGTGAGGTCGATTCTGACCCGGCGTTAGTTCAAAAGCTCTCGCAAGTTGAGTCCGAATTCTGCTTCGAGAAATGCAATTGTTTCAGGTTGGCCATCAAGCGAAGCCCGGATATGCATTGTGGTGTAGATACTTGCATTTTTCTTCCATATTGCATTGACGCGATCCAACTTCTTGATCCATTGCACGGAAGCGACGTACTCACAAAGATCATTTGAATCCACATTGTCTCCCATGGATTTGCACTTCAGATCGTGGCTGAGAAGAGGCACCTGATTGATCATGACTTCACGAATTGGGTTAGCCCGTGATGTCAGTTTGCCGATGCCGACAAACCCTTTGCCTTTGAGGTATGCCGCGACCACATCACCTTCGTGAAATCCGAGCATCGCATCACGCCAACGAATGCCTTGCCCAGCCGAAATAAAACCAAATTTCTGATAGTCGTCCCAATTTCTATGGGTTCCTTCACCGATGTTGTAGTAATAAAGTCCACACTGGTAATCGAATCTGGTGAGGAGTGCGTGAATAGTGTTGTGAGGACGAAACTTATCCGCGTAGTGCCCTGATGAAATATTGGTCAATTGACGACCGAGCTTCCACAACAGGGTCTTTTCGACTAGTAATGCATCATGCTCATAAAGACCTCGGGCGATAACTCGGATGATTGGTTCTAGACCGACGCTGTGATTCGACGCGTTTTCTCGTTATCGGTATTGTCTATCAGGTGCGCATTTTTCCTCGAACCTTTTCCCTTGCCGAAATAGAACTCTTCGTAGTTCCGAGGGTCGATGTAAACGTAGACATAGTAGTCGTTTGATTCGTTCATCACTGTTGCTCACCGCTTTTGGCTAAACCGACTTAGTGTACCTGACAAGTTCCCCCGAGCCCGCCAGCAACGACTGACGCTGATTTCCGTGCCCTCTAACATCCCATCGCTAATGAGGTCGGAGCGGATCACCCGCCACCATGGTGGACGCGGTCACATCGCACTCGCGTTGCGCTGGCTCAGCCGCCCCATGCGAAAGCCAGTCTTGGCGGGGTTGTGGACTTCTCAATAAGCTACAGGCTGGTTGTCTGGGAACCCTTGAATTCTAGGAATTCGTCGTTCGGCAACTCTCCAATCAGCTCAGGGACAAACAATGATGCGATTCTGCACTTTCGTGGTAATGGGGCTGCTGCTCTGCAACAAGCCGTCCATCGCCGACGAACGAAAAGCACGGGAGAAAGTTCTCGCCGAGGCCGAGTTGCGGTTGAAATCGATCTACGAGAAACGGGACTTCGCACCGGCGACGTTTCCCGGCAAATGGCTCGCGGATAGCTCTGAGTATTGGATGCTGGAGCCTTCCAAACCGGGCGCTGAACCGGAGATCGTGAAGTACGATGCGAAGAGCGGGAAGCGATCCGTACTCATCGGTGCGGATCAACTCACGATCCCCGGCACAAAAGATCGCCTGTTCGTTCAACGGCTCCTCCAAACGCCCGTCGCCGGCAAGTTCTACCTGCAAACTCGGACCGGAAATTGGCTACTCGACTCGAAATCGGGCGAACTCAAAAAACTTCCCAACGAGATCCCGCAGGCATCGTCGGCGACCGCATTTTCTCCCCGGTCGGATCGCATTCTCTTTCACCGAGGCCGGAATCTCTCCGTGGGCGATCTTGCCAGCGGTCGGATCACGCCGCTGACTTCGGACGACGACCGCGGCCAATTGGACAACGGCGGCGAGTCGAGTTGGAGCCCCGATGGCCGACGGATTGCCTATGTCCAAACGGATTCCTCGAAGGTTCGCCTTCGACCCGTGGTTCATCCGACCGACCCGAGTTATCCCGAGGTGACACTCGAACGGTTCGCCCGCGTCGGCACGCCGATTCCGACACTCCGTGTGGGAGTCGTCGATTCCTCGGGCGGCGACACGCGCTGGTTGAAACTCCCGGCCGACCCGGGGGCGTTTTACATAAACGATGTCAGTTGGGCCGGGAACTCGAAGGAACTCCTGATTGAGATACTCAGCCGATTTCGGGACAATCGCAAATTCCTGCTCGCCAACGTCGAAACCGGCGAGATCGCGACCGCTTACGAGGAATCCGACCCCGCGTGGGTCGATGCGAGTAACGCGACCAACGGGGGTCTCGAGTGGATGCGCGACGGCAAAGAATTCGTCTTGCTCAGCGAGCGCGACGGCTGGCGACAAGCCTATGTCATTTCGCGCGATGGCAAGAAGCGCACGCTGCTCACGAAGGACAAATCCCACATCATCGCGCGCGGGCCGGTCGATGAAAAAGGCGGCTGGTTTTACTATTTCGCGTCGCCGAAGAACGCCACGCAACGCTACCTGTATCGCATCCGACTCGATGGCAAAGGCGAACCGGAACGGGTCACTCCGGCGGATCAACCCGGTACGCACAACTACGAATTCTCGCCGGATCGCCAGTGGGCCTTCCACACGGTTTCGACGTTCGACAAGCCACCGGTCGTCGACTTGGTTCACCTTTCCGACCATCACTCGGAACGTGTTTTGGAAGCGAATGCAGAGCTCCACAAACGCGCTAGCCCCCTGATCACCAAGCCGACCGAGTTCTTGAAACTCGACATCGGCAACGGCGTCGAGATGGACGCATGGATGATCAAACCGCGCGACTTCGATGAGAAAAAGAAGTACCCGGTCTTCGTCTTCATTTACGGCGAACCGCACGGCCAGACGGTGCTCGACGATTGGGCCGGCGGCCAGAACCACACCATGTTCCACCGGATGATCGCCGACCTCGGATACCTGGTCGTGTCGATCGACGGGCGCGGGACGCCGGCGCCGAAGGGCGCCGCGTGGCGAAGGGCCGTCTACGGGAGCCTCGGGCCACTTTCGACCGAGGAACAAGCGGCAGGCCTCAAGGAGTTGGGCCGCATGCGTTCGTACGTCGATTTGTCGCGAGTGGGAATCTGGGGCTGGAGCGGCGGTGGCTCGAATACCTTGAACGCGATGTTCCGCAAACCGGATGTGTATCACGTCGGCATTGCGGTGGCGCCCAAACCGCGCCCGGAACTGTACAACGCCTGGTTCCAGGAAATCTTCATGCGGACCCCGGAAGTGAACCCGGATGGCTACCGCAAGGCCGCGGCCATCAATTTCGCGGAAGGCCTGCGCGGGGATCTCTTGATCGTGCACGGCACCGGCGAAACGAACACGCATCTTCAAATCACAGAGAGCCTCGTGGATCGACTGATTGAACTCGGCAAGCGATTCGAATACATGGCCTACCCGAATCGCGATCATGGTTTGCGTGAGGGCAAAGGCACCGCTGTTCATCTTCGAATGCTGATGACGCGATACTTGATCGAGCATCTTCCTCCGGGTCCGCAGTAAGGGAATTGCACCCACCGGTCAAAGAATACCTTGTGGGATCGGCTTCCAGCCTGTCCCACTCAGGTTGATTGATCCATGGACAGGCAAGATGCCTGTCCCACATGACCAGTACATACCACGTTCACTGGCAACCGCTCACGCTACCACGGTGGACGCGGTCGCGTCGCACACGCTATGGATCAGTGTGTACCTCCGTTGCCTCCGGTGAGACCCGATCGATGATTCCGCAGCAGCTCGTGGCCTCCCTGTTCGCCCTCGCGCTGGTGTCGCTCGGGGCCGCCGTCGCCGGGCTGTACACCGGGCCACGCGAGTCGTATCGAAGCTTCTGGTTCATGTGCGGGATCTGGGGCGCCATCGATGGGGTCATCGCCTGGACGTCGTTCCTCCAGGAGCCGTTGCCACTCGACGAACTGCGCAACGTGCTCGCGATCAACCTCGCCTTGCAGGCGATCTACTTGCCGCTGGGCCTGATCCTGGCGACGCGGTCGAAACCGGCGTTGAAGGGTCTCGGTTGGGGCATTTTGGTGCAGGCCGTCGCGCTGGGCGTGATCGACGCCTACTTCTATGCCAAGTGTGGCGGTCTACTTTAACTTGTAGGGGACTTCCAACCCGTGGGCTTCCATCAATTCTGCGTTCGCTAGCAATTCTTGAGTCGGCCCATCTGCTGCGATTCGGCCACCGTCGAGCACGATGGAGCGTGGGCACGTTTCGAGCACCATGTCCAGGTCGTGGGTCGCCAACAACAGGGTCGTGGTTAAACCAAGAACCGTGCGGATCAACTCCCGGCGGCCACGCGGATCGAGAAACATACTCGGCTCGTCGAGCAACAAGATACTCGGTTTCATCGCCAAGACCCCGGCCAGAGCAGCACGGCGTTTCTCTCCTCCGGAGAGTCGATGGGGCGAGCGATCTTCACAACCGATTAGCCCGAGCAATTGCAAGCTCTCACGGGCACTGGCCACCGCATCTTCCGGCGATTGACCGAGGTTCAGCGGGCCAAATGCCACATCTTCCAGCACGGTCGCACTGAAGAGTTGATCGTCCGGACTCTGAAAGACGACGCCGATGACTTCGGGGAGTTTCCTCCGCACCTTGGCATCCGCCGCATCCAATCCCTGCACCACCACTTGCCCCAATTGGCCCGGTAGCACGCCGCAAAGTCGCAGGAACAGTGTCGTCTTGCCGGCCCCATTCGGGCCGACCAGGGCGACCCGTTCGCCGGGTGAAATCTGGAACGACACGTCGCCGAGTGCACGTCGGCCATCCGCAAAATGGTGCGTTAACTTCACGACTTGGAGCGCCATCATAGCCACCACTCCCCGAAGAGCAGGGTCACGATGACGAGTATGACCACCACGAATCCTACGACATCTCCGAACGTGGTCTGGAACCGCTGCGTGGTATGAAAGCGACCGGTGAAACCGCGGGTGCGCATGGCGATGGCTACTTGTTCCGCACGGTCGCCACCACGCAGCAACAACGTGCCGATGGCTTGGCCGGTGGTTTGGTACGTTCGCAAGTTCGTAGCCGGGCGAAAGGCTCGTGTCCGCAGGGCGATTCGCACTCGTCGGGCTTCCGCAAAAAAGAGGAACGTATACCGGTAGGCCAACAGCGCAATCTGCACGAGCACCCCCGGCAAATAGAGGTGGTGCGCCGCCGCCAAGGTCTGTGCGAGCGGGGCCGTGCGAAGGAGGATCAATCCGACGGAAGCGATGGCCAACGCCCGCAGGGTCATTGAGACGGCCAGTGAAAACCCGTTGTCGTTCGTGAACGGGAAGACGACCAGCACCGGAATTATCCCCAGTAGAACGAAGAATAACCGTCCACCGACATCACTTAGGTTCAACTTCCCGAGTCCGATGCCGAGCAAGCCCAGCCCGAATGCCACCGATGTGATTGCCGGATGGGTAATCACGGAAAACGCCACACACGCCAAAAGAAGGGCGGCGAGCTTCCAACGGGCATCCCAACGGCTCAGCAACGATTCGGGAATCGTCGGTTCGCGGACGGCGAGTGTCATAGGCCAGGGGGCTTAGGGAGGATCGTGAAGATGAGATACGGTTTCGGGGAAAGGAGGGCCAATTATGCAGGCGATACCGGCAGAAAGGGATTTCTTCAAATCCACAAATGATAGGGGATGATGTGGCTTGACTCACCTGCCGATAATAGACAGGAAGGATTCTCGCACTTAAGAGGAACGGCCATGTCTCGCTCACGGATGATGCTGCTCGCGGTTTTGGCTGCTTCGGCCCTCGTCGGTTGCAAAGACTTCAACGGCCCTCGTAAGGCCGCGATGAAGCCCAAACCCGATTTGCCCGGCTACAGCATTGAACAACAAGAACGCCGTGGCCGGGACAAGCTGACCATCCCCGAGGATAACTTCCGCATCGGGCCGAGCTTGAACATTGATCGTCCCAGCCCGACTGGTCGCTAACTCACTTCGTCGGCAGCGAGACTTCGGCGTCGAACATCAGTTTCGGATCGCCGCTTTCCAAGAGCGTGCGGATCATAACGGCGATCCGACGCCTGAGTGTCTCCTTCAAGATATCCTGTTTGCCATTGAGGAACGTGATCTCCTCGTCCATGTCGACCATGCGGTCGTCGAGGCGCACATGGACGCGATCCATTTTGTCGATCTTTTCAAACGTCACGGTCTGTTTGCCGAGCGTGGCGATGACAGTGCCTCCCTTGTGCTGATACTTGCCACCCGAAACCGCGAGCCAGTAGGAGCGTAGCTGCTCGCCACGCTGCTCCCAGACCACGCGCTCCGGTACCGGATTCCGGCTCACCTTTGCCATCCAAGGCAGCGCCACGGCGTCTTCGCGATCCATCCAGTGTCCTTTGCCCTCGTAGCTTTTGAAGAAGTGCTTGTACCCCTTGGCGTCGGCCTTCTCCAAGTCGTCGAGTTTCTTGGCCCACTCGGCGCAAACGGCGTTCCGGTTGTAGGCTGCGTCGTTCCCGCCGACCTGCAGGGCGAAGGCCACGTTGCGTAGATTCAGCGGACTGGCGTCGTTCGGGTGCCCTGCCATCATGGCGGCCCCGGCCCAGCGATCGGCCAACCTGGGGGCCAACTGGTACACGCCATCGCCACCGGCTGAGTAACCGAAAAGATAGACGCGATCCGGGTTGACCCCTTCCAGGGCGATGAAATTCTCGATCAACTTGGCAAACAGTCGGTCGATGTGCCCTTCGTGCCACAAATTCCACGTGTTCGTCGGCGCCCGTGGCACCACGTAGAACCCCTCATCAAGCTTGTAGAGTTTCTTCTGGTTTTCCCATTGTTTGTCGTTCACTTCTTTCGGGGCGCCGCCGCCGCCATGGAGCGAAATCCAAAGGCTGTGCCCCTCGGCTGGCTTCTTGCCGAACTCCGTGACCGAGTAAGGCATCTCCAGCTTGTCGTCTTTGAGCACCTTGGCCGCGTGCTCGGCACTGCGTTCCTTCGGAAAGTTCTCGAAGTACGCGGCCACAATCATCTCACGGGCTTTCGCGGCATCAGTTTTGGTCAGCGGATCCATTGCGAAAGGTTTGCCGACAAGGTCGGAGAGCTTCGCCGGTTTCACTTGGAGTGCCTCGGAACACTCACGCAGTGCGTTGGCGGATTTCTCGGCATCCGGCGGGGCCGCGAAGAGGGCTGCGGGTAACAGGAAGCAACTGATTGCAAAGAGTATGCGGAGCATGACCGTTTCCAGAAGTTCGGGGACGGAAGCAGTATATAACCAATTGATAGGACAAGAATGCTCATATTTCGTGCGAACCGTGTCGAATTCCTGCGCGGCAGAGCTATACTGAGATAGTCGCTGTGCCGTTTGGCACCGAATCACGAGGCTTCCTCTCCCGGGTTGCCGCCGCGAATGCCCAAAATCGAGCAAATCGAACCGCCTCTGCCCGAAATTGTGGGCAGAGCGCCGTCCATGCAAGACGTTTACAGGATGGTACGGCTCGCCGCCCCACGCTCGGCCACGGTGCTGCTGATCGGGGAAACGGGCACCGGCAAAGAGGTGATTGCGCGCGCGGTTCACAAGTTGTCGGTGCGGAAAGAAGGGCCGTACATTCGCGTCAACTGCGGGGCGCTCCACGAGAATTTGTTGGAGTCCGAACTCTTTGGGCACGTCAAAGGGGCATTCACCGGAGCCATCGAAAACAAGGCCGGTCGCTTCGAAGCGGCCCACGGCGGCAGCATCTTCCTCGACGAAATCAACAGCATGTCGCCGAAGCTCCAAGTGAAGCTGCTGCGGGTGCTGCAAGAGCGCGAATTCGAGCGTGTCGGCGAAAGCCGGACGATTCGTGTCGATGTCCGAGTGATCGCCGCGACGAATTCCTCGCTCGAAGAACTCGTCGAACGGGGCGAGTTCCGCGAAGATCTCTATTACCGCCTCAATGTCGTGCCCATCGTGTTGCCGCCACTTCGTGAACGCCGCGAAGACATCCCCATGTTGGCGAAATTCTTCTTGAAGCGCTACGCTGAAGCGAACAAGCTCCCGGTCGTTCCAGAGTTGACTCCGGAAGTCATCGACACCATTCTCAAACACGATTGGCCCGGCAACGTCCGCGAACTCGAGAACGCCATTGAGAGGCTCGTGGTGCTGTCCGATCACGGTGCGTTATTGCCGGAGGTGCTCAAGCTTGATCGGCCCCGAGTGCAACTGCGGAGCGTTAAGAACTCCAATGGCTCCCCGATCACGATGGATGTGCCGACGCTCATCAAAGCACTCGTGCGGGCCGGTGTACAATCGCCCCTGCCACCCGGGGTGAAACTGCACCGGTACTTGGTCGGTGGCTTCGAACGCGAACTGATTGAACATGTGCTGCGGATGTGCGAAAGCGTGCAGATCAAAGCGGCCGACCGGTTGGGAATCAATCGCAACACCCTGCACAAGAAGTTGGAAGAGTACGAACAAGCCGATGTGAAATCGGAAGTGATGGAGGAGTCAGTCGGTGAGTGAGAGTGGGCCGCATCGACCCACTCTCACTCACCGAGCCAAATCGTTTCGGTACCCGTTACCCCAACTTTTTCACTTGGTCTTTGAAGTAGGCGAGGCACGTCTTCACGTCGGCAGTCGGATCCTTCTCGCTGGCTTCGTATTCGATGGCGATGTACCCTTTGAACTTCACGTCCTTCAATTCTTTGAGCACGCCGAGCACGTCGAGGACACCGGTTTTATCGCCGAATGGCACGTCGGTCATGCGCTTGTTGTCGTGATCCTTCAGGTGCAGGCCGAAGTTGCGGGCGCCCATAATCTTGATCTGCTCGACCGGGTCGAGCTTGATGTCGAGTTGGGCCGCACGGATGAGGTGGCCCGTGTCGAGGCAAGTGCCGATCAGTTCGTGGCGATCCTTGATCGTTTTTAGGATCGAAGCGGCGTCACGCCAGCGGTGCATTTTACCACCGCCCGACGGGCCGTGCGGGTGAATGGCGATGGCGATTTTGTACTCTGCCACGAGTTTGTCGAGGCTGTCGAAGCTGTCCGGATCGGGGTCGGCACTCAGGGCTTTCACACCGAGGGCGGCCCCGAGCTCGAACAGTTTCTTGTTCTTGTCGTTGTCCTTGCTGAAGTTCACCACGCCGTACGAGACTGGCGTCACGCCGTACTCGCCGCACAGTTTCATGTACCCTTTCACCGCGTCGGGGCTGCTGTTGGCGGGAATGTGTCCTGGGTAGATCTCGGCGTTCTTGATGCCCACCTCTTGGGTCGCCTTCAGCATCCGCTCCAGCTTGAACGCCCGGAAGGTGTACGACTGGATCGCGACCGTGTAGCCGCCGAAAGGGTCTTTTTCTTTGTCTTCGGCTCGGGTCTGCAAGCCGAGTGCGGCCGTGCCGACAACGGCGGCGGAACCGAGCAGGAAGGATCGTCGGTCGAGGGTGGCGTGCATGACGGTGGCTCCGGGAGTGGGACTAGGAACGTGGAGATTGTATGCGAACGGAAGTGAGTTGAGGAATGGCGTTCACGCCACGACGCGGTTGCGGCCGGCATGCTTGGCACGATACAAGTTCGCGTCGGCTTGTTTGAGCAGATCGGTCGCGGTGATCGGGGTTTCGCCATTGGTGCTGGCGACCCCGACGCTGAGGGTCACGGGGATCTGCAAACTTTCGAACCAGAACGGGGTGACTTCGACGATTCCTCGGATTCGTTCGGCGACGTCGACGGCCTGGTCGTGGGTCGATTCCACGAGCACGAGCGCGAACTCTTCGCCGCCGTAGCGGGCAAACAGGTCCTCGCGGCGAACGGTATGCCGGATGCGGTTGCTCATCTCGCGGAGCACGTGATCGCCGCAGAGGTGGCCGTGCTCGTCGTTGACGACTTTGAATTTATCGAGGTCGAGCATCAGGATAGACAACGGTCGTTGGTGGCGCTGCGACCGGGCCACTTCCCGATCCAAAAAGTCGGTGAGGTAGCGGTTGTTGTGAATCTGGGTCAGGCCGTCGAAGATCGTCAGGCGGTAAATTTCTTCGTGGTACTCCGACTCGATATTTCCGCCGGTCAAAAACCGGAAGATCGCATTGCCGACGCGGATGTAGTCGCCGTCTTGGAGGAGGTGGGCACCGCGGGTCACTTTGTCGTTGACAAACGTGCCGTTGAGGCTCTTGGTATCGACGATGTAAACGCCATCACGTGCCGTTTCAATTCGGCAATGGGCACGCGATACGGAATTGTCGTGGAGGAGAATCTGGGAACTCTCCCCACGACCCAGAATGATCGGCCCCCCCTCAAGCGGGTGGCGTTTGCCCATATTCGGGCCGCTAGGGTAGATATGAACGAGGCATGCTTCCAGATTGCCGCTGTTCACCACAACAGCGGGTTTGCCAATCCAAGTATCGCCACTGCGCTGAGACATATTCGAATTTTAAGCGGGTTGCAATTGTCCAAGTGTGTGTAATTTACAACACGTTCCGGAGGAACCACTTCACCCGAACCTGAATAATCGGATAAATTCATCCGTTCGGCGCGGAATATTCCGCCAGCGGCTGAATCGGTTAGCGACCGATCGAAGTCGGCGAAATCCCTTGAATTTTGGCCCGCGGCTTGGTCAAATCGACCAAAATCGGGTTGGGTGTGGTTACTTCGCTCTTATTCCCGGCCAAGTCCCAGGCTGTGAAGCGTAAGTAAACTTTCGGTTGAGACAGCGTCGTTGGTGGAATCCAAGAGTAGCCCCCGGTGTTGGCCAACCGGATGATCGGATTCGCCCCACCGCCGGCCACGGGTACCACGGCGTCGTTCCCAGCCGCCACCGACTTCCAAGGTCCGTTCGGGTTCTCGGAATATTCGATTCCCAGCGGCTCTTTTCCGAAATTCTTGTCGGTCGCTTCCCAATGCAGCACCAAGGCGTTACGGTTCGCCGGGTCGGCCGTCGGCTGAAACACTTTGATCATCGGTGCGGTGGTATCCACTTGAACGCGCAGTTCCGGGGCGGAACCCGACGCCGGTGCGGCATCGCTCAAACCGGCCCCGCTCACCGGGACGAGTTTCAAGCCGTATTCCCCTTCGATTTCTTGGTTGAATCGTGTGTCGAGAACCACTCGCAGGGGGTTCTCGGTGCCGGCGTGCGTACTCCAGCGTATCCACGTCCGACCGTCGTCCCGCGTCACGTAAAGATCCACTTTAGAAATTCCCGACGGCCCACCTTCGAGTTGATAGTTCAGGTCGAACTTCGGCGACTTTGTGAGTGTCGCCGTCACCCCTTCCGGGTTGGCAGGTGCCGCCGTTGTGGGCATTAACGACACTGCGGGAATCGCCATGGGAGTCGTTCCCGAGCCTTGGGCAATGGGCCGAGGAACATCGGGCTGTACGGCAGGAACAGGCTGAATCGCCGGCTGCACCGGAGCCGGGGTGAACGTCGGTTCGACCGCAACCGGGGCGAGCATCGGTGGAATCGCCGGGCCAGATTCCAGTCCGGTCAGAGACGGTGGTGGCAGCGAATCGCTGACTTTGACAATCGGATTCGGCAGCACCGGAGGTGCGGTCATGCTCCCGAGCACGTTGCCGGTTTCCCCGACTTCTTTATTGGCCCGGCCGACATTCCCGGCGAGATCTTGCGTCACGATTTGCAACACCACCGCACCGGCGACCAGCGACTTGAACTTGGCGTTGCGTTTGCCCACGCTGCCTTCCGGGGCGGGTTGCCAATCGGCATCGGTGCCCGCCAAAGCGCGGTAGAACAACTTTGTGGAAGCGTCATTTGGAAACTTGTCGTCCACCGTCCATTCCGCCGAGATTTCATCGCCGATTCGAGTAGCGGTTGTTACCCGGACGACTGGGGGCGTCGAGTCGATAATCAATTTCTGCGCTGGGAGTACTTTGCTCACGTCTGGCGGTTCCGCCTGCCCTTTAAGAAAGACCAACTGCATGCTGATGAAGTAGAGCCCGTCGGACTTGGCAGTGAACGTGAATTCGTCCTGCGGCGGTGTAATGGTTTGTGCCAACTCCCAAGTTTGACCTTGATCACGCGAAATGAACAAACGCGCTTCTTGGATGTCTTTTTTGCGCTCGGGTTTGTAGTTCACCCCGAGTTTATGGGTGCGCACTTTCGTCACCTGAATGTCCTGAGTGTCCGGCATGGCCGGTTGACCCAGGGTAGTAACCAGCCCGAGCAGGGCCAAAGCGGTGACGTTCATGTGCATTCCCCCAACGACCGACGCGAATCCCCTCGCGGTTGTGCAGCTTCTATCGGTTGAACCGGGATTGCGACTTAAGAAAATTGTGGGAAAGAGTAAAATGATTGAAGATTTGGGATCACGGAGTGTTCTAGTTTTTGCTCAAAACAACTCTGCCGTTCTGGAAGCTTTGAGAGGCTATCACTAAACTAAGTACAAGTCTGGTGATTCGAGGATTTGGCGTGAAAACTGTCTGCGTTGGCTTGCTGGTCGCACTCTTAGCCCTGGAATTTGTCCCTTTCGCCACCGCTGCACCGGTGATTCCGGCGTTATCCAACAAACACCCACTGACAGAAATCCAAGTCGGAAATTTGCTCATCGGTGAATTGCGTTGTCTGGCCTGCCATACTCGAAGCGATTCTGCTCCGGTGCTCGATCGGGCCGCGCCCGATTTGACCGACGTCGGCTCGCGCGTGTCACCGGAGTTCCTCCAAAAATTCATTGCGAACCCATCATCAGCGCACGCCGGCACGACCATGCCGAATGTTTTTGCATCGGAAACAGCCGAACGGCGCGACAAAATTGCCGAATCGATTAGCCATTTTTTGATTGCTCAATCCCTCCATAAATTTCATGGGGAAAAGACCGCAGAAAAAGAGGCCATGCAAGGCAAAGAAATCTTCCACACCGTCGGCTGTGCGGCGTGCCATTCGCCGCGTGATGACAACTTCAAAGAGATCACTCATGAAGGCGTTGTGGAACTGAGTCATCTCCCAACAAAATATAGCCCAGCCTCATTGGCGATATTTCTGTATCAACCTGCAAAAGTAAGGCCATCTGGAAGAATGCCAGACATGAAATTAACCCCGGTGGAAGCGAAGGCGTTGGCCAGTTATTTGGTTGGCAAAGGGGCCACGGTATCCAAACCACTCAAGACGGAAGTTGAATTGGTCGCACTCGGCAAGGCTGCGTTTCAGAAATTCAATTGCACGAGTTGCCACAAAGTTGGCGATCTGCCAGCGGCGGCCCACGTGGGTGACTTGCAAAAGGTCGATTCTAGCCGGGGCTGCTTATCCAAAACAGTTGGTAAAAGTCCGCGGTTTGAACTCAATGACGAGCAAATCGAGGCGATCCGAGCCACATTGGCCAAGAAGCCGGAGCCTAATTCCGACAAGACGCTACTCGCAACAACATTGATCGCATTCCACTGCACGGCGTGCCATACCCGCGATGATTACGGTGGCGTTTCGGAAGACCTCAACCCCTATTTTCAAACCGGTGAAAAGGGTTTGGGAGATGAGGCCCGCGTTCCTCCGCCATTGACAATTGTGGGAGCCAAACTACAACCGGTCGCGCTCAAAAAGATGCTCTACGACGCCGATAGTGTGAGATCGTACATGTATACGCGGATGCCGCAATTTGGCGAACCGAACTTAAGGCACCTTCCAGATTTATTCTCGAAGTTGGACTCTCTGAAGAGTGTTGAGTTTTCGCTCCCGAAGCCAGAGTCCAACAATCCCAAAGAACAAGCCCGCGAAAAAGAAATGCGGGCCGGTGGGCGCGAGTTGGTTGGCGACAAAGCCCTGAATTGTATTGCTTGTCACAGCTTCAATGGTCAAGCGCCGAATCAGAAGGGGATCGATTTGATGGTGATGACGCAGCGCTTGCAGCCGAGCTGGTATTTCCAATACATGATCAACCCGAGCGCCTTCCGACCGCGTACCGTGATGCCCACATCTTGGCCCGATGGGAAAGCCGTCATCACGACCATTTTTCACGGTGACACCCACCTTCAAATTGAAGCGATTTGGTACTACCTGACTTTCGGCATTTCTGCGGCGGATCCCTCGGGCGTCAAACTGATCGAATCGGAGTTGGCTGTGACCGATACGACGCGAACTTACCGGGGTCGAAGTAGCGTCGCGGGTTATCGAGGCATCGCCGTTGGCTTCCCAGAAAAAATTAATTATGCATTCAATGCCGAAACGGGAACACTCTCCGCGATCTGGCAGGGTGGATTTGTGCGGGTGGATCGCAGTGGTCAAGGGTCGGGTGGATTTAATCCCATTGGAAAACATATTGCGCTCCATCAGGACGTTTCGTTCTTCGCGTTGCCAGACGAGAAATCACCTTGGCCACTCCGCCCGGTGATGACGAAACAAGCACCGACCAACCCCGATCCACTGTATCCCAAAAATCGCGGATATCAGTTCGAGGGTTATCAACTCGACGATGCCTCCATCCCGACGTTCTTCTACCGGAGCGGCGACATAAAAATTGAAGATTATTCCATTGTGGAAAAAGAGAACAAGAACGCTTGCCTCGTCCGGAAATTATCTTTCGATTCTCCAGCAGACGAAACGATTTGGTTCCGAGCGTTCGTGGGATCAATCGATGCAGAATCGAAAACGGAGTTTAAAACGCCAGGCTTAAGCTTGAAGATTCCAGAAGTCCAGACGCTCCTCCGGCCCACCGCTGTTGGAACAAAATCGCAGGAACTCTTGGTAAAGTTCGACATTCCCAAAGGTAAATCCACGCGGATCATAACCTATGAATTGCAGAAGTAACGATCGATTCCGACTCTTATTGTTGATTGTACTGACCGTAGGCTTGCCTACGTTTGCATTCGCCGAAGATGTCGGAGGTCGATGGAACACGGAAGAACGCGAACGCGAGTACTATCCCGTCGTAAATATTCCAATCTCGAAGGAGTTGGTGATTGAAGCGGGTGCGTTCTGCATACTGCCCGATGGACGGGTGGCCGTTGGGACGCGTCACGGTGAAATTCATATCATCGACGGCATCGACGAAACGCGACCCGATCCCAAGTTTCATTTGTACGCCACCGGCATGGATGAGATCTTCGGCTTGGCTCACAAAGATAAAGCATTTTACGTCACCCAGAGTTGCGAGCTGACCAAGGTCACCGATACTAAGAATAAAGGTAAAGCCGACCGTTTCGAAACGATTTCGGACGCATGGGGCTACGCGAATTACCACGAGTATGCTTTCGGTTCCAAGTTCGACAAACTGGGGAATCTATTCGTCGCGCTGGGACTATCCGAATCGTACAACTCATATGCACTGAACCGCGGGTTCGTGATGAAGGTCACTCCGGATGGCAAAACACAAGCCGTGGCCAGCGGCCTCCGAAGTCCGGGTGGAATCGGATTCAATGAACATGGGACGTTGTTCTATATCGAAAGTCAAGGACCTTGGAATTGCTCGTGTAGTTTAAAAGCAGTCTCCCCCAAAAGCTTCCATGGCCATCCCGCGAGTTTCAAATGGTATCAGAATGCTCCGGAAATGGGGCCGGTGCCTGAGATGCCGAAATCCGGCTCGAAAGTCATACTAGAAAAAGAGCGGGTCAAGCAACTCGTTCCCTATGCGGTGATCTTCCCGTACATACGAATGGGCCGATCCATTACTGGATTTACTGTTGATGACAGTAAAGGTAAGTTTGGCCCGTTTCAAGGACAGATGTTCCTCGGTGATTACACGCTCTCCATCATTATGCGGGCCACGACCGAGCAAGTGAATGGCGTTTGGCAGGGTGCCTGTTATCCATTCCGGGAAGGTCTATCCACGGGCATTCTCAACGTGGCATTCACTCCCGGCGGACACTTAATATGCGGCGGCACGAACCGTGGCTGGCCGGTGCGGGGGATCAAACCGTTCGCTTTGGAACGACTCGAATGGAACGGAAAGATGCCATTCGAAATCCAACAGATCACCATCGAGCCAGATGGCTTCAAGATTGGCTTCACGAAACCGGTTGATGCGGCTAAGGGGAACGACCCCAAATCATATAAGATTGGCACATTCACCCACCCGTATCATGGTGCCTACGGTGGCCCTGAAGTTGAACAGACGAAGCCAGAGATCAAGTCTGTTGAATTGTCTGACGACGGCAAAGTGGCCAAAGTGAAACTAACCAAAATGACCCGTGGCCACGTCTATGATTTTGATCTCGGACTGCTTCGTTCCCGTGACAATGAAGAACTACTTCACAAGAATGCCTACTACACAGTCAACGAGATCTCAACCGCGAAATAGCCACTAGTATTCCTTTCACAATATCAACGGACTCAATCATGTTCTCACGCTCCACGCTTTTGTTTCGAATCTGGTTGAGCGTTCCCGTCTTGCTCTGTGTTGTTGGAACTGTAACTGCGGTGGATGCGGATCCGACCAAGCATCCTGTTCCAGAGAGTCCACTTTGGTTGACTTTCCCAGCTAAAGCAGGCCCTGCCGCACCGAAACATATCGTCCTGATCGCTGCCGATCAAGAATATCGAAGCGAGTGTGCACTCCCGATGTTAGCCAAAATTCTCGCGGAGCGACATGGATTTCATTGCACAGTACTATTCAGTTTGAATGACAAAGACGAGGTCGACCCGACTAAGAAAATTCGTTACGACGACAAAAAAGCAATTCACAAAATCGCGGGCTTAGAATATCTCGAACATGCCGATTTGGTGATTCTGTTCAGTCGGCTCATCTCGCTTCCCGAAGACGATCTCAAACAGTTCACAAAATATCTTGATTCCGGTAAGCCAATCATCGGTATTCGCACTGCGAACCACGGCTTATTGGATTTTGATTACAAAGTCAAAGATAAACGAGTCGATCTCGGTGACGATGTCTTTGGCGGTGCATTTCGCAGTCATCACGGGCGTTGGCAGCAGGACTCCACCCGTGGCATCATCGTCGAGAAGAATAAAGATCACCCCATTCTGAATGGTGTTCAAAATATCTGGGGGCTAACCGATGTTTATCGAACATTCAAAGAAGGTGGTAACCTCCCCGCAGGATGCACATCACTGGTCGATGGGCAACCCTTGATGGGGCGCAAGCAGACCGACAAAATCAATCCCGACTTGATTGCGTTGCCGGTCGCTTGGGTCAAGACTTGGATTGGCAATACCGGGAAAACTGCCCGTGTGTTCAATACGACGATGGGCAGTGCCGAAGACTTTGAAAATGAAGGCTTGCGTCGATTGACGGTGAATGCAATCTATTGGTGCTTGGCGATTGAAAAACAGATCGACCCCAAGTCAAGCGTCGAATTTGTCGGTGAATATAAACCACTGAAAAGTGGTTTCGACTACCCCAAACTTAAGGTCGTGCCACACAAACCCAGTTACTACAAATAATGTATCAATTTTAGAAACTACAATGCACCCTCAACCCGAAGACACTATTGTTGCGTTATCGTCTGCCGCTGGGCCAGGTGTGCGGGCCATTGTCCGCATTTCGGGAACGAAGACGGCTGAAATAATCGCGAAAGTATTCACAGCGGAGCATCCTGTCTCGGGGGTACGGTCCTTAGCGACCGGTGAGTTAACGCTATCGGGATTGGAATCGTACTTGCCCGCCGATCTCTATTTCTTTCGGGGGCCGCACACTTACACCGGCCAAGATCTCGCCGAGATTCACACGGTCTCCGCCCCACCACTCATCGAACGGTTGATTGCCGATTTGCTCATCGCTGGTGCCCGTGCCGCGCAACCGGGTGAGTTCACCATGCGTGCCTTTTTAAGTGGCAAGAAGGATCTCCCGCAAGCGGAAGCGGTGCTCGCGGTGATCGAAGCGACCGACGAAACCGACTTGCAATCGGCGTTGGCCCAACTTGCGGGCGGCGTCTCTCAGCCACTTTCGAAACTACGTGATGACCTGTTAAACTTGTTGGCCGACGTCGAAGCGGCCCTCGACTTTGTCGACGAAGACATCGAGTTTGTCACGAACGCAGACACCATCATGCGCATCGGTGCCGGTATAGCCCACCTCATGAATTTGAAGAGGCAACTCGACGACCGCAGCGTCAGCCGCCGGCCGATGCGGGTCGCATTCGTCGGGGAGCCGAATGCCGGCAAAAGCAGCCTGTTCAATGCGTTGATCGGCGTCGACACGGCCCTCGTCAGTAGCGAAGCTGGGACGACGCGCGACTACCTTTCGCACGTCGTGACACTCGATGGGCATGCCATCGAGTTGATCGATACCGCCGGCTGGCAAACCGCGGCTGACTCAATTGAGGAACAGGCGCAAGCCTTGGGACGTGGGCAATCGGATCGAGCTGACTTGGTGCTGATTTGTGTTCCGGTTGGCAAATCGATCCCGTTTACAATCCCGCCACGAGGGGTACTTCTTCGCACGAAAGCCGATCTCGGGCCAACGAGCGGTTTGGCCGTGTCCACACTATCGCTGAACGACTTGGCACCACTGCTGACGTTTCTGGGTAATCGTGCAGCTTCGTTTGCCCGTCCAGCATTGGCCCCAAGCCAGAGTCGCTGCCGGCATCACATCGACGCCGCAATTGCTGATTTGCGAACGGCGCACAACCACGCACTATTCAACGACCCGCCTGAACTGCTCGCACTCGTCTTGCGACAATCGCTCGATCAAATCGGAGCGATGGCCGGAAGCATCTATACGAATGATTTGCTCGACCGAATTTTCAGCCGCTTTTGCATCGGTAAGTAGAGTTCCTCGGTCAGGTTCTACTTCTTCCATATCAAATATACGAAAAATCTTCTATTACCGGGTAGTGGCCCATTAGTGTGTTGATGGAATTGGTCGGACGAGAGTCTGAGTGTGACTACTGTTCCGTCTGTTTTGCCGCTAGGCTCTTGTTCGGAAATAGCGAGTTGACAACGGCGAGTAGCAACCCGATAACATTTGCCGTCGTAGTGGCCAGCAGGGATACCATGACTGGATCAGAAAGCTGCCGATAGCATTCGTATTGCTGGTGCCACACGATTAGTAATACGGCAGTAAACCATGCACAAACAAGTACGAATAAGCACGGCGCAAGGAGCGTTCTCATGCCCAAATCTATTCCGAGCGCCGCATTGTGAATTTGTCCTTTCCGTCTTCGATTGTGACTTTCTGTTGGCGGGGAAATTTGGAATCGCGGCTTGGAAGTGACCTTCTTCGGTAGGTCTGTTTTTGACGATTTTGGCGGTGGCTTATCTAATTCGTCCACTGTGACAGATGCCGATGCGACAAGAGTATCAGGGGCTTCTGTTATCTCGAGTGCCCCGATCACTTCGGGCAAGGGCGATGTAGTATTGCTTGATGCTTTCGTCGGAGATGTTTGTTCCGGCGTACTCATCTTTGCTTTTCCCCTTTGCAGCCATCGCCCAAGGCGTATCGCTGTTGTGAGTCATTCCCATCAGATCGACGCCGGAATTACTGCGGTATCTATTCCACACTCGCGTGAGTATTTCGAGAGTCTTAGTATCGAAGTCAGCCGAAGCCGGCACCCGACGATCTTCTTTGGTTAGTATCGTAGCTCGGTCGGCAATCGCCAATTCGCGGCAGTGTTTGAATTCGTGATATACTGACGGGATCACAGGGCCGTAGGGCCAAGCCTGAACGTCTTGGTAAATCAACGGGCGATTGTTGGCCGCGAGTTCCCACCCGTGCGCAATGTAGATTAGCTTTTGAAGCTTCAAATGATCGACCGTATTGTGTTCCGGGTCTTCGGCGGCTTTGTCCAAAAACCAATTCGCAACCGCGAGCGCGTCATAACCATCCTTTTTTTGGAACCCCATTTCGGCCTCCGCTAGTTTGTCGTCAACTCGCTATTGTAGACTTTCTGCCACTTTTAGGCAATCTTGGATGATCGTCGATGACCGCTTTCCCACTTCCAACCGCCGCCGTGGCAACGGTACACTGCGGGGATGAGCAAGCCAATCACAAAACGCCGGTTGCCCGACGCGAACGTCACGGCCTTCCTTTTCGTCCAGAAACTCACCGGTCAACCGCCGGTCGATGACAGGCCGAAACCGAAGGCGAAAACTAAGAAAAAGCCTACGAATTCAGGCTGAAGTCCGGTTGCGAGAATCAGCCATCGCGATAGAGCGATGTATGGACACGCTCGCCACCATCGCCTGCCCCGACTGCCGAGTCCCTTCCCGTAAGTTCGGCAAGGATCGCAAGGGCAATCAGTGGTTCCAGTGCCCCAAGTGCCGCAAGACAATCACCGATGTTCCGGCGAATCCGCTCGGGCTGATGCGGCTCGATATGGCCGACGCGGTTCGGTGCCTGCGGTTGCTGGCGGAAAGCATGTCGATGCGTGCCACGGCCCGCTGCACGGGCAACGACCGCAAGACCGTGGAAGCCCTGATGGAGCAAGTGGGCCATGGCTGTGAGCGATTGATGGAAGGCCGAATCAAGGGCTTGGCGGTCGCCGATGTGCAGGTTGATGAAGTGTGGGGATTCGTCGGGATGAAGGAGAAGACCCGCCTACGGGATCACCCAACCTCCACCGGCTCGGGGGACGCCTATTGCTACACGGCAGTCGAACGTGAAACCAAGTTGGTGTTGGCGTGGCACGTTGGCCTGCGGTCGTATGAGGACGCCGCCTACTTCGCGGACAAGCTGGCTCTTGCTACCAGTGGAGAGTTCCAAGTCTCGACCGATGGGTTCACGCCGTATGCGACGGCGATTCCCGGCTCGATGCCGCACTCCCACTTCGCGCAGATCGTGAAGACGTTCTCGACCAAAGAAGACGGCAAGAAGGATTCGCGGTACTCGCCCGGAACGGTCATCGGCACCGTGAAGATTCCCCGGCATGGCAATCCCGACCCGGCGAAGATTTCCACTTCGCATGTCGAGCGGCACAACCTCACGATTCGGATGCAGAATCGCCGGATGACTCGGCTCACGAACGCCTTCTCGAAACTCTGGCGGAATCACGAACTGGCCTTTGCGCTCCAGTTCGCGTTTTACAACTTCTGCCGTCCGCACACGACCCTCACCGATGCGACGAGTGGCGAAGGCAAGAAGAGACAACCGATGACGCCCGCGATGGCGGCGGGGTTGGAAGATCATCCGTGGACGCTGGAAGAACTGATCCGAAATGCTGGAAATGCGTAGGGGGAAATCTTAGAGTGTTCGACTCCAAACCCAGCAAGGCATCCAACATGTCCGCGATATTGATTTGGCCCTTTCGCCAAGTGTTCCGTCTACTCGCGCCGATCAAGGCCGCATGGAACGAGGAACTGAGCAAACACTACTTCGGCCTCGCGGACAACTACCCATTCAATGACGACCTGCGCCCGCCGGAAGCCTATGTCGCATGGCGTGATGCCTTCGCGGACCTGGCGCAGGAAGAACGGACTCGGGTTTACAACGAGCGGCAGTCACTTCGGCTTGGTGCCGCCGAGTAGTTGTCGCACATCTTCCAAATCTGACAATGTTGCGCCCAACCCCTCTGCGGCGTTGCCAGCGACCTTGTCTTCTACCTGTCGGACAAGATATCGATATGGAACGACGGTGTAGGCACCTTTGACCGAGTAGAAACCGCAGTTCGGCTTGCCCGGCCATTCTTGATGAACTGTATATTCGCTATCGCCAGTTTTTAGAATAGCCCCTTCGGGCAGGCTTGCGAAGCATTGGGAGGCCTCAGTCCCGACCTCTACGCCCTGATTGAGGATTACAAATAAAACCAAATGCGGGTTGGCTGTTATCTTCTTGTCTGTGTCGAGCGGCACCAATTTCACATGCTTCGCCTTCGCCATCGCTTCCCCCTCTCGGTTTTCAGTTTCTCCGGGACAACCTACCGCGCCCGGCGACCGGAGGCGAAGGAAAAGCGGCAAGAAGTGTTGACGACAGCCTGACGGTTGTGCGACGATAGGCGTAAATGAGGCTGGAAGACGGGATCAACACACTAATGGGCCACTACCTATTACCGTGTATCAGTTTCATCGCCACAATCCTTTCCCGGTTTCACAGGTGGTTTTGGTGACTCTTTCTTTGGTTCGTCCTTTTTTGGCTCGTCCTTTTTAGCTTCATCCTTCGGTTGATTGGCGATCCACTCGTTGAACTTTTTGATGCAGGCTTTCCGTCGGTCTTCGGCTTTGTTGTCTTTATCATCTTTGAAGTAATAATTATCCTGTTGCCAGTTGGCGTATGCTTGAGTGTTCTTCATTTCGAGGCCATAATCTTTTGGATTTTGACCTGAAAGCTTCATGGCGACACCGAGTGCGAAATCGCCGAGTTGAATATTATTTACAGCCTGACCCGCAACGGCTTGCTGGAGTAAATTCGTGTCGTCGAAGACTTTGGCGATCTGCGGTAGATACTTTTTGCCGTCTTTGTTTTGCCCGATCAACATGAGGGCTTGGAGCTTGGGATACCAATTCCCATTCTGCGCATCCGACGCCAACACTTTGGCAGCGTATTTGGGCACCTCGGACACCATTTGCCAGCTCTGGGCGAAGGTCATGGCCTGTTGTAGCCCGTTGAACGATTCGCGTGTGTCGAGCCACCGGAGCAGAATCTTCTTCAGCACGGTGCTGTACTTGCCCGATTGCCGGCTCGGCGACATGGCAGCCACGACGTCACCGCTGTACAAATAACTTTGAACCGAAGTGTAGACTTGGCCCGTTAGAATCGGCATCACTTTGTCACTGTGCATCGATTCCAAGAATGCCAGCACAGCAATTTCGGCGGTCGTCGGTTGAACGTTCACGGAACGACCGTTTTGGTTCATGTTCGCTCGGTTTTGAACATCCAAATAATGGCTGCTCAAAATCGCACCCAGTTCGTTCGCGGGGAGGTCGCACGCCAACAACAGCGGGTGATACTTTTTGTTCACCAAGACTTCTGCAAAGAGTTCGCGGGTCACTTTGTCGTTGCCCAACTGCTCTTTGAATTTCGTCCAACCCGGCAATTTGTGTTCGTATTTGCCTTCTTTATCGAGGAGGAAGCACGACACTCGCGCCTTCATATCCTCGGCTTCCGCTTTCGGCAGTACCAGGTCGATCCGCATTCGGACTTCCGGGCTACTCTCGCTGGCCAGTGCATCCTTAAGAGCCGGAACTGCGAAGCGACCCATTTTGGCGATGTCTTTAGTAGCGCTGTCGCGTTCCTTGTAGGCTGCACTGCTCAACTGGCGAACGAACTTTTTGGCCTTCGCGGATTCCACTTCGTCCACTTCAAGGGACTTCGGATCCGGGGAACTCCCGGCGATGGGCTGAAACTCCGTCTTCTCACCGGGTTTGCCCGGTATCGGAACTTGGTAGGGCTGCGCAGGTGCCACCTGCACGCGGATTTGGCCCCAGGATATATTTGTCATCGCAACTAGTGCGATCATAGTCAAAGTGAACGATTTCATAGAGCGACTCGTTCGAGGTGAAACCAATTCTAAAATGAAGTCGGAGTGATCGGCCACCTCCTCCGACGAGCGACAGTGGAGTTACTTCTTGACGCGAACCGACTTGATCGTGACATCTTCGGTGGGGACGTTCGGTGTTCCACCGCGAGTTTCCGTCTTCACGTCTTTGATTTTATCGACGACATCCATACCTTTCGTCACTTTCCCAAAAACACAGTAGCCGACTTCGTCACGAGCGTTGGCCTTGTCGAGGAAATCGTTGTCGACCACATTGACAAAGAATTGCGACGTGGCACTATCTGCAACGTTGGTTCGTGCCATGGCCACGGTTCCGCGTTTGTTCGAGAGGCCATTGGTCGATTCGTTTTTAATCTTCTCTTTGGTTTCTTTGTTCTTCAGTTTCGCATCGAGACCGCCCATTTGCACCATGAATGTGGGGATGACACGGTGGACGATCAGCCCGTCGTAAAACTTGTCATCGACATACCCGAGGATGTTCGTTGTGGTGAGCGGAGCCTTGTCGGCGAATAGTTCGACTTCGAACGAACCCATCGATGTTTCGACGACGATAATCGGATTGCCCTCTCCGGCCTTCGGGATGGGGGCAGCCGTGGCCGTGGCCGCCATCAAGGCGAGACCGAGGAAGCAGACGAGAAGGAGTTTGACCAGCATAAAACCGACCTCGTGGAAAGCAGGACGTTGAAAAGCAACGAAGACATTGTACCGGAGTCCGGGGGTGGAAACAGCTACAACAACCGAATTCGTCCACCCGTCGTTTCGACTGGTGGTTCACTGCATTTTCCACAGCCGGAACCACAACCTTTGCCCGAGCCACGGCCCATCTTCACGAAGGTACTCAGCCAATACGCCGCAGCGAGTCCGACGGTAGTGAGGACGATGATTTCTTGGATAGTCATGGCCATTTCCTCAAGATAATATACCCATTTTTGCACTGCCAGGGGCGTGAGGCTAGGTCAGTTGCCGATTCGGAGTAGAACTTTCCCCGATTTCCCAGGTGTGGCTGCTTCACGAACCGCGTCGCCAATTCGTTCGAGTGGATAGGTGATGCCGGTTTCCGAACGAAGCACACCGGCCTGAATCAAGCCACGAACTTCGCGGATCAATTGCAATTTCTTCACCAGTCCGATGGACTTCATGTGATCGGCGAGCCAAAAACCCTGCACCGATTTGCTCCCCGTGATGAGCAGCCGCGGATCGACGCTCACCGGTTCACCGGATAGAAGACCGTACAGCAGACAGACACCGCCGTCAGCCAAGGACCGCACTACTTGTGTGCCGGTGGTTCCGCCAACCGGGTCGATTGCGTATTTTACACCGACATTATTCGTGATCTTCCGGACTTGGTTTTCGATACCGTCTTTTTCCAAGATCACTTCATCGGCACCGAGTTTTTTCAACGCTTCGATCTGTTCCGGCCTGCGAACGACGTTCAACGTGCGGAACCCCCGATGTTTTCCGAGTGCGACGATCATTTTCCCCAGCGCACTGCCAGCCGCCGATTGAAGAAGCCACGCTCCCGCAGGCACTTTCAGAACCCGCTCCGTAAGTGCGATGGCCGTGGCCGGGTTGACGAAGAAACTGGCGGCTTGATCGTCGGGGATGTCGGCTGGCACCGGAATCACTTGCTTGGCGGAGGCGACGGTGAATTCACTCCAATTTCCCTGACGGTCATTGAGCACGGCGACTCGTTTGCCCATCCGCAAGCGGCCGATCAGGCCACCGCCGTTAGCCACGACGATGCCGACCCCTTCGAAACCGGGCGTGGTTGGAAACGTCTTCGGCTTCAAGCCGTAGTGCCCGGCAACGTACAGCAAGTCGGATGGATTGATCGGACTGGCGAGCATCCGCACTTTGACTTCGCCTCGTGCAGGGATTGGCTCGGGAACTTCGCGGTACTGCAACACTTGCTCGGGTGGGCCGAATTGATCGAAGACGACAGCGTTCACAACAGGCTCTCTCGGGCGGGAAATGGTACCATCCAACTTATGATTTGATTCGCCCAATGTGGCCCTAGGCGTCCCGTTCCCGAGAACCGGTACAACCGAATGCCGGTCGAGTCACCTCACTTCAAAACGGCATCCTTTTGCTCAAGAGCACTCATTTCCAGGTCGAATCTATTCGGTGAAACGAGATTCTTGATTTGGGAGATGACCGTTGCACGATCTCAACGTTCTCGCGTTGATCAAAGGCGGCGAGCGCTTCGTCTACGTGTACGATGACGGCAGTCGCGACACAGTGATTGGAGCCTTGCGGGATCAAGCGGCCGATCCCGACGTCACGCTCAATTGGTTCGATGCCGCAGTCTTGACGGAACGAGCGCGCCACCAGGCGACCCGGAGCGACGGCCAAACGCCCTCGCGGATTTGACTTGTTTGACCACCATCGCGATTGACACCCTTGACGCTCGAACGTGGCTTCGCCGAGTTTCTGACGCACCTCGGCATCGAGAAAAACTCTTCGATTCAGACTGTGAAGTCGTATCGGGAGGATATCACGCAGGCCCTGGAATTTTTGCGCACCCACAGCCGCAAAGATTCTCTCGAAGCCCGCGATTGGAACACCCGCTCGCTCCGGGCCTTCTTGGCGTGGCTCCACGAGCAAGGTTACGCCAAGACGACGATCGCCCGTCGGCTGGCGGCCACGCGAACCTTCGGGAAGTTCCTCTGCCGCCAGGGGACACTGGCCAGCAACCCCGCTGAGGCACTCCGCAGCCCGCGGTTGAACAAGACGTTACCGCATTTTCTCACCGTCGACGATATTCGCAAATTGCTGGCGTCTCCCCCGGCTCATTCGCCATTCGGTCGGCGCGACCGGGCGATGCTCGAAACGCTCTACTCCGCCGGATTGCGGGTCTCCGAACTCTGTGGGTTGAACCTGCCCGACGCCGACCTCAGCGATGGCGTTTTGGTGATTCGTGGCAAAGGGAAGAAAGAACGATTGGCGCTGTTGGGTGACCAAGCCATGATCGCATTGAAAACCTGGCTTGCTGATCGCAAGGAACTCCTGGCGAGCGTCGGTGCTGTGGGCGAAGCGATCTTCTTGAACAAATCCGGGGGCAGGCTGACCACCCGGAGCGTCGGCCGGTTGTTGGTGAAACATTTGCAACGAGCCGGGCTGGATCCGCGGACGACTCCGCACACGCTCCGACATAGTTTTGCAACCCACCTACTGGACAACGGTGCCGACATCCGCGGGGTTCAGGAACTCCTCGGCCATAAAAGCCTGACGACAACCCAGGTCTACACACACGTCACGACCACACGGATGCAACAGAGCTACCACAAGGCTCATCCCCGCGCCTGAATTGGGCGGGGATTGCGGTTGACGGTTGCCAGGGATTCGTAGGCCATTCTCGCAAGGATTGCGATGGTATTCTTCGTGATGGGGCTGCCCGTGCCCCCTCCGGGAGCGTTATGATTTCACCCCACTTGCGTGCAACCGGATTCGTCGGCATTTGGTGTCTACTCGGTGTTTGGGCAATGCCCCTGACGGCCCAAGCGAGTGACCCGATACCCTGGCGCACCGACTACCCCTCCGCCCGCAAGGAAGCCGAAGCCAAGAAGCTGCCGATGCTCGTGGTCATCGGTTCGCAAGACTGCGTCTATTGCCGAAAGCTGGAGAGTCACACCTTCACCGATCCGGAGATCGTCGCACTCATCAACTCGAAGTTCATCCCGCTGAAAATCGACGCGACCAAAGAACCCGAGTTCGCCCGCGCCATGAAAGTGACGGTCTACCCGACCTCGGCGATCGCGGGGCACGACGGAAAAATCTACGGATTTTTGTCGGGTTATTTGCCACCGGATCAGTTTGCGGACAACACGAAGAAAGCGTTGAACACGATGCCGGGGATCGTGCCGGCCCCGCTCCCCGCCAGTGTCGCCATTGCACCCACGCCACTGAAGACCATTGCACCGACGCAATCGGCCCGGGAGATGCTCAGCTTAGCGAAGGATGCGTTGCAAACCGAACGGCTCGGTGAGTGTTTGGAATGGACCGAACGAATCCAAGCGAAATTCGCGGATCAACTCGAAGCGAAGGAAGCCAGTTTGTTAGTGGCGAAGTTGAAAGCCGATCCGGACAAACTCCTGCTGGCGACCGAACAATTGGATGCCCGTAATGCTGCCACCTACTACGCATTGGGGGAGACTTGGATCCAAAAAGGGAAAGCCAAAGAAGCGGCGGTCTGCTTCGACAAGGTTCTGAAACTGGCCCCGAATAGCAAATGGGCGGAATCGGCCACGCTCAAGCTGACCGTGATGATCCGCGAGTACCCCGATTTGAAAGCCAAGCTCGAAGGGCCACGCTGAGTGAATCCCGTTGGATTAGGGCGATGGTCGAATCGCCCAATCCACTCTTTCCAGTAACTTGACTGAATGGCACTTACCCGCGACGAACTGGCAACCCGTTACATCGAGCAACTCCCTTACCCGCCCTATCTGGTTCAGGAAGAGGCGTTGCTCGCATGGTTCACATCCGATCAAGGTGTGATGGTCTGCGCACCGACCGGCACCGGCAAGACGTTGATCGCCCAAGCCGCACTGTACGAAGCACTCCACACCGGCACCGTCGCGTACTACACCACGCCGTTGATCGCGCTCACCGAACAGAAGTTCCACGAGATGCAGGCGTCTGCCGAACGCTGGGGCTTCCCCCGTGACGCGGTAGGGCTGGTGACAGGGAACCGCAAGGTGAACCCCGAAGCCAAGGTGTTGGTCGTCGTCGCTGAAATTCTCCTCAACCGACTACTCCACCAAGATGGCTTCGATTTCACCGACGTGTCCGCCGTCGTCATGGACGAGTTTCACAGCTTTGCCGACCCCGAGCGCGGCATCGTCTGGGAACTGTCGCTGAACATGTTGCCCAAGCACATCCGCCTGCTGCTATTGAGTGCGACTGTCGGGAACTCCGTAGAGTTCCTCAATTGGCTCGACCGGATGCACGGTCGCAAGCTGGAACTGGCCGAGGGCAAAGAGCGGAAGATCCCACTGACTTACCACTGGGTGCCGGACGAATTCCTCAACGACTTGCTCGTCGATCTCGCCAGAGGCGACGACGCCACGCGGAAGGTTCCGGCACTGGTCTTCGCGTTCAACCGCGATGAATGCTGGAGCATCGCCGAGCAGCTCAAAGGTCTCGATCTTTTGAATTCGGCCCAGAAGAACGAGCTGCAAAAGGAAGTGGATCTGCTGAATTGGCCCCAGGGGATCGGGCCGAAACTGAAGCAGATGCTGCGTCGTGGCGTCGGCGTCCACCACGCCGGATTGTTGCCGAAGTACCGCCGGGTGGTCGAGATTCTCTTCGAGAAAAAATTGTTGAGTATCGCGCTCTGCACGGAAACGCTCGCCTCGGGGATCAACTTGCCCGCGCGGTCGGTGGTGCTCACCTCGCTGGTGAAGGGGCCCTTCGGCAAAGAAAAAGTGATCGACCCGAGTTCCGCGCACCAAATTTTCGGACGTGCCGGCCGCCCGCAATTCGACAAAGAAGGTTTCGTTTACGCTGTGCCACATGACGACGATATCCGCATTGTGAAATGGAAGAAGCAGTACGACCAGATCCCGGAGTTGAGCAAAGACCCGGTGATGCTCCGGAAGAAAAAAGACTTGCTGAAGAAGAAACCGAGTCGCAACAACCAGCGCAAATACTGGACGGAATCGGACTTTGAGAAGTTGCAAGGTGCCCCACCCGCACGACTCTACAGCAAGGGACCACTACCCTGGCGGTTGCTGGCATTCTTGCTGAAGGCGTCGCCGGAGATCGAGAAAATCCGCGCCGTGGTGCGGAAGCGGTTGCTCGATCAGCCACGCATCGAAGCGGGGATGAAACAACTCCAGCGCATGCTGATGATCCTCCACGAACGGGGATTCATCCAGCTCGATCCCGCGCCGCCCCCGCCACCCGATCCTGAAGCGCCACCAGTGATTTTCAACGCGGATAATCCGGCTCCCGTGTACTTGCCGACACTGGCGAATCCGACACCGGAACTCGAGAAGCTGCTCGCCTTCCGGGCCGTGCACCCGCTCTACGGTGCGTTCCTCATGGAGCACCTCGGCTTGGCGAATGCCGAGGAGCGGATGCAAATTTTCGAGAGCGTCCTGGAACTCCCCCGACCGCTGCTCAAATTTGTGCGGGTGCCGTTCAGCCTGTCGCCGGGGCCACTGCAAACCGAACGAATCGACCCGCTGTTGATTCAGAAGGGCTTGATCCAAGCCGTCGTGCCGAAGCTCGAAGGCGAGGAAGATGATGAGGATGATTTCGTTCCGTGGGACGAACGCCCGCCATTGCTCGCCGACAAAGTCCGGATGCTCTTCGACGCCACGAATCCGGACGTACTGGACCTCAACACCACGCCCGTCTGGGCCGCCGGCGAGTTGCTGCAACTCGGCGGGAACTTCAACACGTTCATCACCCACAAAGACCTGGCGAAGCAGGAAGGACTGATCTTCCGGCACCTACTCCGGCTGATTTTGATGACGGAAGAGTTCAGCCAACTCACCCCGACCGGGGTCGAACCGCAACAATGGCAAGCGGACATGAAGGCCCTCGCCGACGCCCTCACGAAAACCTGCGAGCAAGTCGATCCGACGAGCACGGAGGAAACCATTCGTAAAGCGCAGGCCACTGCCAAGCTCGAGGAGCCGGCGCAAGAGACGCCGCCACCGCCGGACGATGACCCCGCCGACTTCGCCGCCGGCCTAGTGGATTGACCAATGCCCCATATCACCCGACTCCTCACGGAGTCCGGCTCGCCGACAGTGGCCGATCTCGTGACGCGCGTCCTTGTAGCGCAGCCGATCATCGACATGCACACGCACCTTTATCCGCCGGGTTTCGGCCACACCGGCCCCGACGGGCTGATGCTCTGGGGCCTGGATGATTTGGTGACGTACCACTATCTCGTCGCGGAAGTGTTCCGGGCGGTGCCCGCGACGAAACTTCCTTACGCGCAATTTTGGGCCATGTCGAAGGCGGAGCAAGCCGACCATATTTGGAAGCAGTTGTTCGTAGAGCGGACGCCACTTTCAGAAGCGTGTCGGGGGGTTATCACGACGCTGAGTAAACTCGGGCTTGATCCCGGTGTCAAATCACTGGCCAGCCATCGGCAGTGGTTCCGCGAACAGAACCCGAACGACTACATCGACCATGTGATGGCACTCGCCAACGTCAAGTCGATCACCATGACGAACGCCGTGTTTGATGACAATGAACGTGCGTGCTGGTTGGCGGGAATCGCCCCCGATCCGCGATTCAAGGGCGTGCTGCGCATTGATCCGCTGTTGCTCGATTGGCCGACCGCCGGCAAGAAACTCTCCGCGTGGGGATACAACGTCGAAGAAGCCTTGACCGAAAAGACGATCCGTGAAGTGAAACGATTTCTGAACGAGTGGTGCGACCGGGTGCAGGCTATTTACTGCGCCGTCAGCCTGCCGCCGGAGTTCCGTGAATCACCGATTTTGGAAATGGCCGTACTTCCCTTTTGCGAGGAGCGGAACATCCCATTCGCCATGATGATCGGCAGCCGGCGTGGAGTGAACCCGGAATTGCGAGATGCGGCCGACACCGGGGGACTCGCCGATATTCGAGCGGTCACTTCGCTCTGCCAGCGGTTCCCGAACAATCGTTTCTTCGTCACCCTGCTGGCCCGCGAGAATCAACACGAATTAGCTGTGGCAGCGCGCAAGTTCGGGAACCTCATGCCCTTCGGGTGCTGGTGGTTCCTCAACAACCCGTCGCTGATCGACGAGATCACGCGGATGCGGATCGAACTTTTGGGCACGACGGTGATACCGCAGCATTCGGATGCCCGCGTCCTCGACCAACTCATTTACAAGTGGGATCACTCGCGGACGATCCTCGGTCGGGTTCTGACCGAAAAATACCAAGATTTACTGGCAGCGGGTTGGCCCCTCACGAAAGCCGAGATCGAACGAGACGCCAGGCAGTTCCTCCAAGATAATTTTCTCATATTCTTGGGCGGATGATGACGCGAAGTGGCCTCGACTTGGAAGGGCGGGCGTCGGCCGCGCTACCATGGTATAGGTGCTAAAAAATCGGCTCACACGTGTTCAACCTGTAGGATGGCGTCTTCTATGACGGACGATCAGGCTGCCCTCGAGTCGTTCCAAGGTGTTGCCCGGCTATTCCCCCTGCCGAACCTGGTGCTGTTCCCCAACGTCGATCAGGGGTTGCACATCTTCGAGTACCGGTACCGCCAAATGGCGGCTGACGCACTCGATACCGATCAACTCATTGCCTTGGTGCTACTCAAGCCCGATTGGGACGAAGACTACGACGGCGCTCCGCCCATCGAAACCGTGGCTTGCTTGGGGCGAATCGTCCAGCACGAGGAGATGGAAGATGGTCGCTACAACCTCCACGTGCGTGGCCTGGCTCGGTTCGTGATTGAATCCGAAATCGATGGTGACGGCAAAGATTACCGTCAAGCGTCCGGGACTCTTTTGCTGCCGGTGGTTCCGAGCGACACTCAACTTTTGATGACACTCCGCCAAAAGCTACGAGAAGTGGTGCTGGCACGGTTCGATCCAGATGGATTGGCGTACGTTCAACTTTCCACGCTGTTTTCGAGCGATTCGACGCTCGATGAACTCTGCGATCAGCTCGGATACAGCCTGCCGCTGCCGATCACCCTCAAGCAAGAGATGCTGGGCGAGCCCGATCTGGTCGTCCGGGTGGAACTGCTCACCAGCGCCCTCAAACCACCCACCTCGACCGGACGTAGTTTCCCCCCGAAGTTCAGCTCGAACTGAGACGATTCCGAGAAGATCGCTTTCGCACGGCGGATTTCGATTCGGTTCCGTTACCCTGAGGGAACGAGAACAGTCGGATTGTGCGAGCGTACCCGATGACGACCGACGGCCAACAGTTATTGCTCGAAGCGCGAAAGGGTGACGGGGCGACCCTCGGTCGACTCTTGGAGCAGTACCGCAATTACTTGAGGGTGCTGGCTCGAATCGAGATCGGTCGCAAGTTGCAAGGTAAGGTCGACGCGTCGGATCTGGTGCAGGAAGTGTTCTTGGACGCCCACCGGTACTTCCCCCAATTCCGTGGCACTGCGGAACCCCAGTTCGCGCAGTGGCTCCGGGAAATTCTCGCGGGGACGCTGGCCAATCAAGTCCGTCGGTACTTCGGGACGCAAGCCCGCGATTTGCGGCTGGAACGCTCCATCGCCGCCGATCTCGACCATTCGTCGATGGCGCTGGCCGGGATGCCGGTCGACCCGCATTCGTCGCCGAGCGAGCAGGTGATGCGCGGGGAACAAAGTCTGCAAGTCGCTGAGGCGATCAGCCTGTTATCTCCCGATTACCAGTCGGTCATCGTGCTGCGGCATTTGGAAGGGTTGACCTTCCCGCAGATCGCCGAACGGATGGATCGGTCAGTCGACAGCGTCGAGAAACTCTGGTTACGCGGCCTGACTCAACTGAGGAAGTCGTTCGGGGGTGCCCTATGAACTCGACCCAAGACCTTCACGACGACCCCCGGGTGATGGATGTGGCCCGCGAGTATCTGGCGGCACTCGAAGCGGGACGCACGCCAAATCGGCAACAGTATCTGTTGCGATTCCCCGATCTCGTCGGCGTGCTCGCGGAATGTTTGGACGGAATCGATTTGGCCCACGGTGCCGGAAAAACGTTTCGGCCGCCGGTGCCCCAACCCGAAACCCTCACGGAACCACTGGGCGATTTTCGAATCGTTCGTGAGATTGGCCGCGGTGGCATGGGCATCGTCTACGAAGCGTTCCAATTGTCGCTCGGCCGGCGGGTGGCGCTCAAAGTGTTGCCATTCGCGTCGGGCTTGGATACCAAGCAACTCCAGCGATTCAAGACCGAAGCCCACGCGGCGGCGCAGTTGCACCACACCAACATCGTGCCGGTGTACGCCGTCGGCTGCGAACGGGGGATGCATTTCTACGCCATGCAGATGATCGCGGGACTCGCGCTCGATGAAGTGATCCGGGAGCGCCGTGGCGACAGCGGCCAACCGCACGGGGGAACTACGCTCAATTTGCGGGCGGGATCGACCCGCGAAGCCTTCACAGATTTAGCCCCGACGGCCCGATCCAGTACCACAAAAGAATTGCACCGCACCGCCGCCCGACTGGCTGAGCAAGTAGCGACGGCTCTCGATTATGCCCATGAGAATGGTGTCGTTCACCGCGACATCAAACCCGCCAATCTGCTTTTGGATGGCAAGGGGAACGCCTGGGTCACCGACTTCGGCTTAGCCCACGTCTCGGCCGACCCCGGGCAGACACGCACCGGGGACGTGTTCGGCACACTTCGCTACATGAGTCCGGAACAAGCTGCCGGCAAGCGGCTCTTGATCGACCATCGCACCGACGTGTATTCCCTCGGGGCGACGCTGTACGAAGTGCTGACGTTGCAACCGATCTTTCCAGGAACCGACCGCCAAGGGGTATTGCATGCCATTCTGCACGAAGAACCGCGCCCGTTGAAATCGCTGGATCGAACCATCCCGGTGGAACTCGAAACGATTGTTCTCAAAGCCGTCTCGAAGTCGCCGTTGGATCGGTATTCGACGGCGGGCGAGATGGCCGCCGACCTGCGCCGTTTCCTCGAAGATCGACCGATTCGCGCCCGCCGGCCCTCGTTCGCCGACCGCACGCGAAAGTGGATCCGTCGGCACCCCGCCTACTTCCGCGCGGCCGTTCTCGTCTTGTTATTCAGCGTCGTGGTACTGGCCGGAACCACGGCCGCAGTCACCCGCGAACAGCGGTTGACGAAAGCCGCATTCGAGCGCGAAAAACAACGGGCCGAGGAAGCAGAACAACGCTTCCAATTGGCACGGCGGTCGGCCGACGAAATGATTCGCATCGCCAACGAGGAACTCGGCGACAATCCGCAAATGCAATCCGTCCGCAAGCGGTTGCTGGAAACAGCGCTCGCGTTCTACCGAGAGTTCATGGAGCAACGCCGGAACGACCCGACGGCCCAAGCGGAATTGGAACAGACTCAGAGTAATGTGAAAGTGATCCTGGCGGACTTAGCCGTGATTCAGGGCGCTTGGAAACACATGCTCCTCGATAATCCTGCCGTGCAAGATGACCTGAAATTGAGCCCGGCTCAACGGGGTTCGATTCGAGATATCCTGCAAGATATCGAGCCGCGTGGGGATCGCTTCGGGAACTTTTTGAAGATGAACCGCGAACAGCGCGAGGAAACACTCGTCGACGAAATGCGCCGCCACGAACTCGAAATCTCGGCGGTGCTGAACTCGATTCAACGAACGCGATTCGCACAAATTGCCCTGCAAAGCCGGGGTATTCACGCCTTCCGCGAAGCCGGCGTGAGTGAGAGTTTGAAACTCAGCCAAGATCAACGTGAACGAATGCGACTGCTCGAGAGCGACTTCGGCCCACCACCCGGAGAAGGATTCCACGGTGGCCCTCCGCACGGCCCTGGCCCGGAGCCACGCGAAAAAATGGAGAAGGCACTTGCTGTGTTGACGCCGGAACAATCCAAACTGTGGCAAGCGATGATCGGTTCGAGTTTCAATGGCTTTCGCAAAGGTGGCCCCAGACCTTTCGGCCCGGGTGGCCCACGCGACCATGGCCCCCGCGATTGATCGTTTCTTTATTTCCAGGAGTACGACGAATGACCTCGTTTCCATCGAGTTTGAGTCGGCGCACATTTTTCCGCAGTAGCGCGGCCTTCGGAGCACTGGCCTTCACGGTTCCCGGCTTGTTCGCCGAAGAGCTGTCGAAGACACCACGCGTCACCGAAGGCCCGTTCTACCCGGACAAACTGCCGCTCGACACCGACAACGACTTGCTCATCATCAACGATGGCATCACCCCGGCAGTCGGGGAAATTACCCACTTGAGTGGTAAAATTTTTGGCATCGATGGCAAACCGATCCAGAACGCCACCATCGAAATTTGGCAGGTCGATGGCAAAGCGGTTATATCTACACCCGCGATAGCGGAGGCAAAGGCGCCCAACAAGACAAGAACTTCCAGGGTTTCGGCCGCTTCACGACGGGCCGCTCCGGCGAATACTATTTTCGCACCATCAAGCCGGTGGCCTACCCTGGCCGTGCCCCGCACATCCATGTGAAGGTCAAGAAGGGCGGGAAAGAGCTGCTCACCACGCAGATCTTGGTGGCTGACAACCCGCAGAACAAAAACGACGGCGTCTACCGCAGTGCCGGTGATCTTTTCGAGCAGCAATTGCTCCTCGCCGAGTTCAAACCGATCCGAGAGTCGAAAATCGGTGAACTATCGGCGAGTTTCAACATCGTCCTCGGCCGCACTCCTGCGGACAAGGATTAGCCCAACCCCGTTTCGCGTCCCCATTTTTCTCCAGAGGTTCATGCCATGCGTCTGCGAACGAAACTGCTCTTCACCGTGGGATTCTTTGTCCTAACGGGAAGTGCCCAAGCTCAACGGTACCCGCAACCGACGGAGAAGTCGAAGCCGACCGCCGAGCCGAAGTTGGTCACCAAGATGATGGCTTTCGACAAGAACAAAGACGGCGAACTGACCCGGGATGAAATCACCGACGAACGGCTGCTGAAGTTGTTCGACCGCGCCGACAAGAACAAAGATGGCATCGTGACGAAAGAGGAATTGATCGAGTTAGCAAAAGCCGAAGCGCCACCCGCCGGTGGTGGTGAGCCGGGTGGCCCAGGAGGCCCCGGTGGGCCAGGAGCGGGTGGCCCTGGCGGCCCTGGTGCGGGAGGCCCCGGTGGGCCGGGAGCGGGTGGCCCTGGTGGGCCGGGTCGTCCTGGTCGGGGTGGCCCGCCGAAGCCCGGTCAGATCATGCCGGACTTCATGGTCGAGCAGCTCAAGCTGACGGACGATCAGAAGAAGCAACTTGCCGAGCTCCAAAAGGAGCTTGATGGGAAGCTCGACAAACTGCTGACGGACGACCAAAAGAAGATGCTCAAAGAGATGAAACCACGGGGGCCGATGGGCGGCCCTGGTGGGCCAGGAGGCCCTGGCGGCCCTGGCGGTTCCGGCGGTGATGGTCGCGGCCCTGGCGGGAAGTAACCTGAGCACGTTAATCGAGTTGGTACGGTGAAGTTTCAATCTGTTCGTGCCGGATTTCGTCGACGTAATCCGGCGTTCCTTTCGGGCCACGCCAGCCCGTTTTGCCCTCCCCGGCGTACAGCGTACTTGCCGCGTTGAAGACAATCCCCGTCGCCGCACTGACGTTCTTGTAGGCGTGCACC
>JANXWE010000080.1 GCA_025351325.1 Fimbriiglobus sp.
TGGGGATATTTGAGGGAAGCACGGGCGAAGTGAAGCAACCCCTAGAAATGACAGGGGCCGGTGCTCGAAAGCACCGGCCCGCATCGACTCGCACTGAATTACCCGGCATGGATTCGAACCATGACAAAGAGTACCAAAAACTCTTGTGCTACCATTACACTACCGGGTAGTAATGTAACCAAATATTACCAGAGCGAGGCGGTGGGTTCAAGCCCTTCCGGCCGATGACTTTTTTTCGGATCACGCCGGTTGCTGTTCCGGGTGCAGGTAGACGAAGCTTTTCCCGAGTCGACCGCCGTAGTTTCCCGCTGAAATTCTGAGCAAATCGGGGGTGTCCACGCAGTTGGCAATGGCCGCTTGGGTGGCCTTGGCAATCGAACCCAAATCGGGGCCGTTGATGATGATTTCCTGAACGCTGACAACACCCTCGGGCAAACGGCTCTCGATTCCCGGTTTGTTGCGGAGCGTCGGGCAGTATTCCGCGTAAGTGCTGGCAATGCTGAACTTGTACTTGCTGCCGGCTTTACTTCCGCTGGCGGCGACGCCACCGGGAAACGGCAAACAAACACGGGTGTGCTGGCTCGTGGCCATGGCCCCAGCAGCGGCCCGCTCCGCTGCTAGTAAAGAGGCATCGGCCGTGGCCCCGAAGAACCACAGATTGCCGCCCATCAGCCCCTCGGCCCAACCCCAACGCCGTTCAATGGTGAACTCACCGGACAAGATGGGGATTACCCGCACGCGACGACCGTAGCGCTCCGTCTTAAATTGGTGGCCATCCCCGAAGTAGGCCACTTTGCGACCGAGCGGGAACCATTTTTCGTTCGTCGGAAGCACGTTGAAGCAAGCCGTGGTCGGGCAGGTGAGAATGTTTTGGCTCACCCGCACCAGCAAGGTTCGTTCGAGCTTGGCTTCGCGTTCTTTCCAGAACCTCGGGACATGGAATTGCAAAATGGCACCGATGCGACCATCGGGCGTCTCGGCGGGGGGAACCATTCGGCTGAGAGCGGCTTCGCAATCGCAAAGGATAGTCGAACTGGCATTCCCGGTGGCGGCGATCACAGCGTGATGGAGCCAAGTGGAATCGCGTGCGGTGACTAAGACTTCCGAATAAATACTTCGGAAGGCTTCGGCATAGGTATCGTCAATGACGGCGGGCATACCGGCGACCTGGAGTTAAGCCCTTGTTAATCGCGGAGCCGGGGCCGAGGCAACCTCAGCCACAACTTGTTCTTTGGTGGTTGTTTGGGACTCGACTGGGACGGCAACCGGCTTGTGAGTCGTCCGGATCATAATGTCACCCAAGTGGTCATCGAAAAAATCGACCAAGCGCTTGTGATATTCGAGTGGGGCGACTTGTGGTGCTTGGTTGTGCCGGGCCTTGGGCACCAGCCAAAATTGCTTTTCCGGGGTACGCACGCGGCTGAATAAAGCCTTGGCCATGACCGGCTTGATGTACGTGTCGGCTTCGCCATGAATCATAAATACGGGCACGGTGACACTGCGTGCCCCGGTACCAACCCAGAGGAACTCGACGTTTCGCCGTTTGGCGGCTTCGTGAATTCCACCCATGCCGATGGCACCGTAGAAGCAGTTCGGGCAGATCGACTGGAGTTTCTTGCGCGGGCTGTAAATCGAGACCCACCGCCGCATGTACGGAACCATGGTGAGATAAGTGTCGTATGCGCCATCGGTAACGACGCAGCGAATCGTTGGATCTTCCGCCGCAAGCAGGATGGCCAGACAGCCCCCTTTGCTGATGCCGAAGACCCCCAATCCGCGACTATCAGCATCCGGGCGAGACTTTAAGTATTTGACAGCGGAACGGGCGTCGTCCAAGTCGCGATCTGTCACCCATTGCAATGGGGCGTAAGTCGGATCGCGGTCACTTTCGCCCTGATTCCGTGGCTCGTAGGCGAACACGTCGTAGCCCGCTTGGCGCAGACTTTCGCAATATTGAACGGAGGACCAGCGGTCGGAGCCAAATTCGAGACCGAAAAGAAGAACACCCCGGCGGCGGCCGATGCCTTTGAGGTAGCAACCACTGAGGGTGAGACCATTGGTGGTGCGGAATCGCACGTCTTCGGCGTCTGGGTTCGGAATTCCACGGGGAATGACAAACAGAGGCTTTTCTTCGAAGATTCGGACAATTTGTTCGAGGAACTTATGGCGGTAGTGGTAGACAGCCCCGTAATAGACCGCTGCGGCCAGACCCGTGAGGGCCGCCAGACTCACGATTAAGAACCAACACCAATCGGGCACGCCAGAACTCCGGGTGAAATCAGACTCTAAAATAGAGTGGCAGACTGAACGAGTTCTTGCTTGGTGATCAAGGTTTATTGATTCGAGCCGATTCGTCCCCCGCCTATCCGATCAGTTTGTTCATTACGAACCGACCATGAACAAGATCACTTATCGAGTGCAATACGGGCCGCACCTCACCCAAAGTTCCCCTTTTAGCACGATTGGCACCGCGCGGAAATGCCAAAAGAACGTACGTTCCGATTGCACAGGTAGATTTTGGGTCGTGTGGCGGGGTTGACCGATTATTTTTTCTTCGGCGAGATCGGCACTAGATCGGTGGCGTCGCGGGTGGGGTTTTCTTCGCCTAGTTCGCCGTCTGGGGGCGTCAGTCGCCACGGGATCGATTCTTTGGACATATCGTACCCTATTGCGAAAAGTTTCTTCATCGCCTTAGGATCGAACGTCGTGCTGTTGGGGGGCACTTCGGCATCATCCGGGATGGCGAGCATGTGGAATTTCATCCCGCTGGCACTGCTGAATGCGTACAAGCCCATCAATTCGGAGCGATACAACGCGTAAAGTGCTGCCGAGATAGTGCTTGTGAGTCGGCGCACAAATCCGGGGTCGTCTTTCAGCAACGGGGGGTCGAGTTTGCCGGCAGCCATGGCGTAGAGATTCGACCCGTTGAGCCAAAGGGGTTCGTTGTTGTTGGGCTTTTCCGCACCAGGCCCGAGTCTGAGGAACGTTTGGGTCGAAGCACCACCATCGACGTGCTCTTCTGTGAATCGCTGGCCATCGACATCGTACTCGAACGACACGCTCGGCAGTAACCCGGGGATCGCCGCTGCGGCCATGCTGACTTTGCGAACGAGTTCCGCAGCGTCAGGGCGCCCACTGCACGCAATCGCCCCGATATCCCAGATGCAGGGTCTGCGCGTTTTCAGATTCATGGTGGCTACAAACAGGCGTCGGCCTTCGTTGTGAGCATCTTGGATGTCCATCATCATGCATTCGTTGATTTCGGTCTCGAGCAGCTTTTTCATCCGATCCGGGTTGGCGATCGCACCGTGGCTCAACAGTTCACGAAGCGGGCGGTACTGGAAGATGTCTTTGTCTTGGAGTGTGGTGAAAAAGTACTGCAAACGGCCGTCGTATTTTGGGCCGAGGAACGCGTAAAGTCCGACCAACGCTCCACTACTGACACCGGTGACGGCATCGAAACTTGGCCGTTGGCCCGACGAGGTCCAACCGAGCAGCAGACCGGCATTGAATGCGGCATATTGCCCCCCGCCGGACAAAACGAGAGCGTTGAGCGGCTTCCGCTTGGTGGGTGGTGCTGGCAGCTTGTCGAACGTGGCGGCTAAGGTCGTCACGGTGGGCCGGGTGACCAGCAATTCCGACGGTCGACCGGCCGCCTGACCGGGTACGGGCGGCTTCTTGGCCACCTGTTTTTGGCCGTGGTTGCAACCGAGCGAAGTCGCAACGGCCACGGCGACCAGCGCGAGCGACATCAAGGGCACGACACGGTAGAACGCTCGATGATTCAGCATCTCACGGATCACCACTGGTAACAAACGAATCAATTGCCCACTTTCTCCAATACCCAAAATCGGATGCCGAGGTCAAGGCCAATCGGGTGTCCTGCACCCACGATTTTTGGCGGGTTAGCGAAGTCCTCACCCAGTCCATTCCAGCCGGTGATGTCTTATTTTTGGCTCATCACGGAATGCTGTGGGTGATTTTCTACAGTTTCGGCAGTAGGCAGGTCAAAATCTTGAGCGTGAGGTAATCCTCGTCGCGGAAGCCGTAGGCTCGGCGTTGGAGCACGCGGATGCGGTTGTTGAGACCTTCCACGAACCGAGCGGCACTTTGTTCTCGGTCGCGCAGTAACTGGCGATGCCGTCCCAGTGCGTGCCGATCATCCGGGCGAACTTCTCGAACAAGTCGAGCGAGGCGTGGCCTTCATCACCGAGGTTTTCGCGGCGACTCAAGAGCGTGTCCTTCTGGCGCTTGATGAAGTGGCGAGACTCTCCTTTTAGCCGGCCGTATTCGTTTTTCCGAACGGTATCGAGGGCGTCGTTGAGATGCCGGATGACGTGGAATTTGTCGTAAACAATCTTTGCCTGCGGTGCATTCCGCCGGGCCGAGTTGCGGAAGGCCTTTCACATGTCCATGACGACCAACCGGATGCCGGCCCTGATTTCCGTGGGGATCGACGCGTAGAAGAGGTCCATGGAGGCTTCGGTGCGGTCGGTGCCACCGAACCAGATCGCCCGTTTGCGAATCAGATCGGAGACGACGATCCGGTAGCTGTGACCGGGCCCAATCGAGATTTCGTCGACGCCGATGGCAGTCGGTATGGGTGGGCCGGCGAGGTCGAGTTGCTCCTGCATGTACAGTTTGTCGATCTCCTTCACGGTGTCCCAGTGGAGATCCATTTCGGCGGCGACATCTTGGATCGTCGAAGTGCGGCAGCGGCGTCCGACGGCGAGGACGAAGCGTTGTGTGTAGCGTGGGTTGGCGGCGAGCCAGGCGAGTCGTTCGCGTTTCACGCCGCACCGCGGGCAATCGACGCGGCGGAATTCGAATTCGAGATAGACCCGGTGACCGGCGCAATCCGGATCGCGGCTGCGTCGGCGGACGTGGTCGTAAGAGCCGCGATGGGAAAGAGCGCAGACCGTATTTAATGACGCCGCGTCAGTGATAAGACGTAGTCAGTGGGTGCATCGGATTCGACGCGAACGTCCGGGCGGGGACGAATCCGGGGTACCGGTAGGCGTCGCGGAGGGAGTGTGTTTTTGGGCATCCGGAAATCAGAACCGATTTCCGAGGCGTCGGGAAGGCCACTTCGGCCTAGAAAAAGAGTGAGTTCAGGTGGGTAACAGGCGAGATTTCACCCACAGGAATCCGGGAAGAGCCAGCATTTTTGAAGTTTTAGGAAGACCCAGATGAAGAGAGACGCGGATGACGCCCGGGATGAAGAGGATCAGAACAGATCAATCTTTCTCCGATCCTCTTCATCCTGCCTTTTTCCGCGTCATCCGCGTTCCTCTGAATGTCTCAAAAACTCCAAAAATCGCTGAGTACCCGTGACGGTCACTTCGCCTTCAACCGCTTATCGAAGTAGGCGAGCATCGCTTTGTCGGCGGTCTCGGCATCCTTCCCTTTGAAGCCGTGGCCGGCCCCTTCGAGGGTGAGCAATTCGGCTTCGACGCCGCTGACTTTCAACTTGTCAATGAGCCAGACGGCTTGCTCGTGGGCTACATATTTATCGTCGGTGCCGTGGATGCACAGCGTCGGCACGGCGTTCGGCGTCACCCAGTAAAGCGGGCTGGCTTTGACGTGCTGCTTGCGGGCTTTCTCCAAATTACCCCCGAGGAACAACGGCAGCACCTCGGCGGCATCGACGCTCTTGCCGTACGATTTCGTGAAGTCACTCGGCCCATAGACGTTGACGACGCACGTCACCGCGCTCAATTCCTTTGCGTTGCCACCGTCGCCTTCGAACTCTTTCACGTCGGCCGTGACGCCGAGGAACTGGGCGAGGTGTCCGCCGGCGGAGCCACCGGTCGTGCCGATGCGGGTGGGATCGATTTTGTAAGTCGTGGCGTTGGCCCTGGCCCACCGCACGGCGGCCTTGGTGTCGTGGACAGCGGCCGGGAACGGGTACTTGGGCGCCAGCCGGTAGCTGACGGTCATGGCGACGTAACCTTGCTGGGCCAGTTTCAAAATGAGGCCGTCGTACCCGTTGCGATTGCCGGCGCGGAATCCACCGCCGTGGATGCAGATGATTGCTGGGAACGGGCCGTCGCCGGTTTTGGGCCGGGCAATATCGAGTTGAAGATGTTGGTTGTCCGGGTTCGAGTATTCGACGGCCGATTCAAAAACCACATCGTCGGGGATGGTCAACTTCGACTGAGCACCGACCAGTTGGGGAACGGTGAGCGCCGCGAGAGTCACCAGTAGGAATCGGAAATGGGACATCGAAAGGGTCTCCGTGGGGTGATCAATTCGAAGAGTGTAGTGCAGCGCGGTTCGAATCCCTATCGTAAAATCATGCTCGTTGCAAACACTCCCGCCCTGATCTTGGCCCCAATGGAAGGGGTGACCGACGCACCGATGCGGGCGGTTCAAGGCGAATCGGGTGCGTTCACGTTCAGCGTGTCCGAGTTCCTGCGCGTCAGTCAGTCAGTGCCACCAAAGAGCGTGTTCCTGAAGCACATTCCTGAACTCCGAACGAGGGCGACGACTTCGAACGGGCTACCCGTGGTCGTTCAGTTGCTCGGTGGCGATGCCTCGTTGATGGCGGAAGCGGCCGTGGTCGCGTGCGACCTCGGAGCACGGGTCATCGACATCAATTTCGGTTGCCCCGCCAAGACAGTGAACCGACACGATGGCGGTGCCACGCTGCTGAAATACCCGAAACGGATCCGGGAAATTGTGACCGCGGTGCGGGCCGCCGTCCCACGCGAACTGCCGGTTTCAGCGAAGTTGCGATTGGGCTGGGACACGCTCGACGCGATTGATGAGAACGCCGAGATGGCGGCGGAAGGCGGCGCGGCTTGGATCACCATCCACGGCCGGACACGCGAAGCTGGGTATGCTCCGCCAATCTATTGGTCGCCGATCGGTCGCGTTCGGGAACGCTTGTCGATTCCCGTCGTCGCTAACGGTGATATTTGGACTGTGGATGATTTTCAGCGGTGCCGAGATATGACGGGGTGCCAGCATTTCATGCTCGGTCGCGGAGCATTAGCGAACCCGCAGTTGGCCCGCCAAGTGGCTAACGAGTTGGGACTGCAGCACGAAGGACCCGGACCAGAATTCGCCTGGCCCACCCTGCTTCGGAAGCTCGTGGACAGTTCCATCGCCTTGGAATTGGGATCGCCGGGACGCATTCTCCGCCGCTTAAAACAGTGGCTCAGTTTGGCGACGCGGTACGGAACCTTCACGCAGTTCGACGCTGTCAAACGAGTGGAGAGCCTGGAAGAATTGTTTGCCGCTCTCGATGCTCCGTTTCAACCGAGCCACTCCGGGTGAGTGGCGGTGCCGTCAAATTTCACACCGGTTTTGAACTGTTCGTATTCGCCTTTCCCGGCCACTTTCGCCGTCTTCGCGAGCAACGCATCGACCGCGTCGATGGTCAACGGTTTGAAGTGCTTGGCCACTTTCAACGCCTGGGTCAGCCGCTCCATCGACTCGATGCCGGTGATGACAACGGACGTCGGCAGCGTCAGAGCGTAGTTCAAGCATTCGACGGCGGTCGCCGTTTTCGTCTCGAGGATGGCACCGCTGGCGAGGGGCTTCATGCCGAGCACGCCGACCTGATCTTTCACAAGTTCCGGGAGCACGACACGTGCGAAGCTCCGGAAGTGAGCATCGAGGACGTTCAGGGGCATTTGCACAGTGTCGAAGCGGAACCCGTGCTCTTTGGCGATGGCGAGCGTTCGCAAATGGACGAGCGGGTCTTTGTGACCGGTGAAGCCGACGAAGCGAATCTTCCCGGCCTTGCGGGCCGCTTCGACCGCCTCCTGGGCACCGTCTTCGCCGAACACGCGGTCGGCATCTTCCATCCGCAGCATTTCGTGGTGCTGCATGAGATCGATCACGTCCGTCCGCATTCGCAGCAAGCATTCGTCGATCTGCTTCGCCGCGGCGATCTTGGTGCGCCCATCAATCTTCGACATCAAGAAGACTTTTTTGCGGTAGCCGTTCAACAGGGCTTTGCCCATCCGCAATTCGCTGAGACCGTTGTGGTAGTCCCAGCAGTTGTCCATGAAATTGATGCCCGAATCGATGGCCGTGCGCATGATTTTGATCGACTCGGCTTCGTCTTTGGGAACGCCGATGTGGAACCCGCCGAGACCGATGCAGGAGACCAGTTCGCCGGTTTTGCCGAGCTTGCGATAACGCATGCCATCCCGCACGACTTCACCGGCCGGATCGAAGCGGAGCAGCAGGTCCAATTTCTCGACCGGCGCTGCAATCGACTGTGGAATGAGTGAACTGGCCAACGCCGGCACTGCAGCAGTAAGCGAAACAGCCTTAAGAAATTTACGTCGCTCCATTGCACGGCTCCCAAATGAGAATTGAACTGAGGAACAGCAACAAAGCGACTCACTTTGCCCATGAGGGAGCAATTAACTGCGCAAATCTATCTTGCGACCGGAGATACACTTTGAATGGCGGCGGCGGGGACAGGCTGTCGAAGGTCTGTAGCTAAGGCGGGGACATTCGCGACCGCCCCGACGTTGGCCAATGTGTCCGTTGTCGGGACGGTCGCCACGGGCGCCACTTCGGCTTTGCCGGCTGCGCGCCCGATCTGACCGACTAAAACTCCGATGATAAGCAAAGTCAGACCAGTCAGGAAGAAGCCCGCAATCCAGAACAGACTCGAATCGACGCCGGCGGATGGATTCTGTTCTGCTTTGGGCCGATGAATCAGAAAGTAATACACCGCCGTCCAAACATCGAGCAGCGTGCCGGCGGTGATAAACATGATCGACATGCGGGCGGATTGGGTTTGGCTGCTCCAAAGCATGATCGGACTCCATTGGTTGCGGTGGCTCAGGACGGTGCGGCCTGTTCGGCGACAATTCAATCGCAATGCAACTCGAATGCCAAATCAAACGCTCGCTGGCTCGCGCGGGATCGTCCAACACGAGTCATGAGCGGTCATGCCGATGCGCGGGTAGTATTCACGGGCGAGCGGTGCGGCGAGCAGGATCAACGTGGTCTGCAGTCCGGCGGCGCCGTGGGTGCGCCGGATCAATTCCTTGCCGATCCCGCGCCGTTGGTGGTGCACATCGACGGCGAGGTCGGACAGATACGTGCAGTAGGCGAAGTCGCTGATGGCCCGACTGATACCGACTAGCTGGGTGCCGATTCGGGCAGTAACTATAACGCTGGCATTCCGAAGCATGTTGCGAATCGTGTCGGATTCGTGAATCGGGCGGCGTTCGGCCAAGGTCGAACGTACGAGCAAATCAAGGAACTCTTCCGGCTGCAATTTCGGTTCGATGGCATAGGAAACTTCGCGCATGGTCGTTCCGTCTCGTCGTGAAATCGTAATTCCGTTTGACAAAGGCAATTGTAGAGCTTGAATTAGTGTACATATATGTTTTATTGATTTGGAATCTATTGGATTGCCCCCGGATTCTTTAAGTAGGATTCGCAGAAGATTCTTCGTTTGGCTGAGAATCCGTCACTTTCGTTTTCATAGGGGCGAAGCGTGTTCTACGCTTATGGCAATAACTTCATACCTCGGCCGGGCGAAAAGGCTGTCATGATCTCGAAACTGTTTTCCCCGGAAAACATGCCCTTTTCATTGCCACTCCTCGTCGCTTTGGCGGTGATTCTGGCGGTATTTTTGCTGTTCCGCGGCACCCGCAAGAGGTCGGGCCTGCCCGTTCTGACCAAAAAGAATTCGAAGTCGTCGTGGATGACCCAGCAAAATACGCTGTCGGATCGCAGGACATCGGTTCGGCGGGAAGGAACCCCGATCAAGATTCTGGTCACGTCGCCGGCCTTCGAGACCGGCACCAACCCCGGCTATGTGCTGGACCGCTCGATGGGGGGGCTGAAGTTGGCGTTGCAGTCCGGCATGACCCCCGGCAGCTCGATGCAGATCCGGGCCAACCACGCCCCCGAGACGACACCGTGGGTCACGGTCATCGTCCGGAGCTGCGTCGACACCGGCGAACACTACGAAATGGGCTGCGAATTCGAAAAGACCCCACCTTGGAACGTGCTGCTGTTGTTCGGTTGAGTTGCGGTGGATCACGCGTCTCGTGCTCGCAACTCCCACTCGTCGAGCAGTTTGCCGATGTTTTTGTAGCCGAAGTCGATGTTCGCCAATTCGTGGCCCAAATCCATGGCTTTCGGCAACTCCCCATTCTCCGCCGAACCGGTCGCCAATTGGTAGAGCACTTCCTTCCGGGTCGATTCGTCCGCCGCCGTCGTGAGCAGCGGGAGGGCTTCTTCGAAATTGCGCTCGGCCAACCGCCAGTTGTTCCGCTTGCGAAAGCAAAGCCCGAGATAAAGAGATGCCTTCCCCTTCAAGCGGTCGTCGCGGCGAGCAATCTGCAATTCGGCGATGGCTTCCTCGATCTTGTCGAGTTTGAGCAACCGTCGACCGAGTTCGAGTCGGTGCCCGGTTTCGGCGGGAAAGCGTTCGGCCTTCACCCGGTACAACTCCGCCTCTCGGGCGACGATCTCGCGTTTGAGTTGAACCCGGAGTTTCGTCAATTCCTCGGCGCTCGGCTCGTCATCGGAGATGTCGTCGTCACTCGGCCGCGCCTGGAGTCCTCGCAACTTCTCTTCGATTTTGTCGAGGTTGACCCGCAGGGGTACGAGATCCAATTCGAGAAGCTCCAATTGCAGCTTGAAGTGGTTCCCGGTCGGTCCTTGCCCCTGAATCAGTGCCGCCCGCGCCCGGTCCAAATGCCCCTGTCGCCGATACACGGCCGCGAGTTGAACGTACAGCTCCGGGCCCGTCGGATCGGCTTCGATCCGCTTGTGGATGGCCGACGCTTCTTTGCTGACTTTATCTTGCTTCTCGATGGCCGCTTCTTCCATCCGGCCGATGACGGGCGAATCTTTCGTCCCCGAGATCGACTCGGCGTAGCCCCCGCGGGCGATCGTCTCCGAGGCGGCCAAATCCTTCGCCTTGTGGGCCGCTTCGACATCCTTCGGGTTGGCTTTTTGCACCAACTGCCAGAGGCCGATGGCTTTGGTGAAGTCGCCACGCTTCTCAAATAGTCGGGCCAAGGCTCGGTTCAGCGTCGCATCGTCGGGGTATTTTTGCCGGGCTTGATCGAGCGTATAGACGGCGAGATCGAGTAGGCCGAGCGCCTCGAACGCCTCGGACATGTCCATTTGCGTGCCGAGATCCCACGGGTTCCGCGTGAACACCGATTCCGCGTGTTCGAGGACTTTGACGTAATCGCCCTGGGCTTTACTGGTCTTCACCTTGGCCTTGTAGCGCGGTGTCGAAAAGAACGCGAATCGGCTACCGCGCAGGTTGTTCGCGTACTTGGCTTTTTGGGCCTTCCGCAGCGATTGGCGGAACGGGAAACTGGACGGGTCGAGCTTGCAACAGAGCAATAGTAGTTGGATCCCGTAATCGTGATTGCCGGTTTGAAGTACCTGACGGGCACGCTCGAAATTTTCCGCCGCCACGCGGCGTTGATCGGGCGTCGGAGTGGGAACGGTACGACTCCGGTCGGCCATGGCCTGCTTCTTTCGGTTCGTGCTGTCGAGCAGCAGCGGTACGGTAGGTGTTGTCATACTTCGTCTCCAGTATGTTGTACCACATGGCGGGTGAGTGAACATTGGCTGCGCACGGGCGAGAACCGAAATGCCGATAGGATTTGCTGAATTGGATCGGGCTGTCGTTACGATCCGCACCGGTGGCCTCGTAGTCTTTCCCACCGAGACCGTCTACGGACTCGGGGCCAACGCCCTCGACCCCGTCGCGGTCGCTCGAATTTTTGCAGCCAAAAGCCGACCGAGTACGAATCCCCTTATAGTTCATGTCACGGATGTGAGCCAAGTACCGCCACTAGTTGAATCGTGGCCATCATTGGCTGAGAAATTAGCCATGAAGTTCTGGCCCGGCCCGCTGACCATCGTAGTGCGGAAATCGGCACTGGTTCCCGACATCGTGACCGGGGGCGGCCCGACGGTGGCACTGCGTTGCCCGAACCACCCCGTTGCTCTTGCACTGTTGAAGGCCTCGGGGGTGCCCATTGCGGCCCCGAGTGCGAACCGCTCCGGTGAACTCTCACCCACGACGGCGGAGCACGTCCGCAACAGCTTAGCGGGAAAGTACGATGTGCTGCTCAATGGTGGCCCTTGCCTCGGCGGATTGGAATCGACCGTGGTCGAAATCACACCGACGGGAGTACGCCTACTGCGCCCCGGTCTCATCGGCGTGCACGCACTGGAAGAGGTTGTGGGCAAAATCGAGCACGGCCCGACTTCAAGCTCGACTGACGCCCCAGCACATTCCCCAGGGATGCTGAGCCGACACTACGCCCCACGGACGGCGCTGGAATGCGCTGCCAATCCGTCCGATGCCAATTTTCTGGTACACCTCTACGAAACGGCCGGGTTGAAGGTCGCTCGGTATGAATGTACCGATTCGCCAAGTGAAGCTGCTGCCAAGCTTTATGCCGACCTGCACACCCTCGACGCGGGTGCGTTCGACCGCATCATTGCGACGTTGCCCCCAGATACGGAAGAATGGCGAACCGTCCGGGATCGCTTGATGCGGGCGAGTGCGGAAGAATAAACTACACCGCCGCGCGACGGCCCGCTTTCAACGGTTGAATGCTGCTCGGTTGCGGCTCGGCACAGCCGCCGGCGGTCGGTAGCATCTTGTTCGGACTACAGTTGTTTTTTGGGTTGAACGCGGTTCGCAACCGCACCATGAAGTTCAAATCGTCCGGCGTGAACAACTTGGCCATGAAGTCGAGTTTCTCGACCCCGATGCCGTGTTCGCCGGTCACGCTGCCACCCAGCCGGATGCACTCTTCCAAAATATCGGTGCTCGCCGCCAGTACCGCTCGCACCTGTTTCGGGTCCCGTTCGTCGAACATCAGCACCGGGTGAATGTTGCCATCCCCGGCGTGGAACACGTTGCAAATGGCGACGCCGTGCTTGGCACTCGTGGCCCGAATGCAACGCATGATGTCCGGTAATTTGGTTCGTGGCACGACACCGTCTTGCGTGCAATAACTCGGATAGCCGAGCCGGCCGATGGTACCGAACGCTTGCTTGCGGGCCTTCCACAACGCCATCCGTTCCGGGTCGGTGTTCGCTTTGCGAACCTCACGGGCATTGTTGCGTTTGGCAATCGCTTCGATGGCGTCGGCTTCGTCTTGAATCCCCGCCGCGTGCCCATCCACTTCCATAATCAGCACGGCGTCGGCGTCGAGCGGGAAGCCGAATTGGAACGCGGCCTCGATGGCCCCGAGGATGGTTTTGTCCAGCATTTCCAGTGCGGCGGGCACGATTCCCGCACCGATGATGTCGCTGATACAGTTCGTGCAGTCGTCGATGCTGTCGAACACGCCGAGTAGCGTGCGGTACGCTTCCGGGTTCCGCGTGATCCGCACCCACACCTTCGTGACGATGCCGAAAGTGCCCTCGCTGCCGACGATGGTACCGGTGAGGTCGTAGCCGGGGCCATCTTCGGTCGGCCCACCCACAGTCACCAGTTCGCCGTTGGGAAGCACCATCTCGATGCCGAGAATGTGGTTCACCGTGACACCGTATTTCAGGGTGTGCGGGCCACCGCTATTTGTGGCAACATTCCCGCCGATGGTACAAGCCCCCTGGCTACTCGGATCCGGGGCATAGTGGTACCCGAGTGGCTTCAACTGGTTCGTCAGCCAGACGTTCACCACCCCCGCTTCCACGATGGCGTACCGGTCGCGCACGTTCACTTCGAGGATCTTTTTCATCCGACTCAGGCCGATCATGACACCACCGCCGACGGGCACGCAACCCCCGGCCAAGCTGGTACCGGCCCCACGTGCCACGAACGGCACGTCGAATAAATTGCACAGCTTGACGATGGCCACGACTTGCTCAGCCGAGGTCGGGAAGACCACCGCATCCGGTCTATTTTTATCGATGGTGAAGCCGTCGCACTCGTACACAGCAAGGTCGGCAGTACTCGTGAGTACCCCCTCGCGGCCGACGATTTCCATCAATTTGTTGCGGAGATTTCCCACGATCTGGGGATTTACCGGCGGCAAATCATGAGCGTGGTTGAATGAGACGGTCGCAGGGGCACTGGTGGTGGTCATAGTTTTTCGGATCGTTACTGGAGTGGTGATTTGAAGGCAACACGGAATGAAGCAGTATTAGACGAAGTTACCCGAACTCCCCGGTAACGGATACTGCCCGAAGAGCAAATAGGGCTCTTCTTCCAGCCCCAGTGCCACGTATGTTTTTTGGGCACGCTCGTTGTCTCGTTCGACGTAGAGCCGCAGTCCAATGACGCCGGGATCGGCGATCGCCCGTGCCAGAATGTGTTGGAATAGTTGGCGAAAGACCCCAACCCGACGGAACTCCGGCCAGACGTAAACGCTCTGAATCCACCAGTACCAACCGTTGCGCCAGTCGCTGTATTCAAAGGTGATGAGCATCTGCCCGATGGTTTGTCCGTCGTGCTCGGCAACGGTGTAGAAACCTTTATGTGGATCGCTCAGCAAGTTCCCGATGCCAAGCCGCAGAGTCGCGTCGTCGAGTGTTTTTCGTTCGGATTCCCAAGCCAGCACGCTGTTGCCGTGAACCAGATTCGGCAGATCGTCGAGCGTGGCAATGCGGATGTCAAAGTTCATCGGTCGGTAGTCTTTCTGAAAAGCGATTCGGGTTTTGACCACCGAAAGGATTCACAGTAACAAATCGCAAGTCTATTACCGCAATGCAAAACGTACAGCATGAACGAAACGGACTGTTTGGGAATTCGGCTTGTTCGTCCGGCCCGGGTTGGCTATCGGACTCACCGACTCGGTCGCGGGGAAGCCCGAGTTTTTCTCAAGGGGGTTGCCATGCGGAAACTCATCGCGGCATTGGTAGTCGGTGGCGGGTTGTTCTCGGGACTCGGTTGCATGGGCAACGCCGAGTACGTGCAGAAAAACAAAGACGGTGGCATCATCGCTCTCAAAGTGAATGCGGACGAAGCCGAAGCCCGCAAGCTGATGGAAAAGCATTTGGGGAGCCAGTACGAGATCGTGGAAACCTACGATCCGAAGACGCGGGCCGGAGCGAAACCCGACGCGAAATCGGGCATGCTGACGCCGAAAGATGACGGTGTGATGCACATCGCCTACCGCAAGTTGCCCGATTCACAATTCGGTGGTACCACACCACTCGGACTTCCACCGGTACCGATCAATGGTGGCTCACTCCCTGCGAAGCGAACCGCGCCGCCAGCGTCGACTGGCGGGGCACAAACCGCGTTTGGTAGCGAACCCGAAATGAAGCCGCCGGCCATGTACCCCGGTCAGTGACGATCACGAGCTGAGTCGCAAACCGATCGGCAACGACTCCCCGAAGAGCCGCGATTGCTCGTCGCCTTCGGGTTCGATCACCTCTTCCGTCATCCGGGCCCACGTTTCCGGCACCTTCATCGACCGCAGCAACGTCGAAATCGCTTCCTGATGTTCATGGTGGATGTCAATTCCACGCAGGCCGCTCCGCCGCGCCAACTGGGCCAAGCAGAAGGCCCACGCCAGCCGGTCGTTGTCGTGGGTCGGCGTATAATCCGCCAGTGCCACGAGCCAACGCTCGGCAATGCTCGGGTGAACAATGGTGTTCAACGGGCCGTAAAGCAGCACCCGCGCCCCGAGCCGCGTCAGGCTCCAAAACAGATAATTCGGTACCGGCGACCGCTTCAGTTGCGCGACCAACGCATCGCCGAGGTTCTCTTTAGTTTTGGCATCCATTCGTTCGAGGCTCGCCGCGGCACGCCACATTTCCGTCAACTCGTTGGCGGATGGCTTCATCGGCGCTTTGGTTTTGGACGGCAACAACACGAGCTTGAGGCGGGCGAAGAGTGCCTGCTGCAAGGCACCGTTCAGACCGCCGGCCACGCGTCGCCACATGATCCAGTAGTCGGCGCCGCCTTCGGGCACCACCAGTTTGTTCCCGCCGCTGATGGCCCCGCTGGCCGTCGCCGTGATCGATTTCCAGAGTGCTTCCACCCGGTAGCGGTCGAGGGTGTCGCCGAAGCCGGGCCGCAGGACGAATCCGGCCAAGTTGTACCAGCGCGACAAATGCGCCGGTGAGCGCATCCGCTGCTCGGCCACGTCCATCAGCGGTTCCCAAAGCCGGCGACACAACCCCGTGGGCCACTCTTGCCGGGTCGATTCTAACGCCGTTTCGAGCTGTTTGGTCAGTTCCTGCGCCGTCGGATTATCAGTCGTATAGGTCGCCTTCACCCGCTCCCCAGCGGCTAGCAATTTCTCCTCCGGAAAGACATCGATCAGCGTCACCGGATCGGCGTTCGGAGCCGCGTCGGTCGACTTCGGCGGCGCGACCTCCCGGGTATTGAATTCGAGCTTCCACCGGTTCCCTTCCCGTGACACGCACGACAGTTCCAACGTGCCAATTTCTGTGGAACGCGCGGCCAGGGTCACGGGGATGCGCTTGGTTCCGGCACGCTTGCCGCCGCGCAGAATGGTGTGCAACGGCGGCAATTGCAGGAGTTGATCGGGCTTGAGTTTCAGCACGTCGCCGGGGTGATCGTCCGGTCGGGCC
>JANXWE010000104.1 GCA_025351325.1 Fimbriiglobus sp.
CGATCGCGGCAAATGCGGCTTCGTCTCGGCTCCGGTGGAAGCGAGCGATCAATTCCCGATCCGTCGCCGGATCGGCGTAGGGTTTTCCCAATCGGGCGAACTGGTTCACGAGCGACGACACGAGCGACTCCGTTGGCGTTCTCTAGATCATCCACAACGCTTGACCGAAGCGCACGCTAAACTCAGGAAATTTGCGATAAAAACCAGAACCGTCTTGAGTGACTTAGGAGTACGATCACCAATTCTGGCGACCCCGCTCGCCCAACCTAGTACTACTCTGACGGTTGTACTTGTTTCCGCGGAGAATACCCCCCTCCCCCCTGCGGAACCAACGGAAGCTACGGAAACAAGCACAGCAAACAGAATGATGATTGCCTCACAATTATAAACTATTGTCCCGTCAGGGGTTTGGATTGGAGTTGTGCTTAGTTTTTGTTTTGCGGGTGTCTTCGCAGGTTTCTTCGTTTTGAGTAGTCCTGCCGATTCTCGGTTCGTACCAACGCGCCAAAAACAAACGGCGCACTCACACTCAAAAAGGGCTTGACCAAACCGCTGTGGCGGCTAAAAATAGTATAGAAGGGCGTTTAGCTCAGTTGGCTAGAGTACTACATTGACATTGTAGGGGTCACTGGTTCAAATCCAGTAACGCCCACTTCACACAACCCCCAGCTTTGTTGGGGGTTGTGTTATTTTCACATCCAATTCCTGCACTCATCGTCTCTGAAGTCGCTGCACAGTTGCTCGCGCTTCTCGTGTCAATTCTGCGTTCTCCGCACCGCCCGCCAATGTCTTCAAGACGTCGACCGCCTCTTTGGTGTTGATCCTCTCCAAGATGGCTAGCGCTCGGAGACTGCGAATGGTGTCGTTCGGCGGAACGGCTGGTGCGTACTCGAGTACTTCGTCGAGACGCCGTTGACCCTCGGCCGAGGGGACAACTCCTCGTGCTTCCACGAGCAGGGGTCTGGCGACATCGGCGACTTTTTTCAATTCGGCCGTGGCTTTCTCACGGGTTTTGAAATCGTCGCTGGACAGCTCGGCAATCCGCTCGGCGACCCATTTGGCATCCAACGTCACCGGCTTCAACTGCTCATTCAGAAGCTCCAGTGCTGCCGTCGGATCCGGCGCCAGCCGCTCGACGGCTGCCCACGCGACTTTCGGATCGGGGTTCGCCAACTCCTTCCAACAAGCCTCCTGATCGACGACCCCTTTCGGTGCGGTCACCGCCTTCCATGCCGGTGCCATGTCCCAAACGAGTACCGTGCCGTCGCCGTGTCCGGTAGCCACCGATTGACCGTCGGGCGCGAACGCCAGGCAGTTTGCGAATTGCGAGCCGGCCCAATTCGTCAGCCGGCCTTTGGCCGGGACGGATAGGAGTTTTTGTCCGGTCGAAACCTGCCACACGTCGAGCGCGTCCGTGTCGTTCGCAACCAAAAGCCGGCCGTCCGGGCTGAACGCCATCGAATGGCACGCCGCGGGCTTCAATCGCGTCAGGAGTCGGCCGGTGAGGACCTCGTACACGAGAACCGCTTGGGGTACATGCCACCTGTCGCCATCGCTCGGTTCCAAAGTGGCCAGCCACCGACCGTCGGGGCTGAATAGGCACGTTCGAAAAGGTGGCGGAGATTTCGCCGCGAGCGGACGGCTGCGACCCGTCCCGACATCGAGTAATTCCGCGTGACCCTCGCGCGCGAGGAACCGGCCGGAAGGCGAGAACGCCGCGGTCCAGGATAAACTTGGGATCGATTTCTCGAATACCGTTTTTCCTGTCGCAAAGTCCCATCCGATTAAGAGTTCCCGCTGCTCGAAGTTGAATCTGCCACTGATCGGCATTTCCAAATGCCCTATGGTCAGAAGGATTTTATCGTTGTCGGACAGTCGCGCGACGAACACATCCGAAGTCAATTGGGCTTTTTGCGGAATTGCGAACTCACGAACCGCCTTGCCACTGTCGGCATCCCGGAGCGCGAGCGTTCCGAGTCCCGCACCGAGGGTAAGGAGTTGGCCGTCGGGCGCATAAGCCAGTGGGCAACCCGCGCCGAGCCGGACTTTGTGTACTTTGTGTTTCCCCTTGGCCCGGTTCCAAACGCGAAGGGTGCCGTCGGAGCCGGTCGAAGCCAGCGACCGGCCGTCCGGAGCGAAGGCCACCGCGTTGACGGGCCCGATGTGCCCGGCACTTCGAGTCTCGGGGTAGAGTGATTTTCCGGTTCTCATATCCCAACGCTCGATCAGCGGGCCGACGGTGAACACCGAACCGCCATCCGGGGCGAAAGCGAGGTCGGGACCGGCGCCCGCGAAGAGGTGGAGGAGTTTCTTCGACGCGACGTCCCAGATCTGCACGGCGTCGTTCGTGCCGAAGCCGACGGTTTTGCCATCGGGGCCGAACGCGAGCGCGCGGGGCCACGACCGCTTGCCGGAGTCGAGGGTGGCGATGGCTTTGCCGGTCGCGGCGTTCCAGAGCCGGAGCGGCCCGTCTTGGTACGTGTCGCTGGCGAGCATTTTGCCATCCGGCGAGACGGCGAGGTTCCGGGCCCAGTGGTCGTTCTTCCACAGTTCTTTGGCGGTGGCCGTGTCGATGCAGCGGAGCGAGTGGTTGTCGACCGCCGCGTACAAATGCTTGCCGTCGGGGGAAAAGGCTAGGACATTGATGTAACTGTGGAACTCGCCCATCAACTTCGGTTTGCCCTCGCTGACGGGATAAAGCCAAACGCGCCCCACGCCCTGTCCATTGCCGTTTGACTCGTATTCCGAAGTCGCCAAGTGAAGGCCATCCGGCGAAAATGCCGCGGCTAACATCCCGGAAGGATCGTTTCTCGCCACGGTCCGGAGTCGTTCACCGGTCTCGGCGTTGTAAAGGCCTACGCCCTCGGTATCAAACGCGGCAATCAACTGTCGATCCGGGGAGAACCAACAGGTTGTGCCGAACGGTGTTTTCACATGAGCTTCGCTCAGCAGTCGCCCGGTTTTCGTATCCCAGCGACCGATCGTGTGACCGCCGGCCACGGTGTGCAGAATTTTGCCATCGACGGAGAGGGCGAAGTCGGTGGCCGTGGTGCGCAGCTTGGTCGAACCAAAACGCGCGACCGCCCCGGCCGGGAGCGGTTCATCCGATTCTGGGAAGGGTGCCCCGAGCGCAGGCCAAATGATCACGGTCGACACCATGAGCGCGAGCGGGACAGTCCATTTCCACATGTTCTGCTTCTCTCAAGCCGCAAGGATGCTGCTAGTGTACCACAAGTAAATTCGCTCCCCGGGCGAACCGCTCGCCAAACAGAATCCGTTGCCACTCCCAACCATTTTCGCTTGTTTTGAATATCAAGCCGGGATACTGTGGCGGCGTTCATTGCTGCCGACGTTCCTTTCATGGTGGGAAATCCTGATGTCGATTGAATTTGACTGCCGCTGCGGCAAAACCGTGCGAGTCCGGGACGACTTGGCCGGGAGTGATATGCGTTGCCCCGACTGCGATGAGAAACTGGTGGTGCCCGATGGCTCAACCACGATTGCCCGTGCCAGTCGAGCGGACAATGAACCGGTACGGCCCAGTAAGTACCGAAAAGACGGCGCCGACGACTACGCACCACGATCCGGTGATCGAGAACAACGGCGGGTGGTCAAAGAAAAACCGAGCTTGTCGGCCCGCGCCCCGATCCTCATCGGAATCCTCATGATGGTGGGAGCGCTGGTTTGGTTCTTCGTGGCCTTGGCTGCTGGTCGGATTTTCTTTTACCCGCCGATCCTGTTCATTATTGGAATCGTGTCCGTTGTTCGAGGGATTCTTGCGCGAACTGCGCAGAATCACGACTAAAATGTTATCTGTTCATAATCCCCTGTTGAAAGGTCACCGATGCGTTTGCAACTCTTGTCAGGTTTTGCGGTTCTCCTGTGCGCTTGGAGCGTCCGGGCCGAGGATAAACCCGAGGCCAAGTTGGATCTCTTCCCGCTCGCCAAGGGGATGAAATGGGAGTACGAAATCAGCGAGGCGGGTAAGACGAAAGACATCGAACAAGAAGTCACGAAAGTGACGGCCGCTAAAAAAGGTGTGCGAGCCATTGCGACGCTCACGACCAAGATCGAAGCTCAGACAATTACCGAAGACATGTCGACCGACGAGAAAGCGATCTACCGGCACGCCTTCAACGGCATGGCCTTGGAAGCGCCACTGGCCATCGTCAAGTACCCGTTCAAAGCGGGGAGCGAGTGGAAAGAGGCGATCAAAATCAACAAGGAAGAAGCCGAGGCCAAGTTTACGACCTTCAAATCGGAAGAGGTGAAAGTGGCCGCCGGGAAGTACACGGCCTACCCCGTGCTCATGGAGATGGACACGATGGGCCAAAAAATCAGCAGCAAGAACTGGTACGCCGACGGCGTCGGGATGGTGAAACAAGAAGTCGACTTCGGCGGGAGGAAGATTATCATGGAACTGAAGAAGTTCACCAAAGGTAAGAAAGACGACTGAGCCGGTTACAGTCCCAACACATCGGCCATGGTGTAGGTTCCGGCGCCCTTGCCCGCGAGGTACTTCGCGGCGGCCAGGGCACCGTTTGCATAGCTATCTCGACTCGATCCTTTGTGGACGAGTTCCAAACTCTCGCCCATCGTGCTGAAGAGAATCGTGTGCTCGCCGACGTTGTCGCCCGCTCGGACGGCGTGCATGCCGATCTGGCTCGCGGGCCGTTCGCCGACGATGCCTTCGCGGCCGTGGACAATCTCCGCCTGATTCATCACCGACTGAACGATTTTGGCGAAGTGTGCCGCCGTGCCACTGGGCGAATCTTTCTTGAGTCGGTGGTGCCGTTCGATGATTTCCACGTCGAAACCTTGTCCGTTCAACGCCTCGGCCGTGAGTTTCGTCAATTTGAAGAGCAGGTTGACCACGAGCGACATATTCGGCGAATGAAGGATGGCGGTGTGATGGGCCGCGGCGCGGATCTCGGCAACTTCATGCGGTTCGTGCCCCGTGGTGGCGACGACGAGTGGTAACCGGCGGTCGATGCAGGTCTTGAGAATTGTCATGGTGCCGTGCGGGGACGAAAAATCGATGATGGCTTCGGGGTGAACAGCGAGCGGCAGGGCACCGAGCACCGGTAATCCGAGCGATCCAATTCCCGCTAGTTCGCCCGCATCTTGACCAATACGCGGGTGGGTTGGAGAATCGATGGCCGCAATCAGAGTGAGTTCCGGGTCTTCATGGGCTAAGGCCACGAGGCGTTGACCCATTCGCCCGCAGGCTCCGTGGATCGCGATGGTGGTCGGCATGGGGGGTCAGTTTTCTTGGTTCGGATGCGGCAAGTCGTACAGGGTTGGTGTTGCTGGAGGATCCCAAAAATCGTCCGGTAGCGGGTCACAGAAGTCGTCGGACATGATTGCCGCACCGAGGCTGAGTCCGGCTGTCCGAAGCTCATGCGGTTCCCGCGTCGGCCGTGCCGTCGTCAACTTCGCCGTGGCGTCGCCGTCGCGGAGGAGAACCTCGCTTCCCGTTTCCATGATTTGCAGCAACTCTTTCAATCGACCTGGCAAGTCGGTTACTTCGATGGTCATCGGCATGGCTCGCCCCTCCGCAGGAATTATATCACGCGTACAGCTCAATCGCTTTGACGATCTCATCCAGCGAGTTCGGCACCTGCACGGCTTTGTTCGCGAAGCTGGCCCGGCGAACGCCGCGCTTGCCGAGAACGTCGTCGAACATTTTCGGATCGCTGCTGTGGTAGGCCACGGTCGCCGTCGGATCTTTGAGCAGGTGGGCTGTGAGAATGCAGACCACGCGTTCGCTTGGGTCGATGACACCCTCGCGCACCAGTTTCATGACCCCGGCCACACTCGCGGCACTGGCCGGTTCGCACCCCAAGCCGCCGGCGCCGATCTTGGCTTTGGCGTCGAGCATCTCCGTGTCGGTCACTTCGCGGACGCAGCCCCCGCAGCGGTCGAGTGCCCGCAACGCCTTCGGCAAGTTCACCGGGCGGTTGATTTCGATGGCACTCGCCAAAGTGTCGGCACGCTTGTCGGCGTCGTCCAAATATTTCATGTAGACGCCGATCTTGCGGTCGTCCGGACGTCCGCCG
>JANXWE010000114.1 GCA_025351325.1 Fimbriiglobus sp.
GCCGCCGCGGCGCACCCTGGGGAACCTCAAATTTGCCGTATTCCCACAACGCGTCGGAGGTTTCCCAGGGTGCGCCGAAGCGGCGACCCTGGGCTATGTTGTGTAACCCCTCCGGGGTACAGGAAAGTATTCCTCAGTTCCCGCCGGGATCAAGATCGTTGCGTTGGATTCTAACCCAACGAAGAAATCAGAATGCTCTAATCCAAACCGAGAGTTTCGCCGCCGTTGCGACTACTGGCCGCGCGCCAAGCGGCGGGGTTGATGGACGATGGTACGGAACGAACCGAGCCGTCCATCAACAAGGCATTGACGAGATTCGTGTGGTAACTCCGTGCCGTGACCGAATCGAATGAAATCCGCGTAGCCGACTCTCCTTCTTGGCCCATCACCAAGTCGATGTCGTACGTCGTGCCGCCGCTGATGTAGTTCAAAATAGTGTTCGGGGGCAGCACGGTGGTGAAGCCGGTGTGGAACGTCTGGGCTTCGGTCCAGCCAGTGTGTCCGCGCAGCGACGGCGTGAGGCCAGCGGGAGCAAGGGCGGAAACCGCGGTCGGGTTTGGTGCCGGCGGAGGGGTGTTCGCCGGCAACGAAATGTTGGCCACGACGAGCCGGGTGTACGCTTTCACCTCGGCGTACCCGAGGGTGTTGCTCATGCCGTCGGTGAAGTCGGCCGGGCCGGTTCCGCCCGACAGTTTGGTGGAGTAGGGCATAGCACCATCGCCGCCCTGGCCACCGGCCGGGTTCCAGACCATCCAACCGCCGACGTTGGCCCCGTAGCTCAGCGGGTAGCGGTTGATGCCCGTGGGCGAGGTTGCAGCCCTCAATTTATCGTTCACCTCACTCGGGCAGAGGAAGATCGGGATGCGTTGGCGGGTCACCGCGTCTTGGGAGTTACCCGGTGCGTTGAAATCGACTTGGAGAAAGAGGTTCCCTTGCTCCAGATATGGCAAAATCCGGGCGAGTGCCGACCAAGAATCGTCTTGTGTGCCGTTGGCGGGATACAGCCCGTTGGGCGGGAAACGTTCGTTGGTGGTTTGGTAGTTATGCAGCGCCAAGCCGATCTGCTTGAGGTTGTTGCTGCACTTCATTCGTGAGGCGGCTTCGCGCACCTTCTGCACCGCGGGCAACAATAGCCCAATCAAAATGGCGATGATGGCAATGACAACGAGGAGTTCAATCAGCGTGAACGCCGGACGACGACGAGGGGAACTTGCAAACACCGTGAGTACTCCTGTGCAGCGAAAGGAATGTGGTAGAGAGGGGGAAAGTTTAGGCTTGGTGCCGAACGCGGCGATGGCAAATTGGGGAATTTGCGGGGATACCGGTGCCGTGGCACGGCAGAATTGGCCAGGGCAGTTACTCGGCCAATGCACCTTGAACGGCCCAGTCGGCGGGGAGGAAATCCTTCACGTGATCGAGCAGACCGAGCTGGGCGAGTTCGTCGGCAACGTCGCCGGGGCTGGGATCGGCGAGGCCGCGAGCCACTTCATCCACGAGCGCTTCGGCGAAGCGAAGCCGCGCTCGGCGGAGCATCTGGCGGGCGACGGTGGCGTCCTGCGGCGCGCCGTCGACGTGGGCCTGATGCACCAAACTCCAGCGCGTCGCGATGGCGTCGAGCCGGGAATGCAACTGCGATTCGGGGTGCGGTGTCAGTTCCATGGGCTACTTTTTTTCGTCGAGTTCTTTCCGCCAGCCACGCCATTTGCCGTCTTGAATTGTGAAGATGTCGTTCTTCGGATACTCCTTCGCCAGCTTGCCGGAAATCGCAATCGCTTCGTCGAGCTTCTTGATTGCCGACTCCGGATCGGTGTTAGCATCGAAATGGGCCTGCATGGCGAGATTGTTCGCCAGGCGGATTTTTTGGTTGGGGTCGGTGGGGAAGAGCAACACCAATTCGCGCCGCATCGGTTCGGTTCCCCGATACAGTTTCCCGGCTTCAAGCGGTTCGTGGAGTTTCCCGGCGATGTTCCCACGCGCTTCCGTCGCTTCGGCGACTTCATTTTTCAAGTTCGTGTCATTCGGCCGGGCGACCCGTGCCTGCTTCAAAAGGGTTTCCAACTCCGTGTAGTTATGGTCGGCCTCGGCGTACTCTCGGCGAATTTCGTGGGAGAATCCGAGCAGATAGATCGACGTGTGCAACCGAATGAACGCCGATGGGTTTTGAGGATGCTGCTGAAAGTATTCGCGGGCGGCCGCGGTCGCTTTCTTTTGACTTTCCAACTGACCAACGAGATCGTTTTCATCCCGCGCCGTGCTCGCTTCCATTTCGAACCTTTGAAATTTCAGATTGGCACACTCGGGATGCCCGGGAAACCGCTCGCAAAAGCTCGCGTTGTGATCGATGAACTGTTTGCGGGCGGCCGCCAGTTCCGTCAAGCGGCCCAGCGCATGGTAGACATGGGTTTGGGCGACATCGAGATTCACCTGGGCCAGCAATAACTCCGGATTGCCGGGATCACGTTTCAGCCGTGTTTGCAAGAACGCAATGGCACGTTCCTGCGATTTCAACGCCGCATCGAACTTCGAGTAGCCCAACTCCATCGACGCTTTGCGAATGAGAACGTCCGCGTACCGGGCGGCTAATTCGCGGTCGGCCGGTCGGAGTTCCGTTAACTTTTGATAAAGCTGCGCCGAATCGCCCATCGTCGCTTGCATCACCTGCTCGGCGAGGGGGATTCCGAACAGCTGATTCGTGAATCGTTCGACGATGTTCCGGAGGGCTTCGACGGCCAGCGAATACGAGGTGTCGGATTCTGTCTTCGCCGCGAGCAAGTTGAGGTTGGCCGTTTCCAGTTCGGCGTTGAACTCTTCCAGCTTGGATTTCGCGGCCGCTAGCTGTCGGTTCGCTTCCCGCTGCCGCGCCGCGTTCACCGTTTGCAGAACCCCGAAGCCGATCATCGCCACCACCATCACCACTGACAACCCGATCAACGCCGCAGCGGCCTTCTTCCGCTTGGCCCACTTCGCAGTTCGCTCGATGAATCCCACTGGCCGGGCGATGATCGGCCGACCCTCGCGGAAGCGTCGCAAGTCGTCGGCCAAGTCATGGGCCGTCGGGTAGCGCCGCTTCGGTGACTTTTCCAAACATTTCAAGCAGATGGTTTCGAGATCGCGTGGCACCTTCGGCTGCAGCGTCCGCGGTGACACGGGCTCCATCGCCAAGACCATCAAGATCGTCTGCAAGGCGTCCGGAGCTTGGAATGGCGGCCGCCCCGTGAGGGCGTCATACAGGATTGCGCCGAGTGAATACACATCCGTCGCCGGCCCCAAGCCGCTGACTACACCCGACGCTTGTTCCGGTGGCATGTACCCGGGCGTGCCGACAATCTCGCCGGTGCGGGTGAGGCCCGCTTCCCGAGTCGGATCGTCGGCCGAAGTCGAGAAGTTTTTCGCCAGCCCGAAGTCGGTGACTTTGACGGTGCCGTCGGCCGCCAGCATGATGTTGCTGGGCTTCAAGTCGCGGTGCAGAATCCCGAGTTCATGGCTGTACTGGATGGCGTTGGAAATGGTTTCGACCAGGGCGGCTGCTTCCAAGGGGACTTGCGGGACGCGGTTGAATTTCTCGGCGAGCGAACCGCCTTCGAGCAACTCTTGGGCGAAGTACGGCCGCCCGTCGACGGTGCCCGTTTCGAAGAGCGGGCAGATGTTCGGATGCTGCAATCGGGCGACGGCGCGGGCTTCCTCGGCGAAGCGCGCCAGCAAGCGATCATCCGGTTCGTGGGCCAGGATCTTGATGGCCACCGAGCGACCGAGCACCGCGTGGCGGGCGCGGTAGACCTTGCCAATACCCCCGCGACCGATGAGCACGAGTTCGTCGTACCCCGCAATTTTGGGAACAGTTGAGACGACCGGGTTTACCCCGACCGGCTCCGGAAACGTGCTGACAAACGGGTTCTCTTCCATCGGGATACGATACCAAACCCACCCGGGGTTCGCCGGGCAAATTCACTTCACGTTCCGAGTTCGCCGGTCGTAGGCTTTCGCTTCTTCCAAGGTGATCAACCCATCATGGTTCGCATCGATGGCGTCGAACGACGCTTTCGACCCGAGGAATTCACCCCGGGATAAGTCACCGTCGCCGTTGCGATCCATCTTGTGGAACCAGATCGGTTTCGGCCCGGGCCTCGTGGCATCGTTCCCGTCGCCGTCGGCGAAAAAATTCGGATCGCCCGCCCCGTCATTCCCGTGGCCCAACCGCAGCAGCACCGACCGTTGCAGCACAGCTCGGGTGATCTGCTTGCCACCGCTCGGCTCCATCGGAATGAGCCGCGCATAGGCGTTTCGCAATTCTTTGACGCTGAGTTTGCCGTCGTCGTTCCGGTCGATCAACGAGAACAAATCCGGGATGCGGACACGGTGGACGAGATCGAACGGCTGCTGCGAAACCAAGCTTTGCAGTTGGAAGTAGCGTTTGAGCTCGACCCGGGTGAGTTTGCCATCGCCGTTCCAATCGGCGGGTTCGAAGATCACCCTCAAGAGTTGAGCCTGCGGGCCGATCAAATCCTTTTCTAGGATGAACTCTTTGCCGGCGGGAAAAACCTCCAGGGCCTGGAGGAAATCCTGAGCCACGGAACCGGTCGAAGCCCGGACGCCGATGTCGATTGTCTGGACGCCGATCCGCACCACCATTCGATCCGGGGTCGTCTGGAGGATGTCGATCCCGTGGAGGTCGCCCGGGTTCGGCAACCGCGTCGCGGTACACAGTTCGGCTTGGGGTACGCTGTTCAATTCGACACTGAAATCGGCCGGCCCGGTTCGCCAAGCCTCCAGCTCCCCGGCGTCGAGCCGCCCGTTTCGATCCGTGTCCAGCTTGTCGAACATCGCCTGCGAAAAGCCGATCTCGGCGCGGCTCAGGTCGGAGGCGCCCTTCCGACAGTAACGCTTCAACAACGTCGACACGGCGCTGTCGGGCAACGCGCCGTGGATACTCAGTATGTCGGGTGCGCCATCGATGGGAACAGTTTCCGATTTGGCGGCGGGAGGCGGTGCGGGGATTTCGATCTTCACAGGGTTCGACGTGATCTCGAACGCCGAAACGCAATCGTCTTCGTCCGCATCCAAGGCGAGGAGCAACGCTTCGGCGTTCTTGAACTCGTCTTCGGAAAGCTGTTGATCCCGGTTGGTATCGAGCCGGGCGAACAATTGGGAGGTGAGTTGGTCTTGCCCTCGTTCTTGGGCCATGGGTCGTCCGGCGTCGATGGATCGGCCGAGTGCCGAAGTCACGCCGTCGTAATAACTGGCGACTTCGTCGAACGAAACGGAACCGTCGCCGTCGCGATCGAGGAGTTCGAGCGTCGGCATGGTGCCCCCGCTGAGCGCGCGGTGACCGGGGCGTCCGCCGAACATCGTCTGCAATTCATTTTTCGAAAAGATCAGTTCCGCTTCGCAGCGGTTCAAGCGGCCGTCGTGATCACGGTCGAACGCTTCGAACAAGGTTTTGAGGGTCTCCTCCCATTTGGACTCGACCGTCTTCCCGTCGTGGAGGGCCACCACGCGGATGCGAACGGGCCGGGTGCGGGCGAAGAAGACGAATTCGAACGCGGGCGACGGCCCGATTCTTTTCGGTCGGAGATACGGCACCGAACGCTTGCCGAGCGGCTTGGAATCGAACGGTTGCAAGTTCGGCACCGATGCTTCGGCGAGTTTACCAAACGGGGCGTGCTGGACTTTCACCAACCCCTTACCACCGACGATTTCGGTGCGCATGGTCTGCGGTTCTACGCCGATGGCGATGGCCGCCGACGCGAGCAGTACTCCGGCGATGATCGGCAGCGATTTCACGCCAGGATCTCCTTCACCGGCTCCGCCGATTTGTCGACGATGGCAATCGGCCGGCCGACGTTCGACAAGTTCTGTTTCTTCGGATCGATGCCGAGGGCCAAGCAGGCGGTGGCGAGCAAGTCGACGGTCGAGGTTCGGCGCTCTTCGACCGTGGTGCCGTCCGCGCTCGTCTTACCGACGGCTTGCCCACCCTGGATGCCGCCACCGGCCAGCACCGTCGCCCAGGCGCCCGGATAGTGGTCGCGCCCTTGTTGCCCGTTGATCCGCGGCGTGCGACCGAATTCTCCCATCCAAACGATGAGGGTGCTGTCGAGCAGGCCGCGTTCCTTCAAGTCGGTCATCAGCGCGGCCCAGGCTTTGTCGAGCGTGCCGCACAACTCCTTCACCCGGTCGAAATTGTTGCCGTGGGTGTCCCAATCGCCAAGGTTCACTTCGACAAACGCCACCCCTTTTTCGACCAGCCGGCGGGCGAGCAGGCACCCTTGGCCGAACAGATTTCGGCCGTAGCGATCACGCTCCTGGGGTTTCTCTTGCGAGAGGTCGAAGACCTTCCCGGCATCCGACTGCATCAGCCGCGTGGCCCGGTCATACGCCGACTGGTGGCTGGCCGCGATGCTGCTCGGTCGAGTACTCCCATACTCTTCCTGCATCTGCTTGAGCATTTCGAGGCGGGCATCGGAATGCGACTTCTTCACCTCGGTGGGCCGCGTCAGATTTTGCACTTTCAACACGTCGTCGACGTTGATCTCCAGTCCTGCCCGTTGCTGGACGTTGTCGGCGACGATCAGCGGTGCGTACTGCGGCCCGAGGAAGCCGGCGCCGAAGGAGTCGACGTTGAAAAATCGCAGCGGGGCAATGCTGATGCAGTTGGGCAACTCGTTTTTGGGGTCGCCGATCTCCTTGGAGATCAACCCGCCGAGACCGGGGTACTGGATGCCACCCAGGGGCAAATTCCCGGTACGCATTTGGTAGGTCGCCCGCGAATGATCGCCCTCTTTGGTGGACATGCCACGGAGCACCGCCATCCGACTGCCCCATTTGGCCAACCCCGGTAAATGTTCCCCGAAGAGCAAGCCAGGGGCGTCGGTCTTGATGGCTTTGAACGGCCCGCCGTTCTCGTGACCCGGCTTCAAGTCCCAGAGGTCGATGGTGCTCGGCCCGCCGTTCATCCAGAGCAGAATGCACGACTTCTTGCGCTCCGGGGCTTTTTCCCCGGCCGCCGCCAATGCGTTGAACCAACCCGAGGAGGCACACCCGAGACCGACGGCTCCGGCCTGCAAGAAATGTCTTCTTGAAGTGCGGAGTGCGGAGTGCGGAGTGCGGAGTTCTGTAACGGACGCCATAGTGTTCTCCAGATTCGACGTAGATCTTAGTATTGATTCCGCATTCCGCACTCCGCACTTCTGCTAGTGGTTGAACAAAAACTCGGTGGAGTTCAGCAGCACCCAGAAGACGTCGCCGAGGGCTTTGGTCGCGTCCCCGGTCGGCCCACCACGATCAACGTAGCTCGTGAATTTCTCGCGTTCCTCCGGCGTCGGCTGGCGCGTCAGCGCCGTGTAGAAGAGGGCTTCCACTTTCTGTTCGGTGTCGAAGAACGGCGCGTCGGCGATGGCTGCGAGAATCTCGCTCGTGTCGAGGCTCGTCTGATCGGCCATGAGTTTGCCGTTCATCAGCATGAGCGCTTGGAGGATCGACGTTTGCGTTTCGGTCGGGCGGGCACTGTCCGGGAAGAGGGTACGGAAGTTGGCCCGACCCGCTTGTGCATTGGCGCCGTTGCGTCCCGCCAACTGTTTCAACCCGGTGGCGGTGGCGAAACTGTCGAAGATCTGATTCGCCGTCAGCCCTTTCGAATTCATCCGGGCGAACCGACGCGGCTCGGCTTGGCTCGCATGGCTCTGGTGGCTGCTGAGGTTGTAGGCCCGACTCGCCACGATGCCCCGGATGACAATCTGCAGATCGTACTCGGCCGCCTGCAACCCCTTGGCCAACTCCGCGAGCAATTCCGGGTGGCTGGCCGGGTTCCCTTCGCTCAGTTCATCGACGGGATCGATCAGGCCGATTCCGAAGAACTGTTGCCAGAGCCGGTTGGCCATATTCCGGGCGAAGTAAGGGTTCCGCTCTTGGGTGATCCAATCGGCGAGTTCGAGCCGCGGCGTGCGCAATTCAGTCCATTTCGGCGTCGTGCCATCCAAGAAAGTCGCGGTGACCACTTTCGCAGAACTCGGGATCGTCAGCGTGTTGAATTCCGCTTGCGGTAAGTTTGGGCCGACGAAAGACGGTCGGATTCGCGGCAGCGGGTTGAGTTCGCCGAAGAACGCGGAAAACTCCCAAAATTGCTCGCGGGTGTACGAGGCGAACGGGTGATCGTGGCACTGGGCGCACTCCAGCTTCACACCGAGGAAGGCCCGGGTGACCGTGCTTCCCAAGTTCTCCGGCTTCGATTGTCCGGCGTCGTAGAACGCTTGGATCGGAGCGTTTTCGTCTTCGGGTTCGTCGGCAGACAGTTGGCGGAAGTTGCGTCGCCCACCGGCTTGGATCTTGGCCGTGAGCGTCTTGCGGACGATCTTGTCGAGGGGCGTTTTGGCGATCAACTGCTTGCGGAGCCACGTTTCGTATTGAAGCCCGAGAAATTGAATGTTGATGTCGGTGAGCGTCTCAGGCATCCAAGCGGCGCGAAGGACGCGGGCCATCTGCGTGGCGTGACCGGGCTTCTTCAAGAGCTTATCGACGAGGAGTGCCCGCTTTCCAGCGGTTTTGTCATCTTCAAAGGTGCGGACTTCGGACACGTTCGGGATGCGGCCAATGAGATCGAGGTAGAGTCGCCGGGCGAACTCCGCATCGGTGGCCACGACGGCCGGGGTGATGGATCGTGCGGCCCAATCGGCGTCGAGGGCGTTGTCGATCGCGGTCGTGATGGCGCGGGCCTTCGCGTCCGCATCCGCCGGAGATTCCGCGGCGACGAGTCCGGGGACGACCAGAGCCGCCACGATGGTCAAGAGAATCCGACGCATGATGATGCCTCGCCGCCGTCACGATGGGCACGACTCCACAATACCGACGCCGGTAGTCGGATTGTATTTCACAGTATGCGATTCAGAATTGCGAGTGGAAAACGAGTTGAGGGAACGCGGACGGGGGATTCAGTGTTTACCGATAGCACGCAACTTGGAATATTCGCCACGGCGTGGATCCGTTGCTGCATACACAGCGGATTCTCTGGTATGATGGATCCATCGCCAAACAAAGATCGGGGAAGCCCTCATGAAAATTCGTTGGCAGGATTACGTTGAAGAGCGCAAGGAGATTATGACGGGCAAGCCCACTTTCAAAGGGACACGACTGACCGTCGAATTCGTGCTGAAGCAACTCGGCACTGAGATGAGCCACGCCGAATTGCTGGAGCAATACCCGACACTCAAAGCGGAACACCTCCGAGCGGCAGTGTTGTACGCCGAAGATGTGGTGGCCATGGATCGGTCGATCTACCTTTGATGGGAGGAGGTCGGTGAAGTTCCTCGTCGATGAAAACATGTCCCGTGCGATCGTGGGGTGGCTCAGATCTCAAGGGCACGACGTACTCTTCGCTGCCGAAGCGCAACCCGGTGCGACCGACCCAGCATGGGCGGCACTTGCCGAACAAGAAGGACGGGTCGTGATCACGCAAGACAAAGATTTCGGCGAGTTGGTTTTCCGGGACGGGATGGCGAGCCACGGGGTTATTTTACTGCGTCTCGACGATGCTTCGGTTGCGGATGTTCTCGCCCGGATGCAAGAGGTATGGGCCGTAATCGAAGCCAACCCTTCAAGTCGATTTATCGTTGTTACCGAAACTCGAGTGCGTGTGTGACCTCTTCCTCAAATTGACCCAGATTCATGAAGACCCACCCCATGACCCCCTCCCACCCCTTCACCCGCCGCGCGTTCCTCCAAGGCGTCGGCGTCACCGTTGCTCTCCCGTGGTTGGAATCCGTTCCTGTTTGGGGCGACCAACCCGCGAACAAAGCGTCCGAGCCACCGGTGCGGTTCGCCTGTCTGTTCAGCGGCAACGGCTACCATTCCAAAGAATGGTGGGCCAAGGGCACCGGCGACAAAATGGAACTCGGCCGCGTGCTCGAACCGCTCAAACCGTACCGCGAAAAGCTGACCTTCTTCAAGGGCCTCTACAACCAAGAAGCCCTCATCGGCGGCATCCACAGTTGCCAAACGGGGAACCTCCTCAGCGGGGCGCACCTGGCACCCGACGGCGGGATCAAATCGGGTCAGAGTTGCGATCAACTCCTCGCCGATAAATTGAAGGGCCAGACCAAAGTCCCCAGCCTCGTGCTCGGCTGCGAACCGTCGATTGCGGCGATCCACAAAAACTATTCGATGATCTACAGCTCCCACATTTCGTGGAGTTCGGCCAGCACGCCGACGCCGCTCGAACTGTTCCCGGCGCTCGCCTTCGACCGCCTCTTCCGCGATGAAGTCGGCCGCGCCGACAAGAGCGTGCTCGATGCCGTGCGCGACGACACCCGCGGCCTGCGTAGCAGCGTCAGCAAGTCCGATCAACACCGGCTCGACGAGTATTTGGCATCGGTGCGCGAGGTGGAACAGCGGATCGATCAAGCCGGGAAAACCGGTCGATTGCAAGGTTGGCGGCCGACGCTTGACAAACCTGACGTACCCCGCCCCGCCGACGGTATCCCCCAAGATATCGACCAGCACATGCGGCTGATGTGCGACATTTTGGTGCTCGCCTTCCGCACCGATACCACCCGCGTCTGCACGCTGAAATTGAACAACGACCACTCGTCGCTGCGCTTCCCGAATTTGAAAGCGGAGAGCGGCAAAGGGGGCATCGATTACATGATCCACCACCTGCTGAGCCACACCGACGGCGAAGACTGGCTGAAGGTCAACCGCTTCTTCACCGAGCAACTGGCGTACATCGCCGGCAAGCTCGACGCCGTGAAAGAGGGCGACCGCACGCTGCTCGACAACAGCATAATTTTGATGTGCAGCAGCATGATGACCGGCAACCACAACAACGACCAACTTCCGGTGGTGATGGTCGGCCGCGGCGGCGGTACCTTGAAGACGGGCCGCGTGCTCGATTTCACCGGCAAACCGAACCGCAAGATGTGCAGCTTGTACTTGAGCCTCATGGAAAAAGCCGGCGTGAAGCTGGATCAGTTCGGGGATTCAAAGGAAAAATTGGAGATATGATTGGATTGAACCCAATAGAAACCAGGAGATGTCCCACGTCAACGGAAACGGTCAGCCAGACCGATCAACAAATTCCATCGGACGTGGTTCAACGCATGCCCGACACGGTACGAGTACATTGAATTGTTCTCGAACGGCGGATGGATGTCGCCGCCGTCGATGAGGATCCGCTTCTGTCGGGCCACGAAGGCGAATCCCACACGAACCCGACCCCCATTGTGCAATGGCGCAAGAAACGTGCCGAGCACGATTGGGCGGAAACCCTGGGAACGCATTCGAGCCATTTCCGTAGACTACCTGAATGTCACGACCACCCGAAGAAATTGCGATGCAGCCGGCGGCGGGTTCGATCCCGAAACCGAAGGCTCCGAAACCGGCCGTTCAACAACCGCTGCCGAAATCCAACGCCCCGGATCCCCGGCAAACGCTGTCGTACCTGCGCGGACTGATGGAAAACTTCCGGCTGGAGCCGAAGAGCAAACTCGGCCAAAATTTTCTCATCGACTTGAACTTGGTCGACCTCATCGTGCGGGCCGGGGATATCACCTCCACCGACTCGGTGCTGGAGGTCGGCACGGGCACCGGTTCGCTCACGAACAAGCTGGCCGATTGGGCCGCGTGCGTCTTCACCGTCGAGATCGACAAGTCGTTCCACCGCATGGCCCAGACGTTCATCGGCCATCGGCTCAATGTCGTCTCGCACCTCGGCGACGCACTCGAACGCAAGAATGAATTGAACCCGGACATGCTGGCGGGGTGGGCCGAACTCACGAAGAAGTTCCACGCCAAGAAGCTCAAGTTGATCGCGAACTTGCCCTACGCCGTGGCGACGCCGATCATCTCGAACCTGCTGTTGCTGCCCGATCTGCCCATCGACCGGATGGTGGTGATGGTGCAGTGGGAGATCGCCGAGCGGTTGAAAGCGACCGTGGGCACGAAAGACTACAACGCGCTCAGCGTGCTGGTGCAGAGCGTGGCGGACGTCGAGACGGTTCGCAAAGTGGGGCCGAGCAACTTCTTCCCCCGGCCGCAGGTCGATTCGGGCATCGTGATGATCAAACCGAACCCGGAGAAGCGGGCGAAGATCGGCGACGTGGTGCGGTTCCGAGTCTTCCTGCGGGACCTGTACGTGCACCGCCGTAAGAATCTCCGGGCCGCACTCATCGGCTGGCCGAGCGGCCGCCGGGAGAAGACCGAAGTCGACGCCAAACTCTTGGGACTCGGGATCGACGGCGGCCTCAGGGCCGAGGCGCTCGACCTCGAACAGCACCGCATCCTCAGCCTCGCCTTCGGTTGAACGGCTTGAACCTCTCCACCCTAAACCTGTTGCTCGGCCCGTCGGGGGCGTTGGCTTTGACTCGGGCGGCGCAAGCCGAACCGACCGAGGCCAAGTTCCTTTACGCCCTGGCCCGCTTGCGGAAAGACTTCCCGGCCAACTTGGCCCGTGCCGCCGTGGAAACGGTGCTGCTCCGCAAGAAAGCGGCGGTGAAGTTCACCCGCGCCGCCGAGATGTTCTTCCTGCGCGAAGCGCTCGAAGTGTCGTCGGGTGAAGTGATCGCCCGGTATCGGGCGGAACGCTTTGCGAAGTACGATTGCGTCGGTGATTTCGGCTGCGGCCTCGGCGGCGACGCCATCGGCTTGGCCACTGCGAACCGAACCGTGGTCGCCATCGACAACGATCCCGTGCGGCTGCGGTTGGCCGAAGAAAATCTGAAGGTCTACGGTCACTCGGGCAACTTTATCGAGGCCGACCTGTTGACCGATGTCCTGCCGTTGGTGCCGGCCGCGTTCGCCGACCCCGGGCGACGTTCCGAAGGCAAACGATATCTGGCGCTCCAAGATTATTCGCCGCCGCCAGCGGAGTTGATCGCCCGGTTGCCGAAGAATTTCCCGATCGGGTTCAAACTGGCTCCGGGGGCTTCGTGGGAAGATTTGGCCCTGTTCCCCGGGGAAATTGAGTTCATCGCCGTCGATGGCGAGCTGAAAGAATGTGTGCTCTGGCTCGGGGAACTGCGCACGACAGCCCGGCGGGCCACACTGTTGAACTCGGCGGGAATCCGACACACGCTGGAAGCCGAAGAGCCGGACGAGCGTCGCGACCAAGTCGAAATCGGGGCCTATTTGTACGATCCGGAAGCGGCCGTCAACCGGGCCGGTTTGGTACCAAATCTTGCATCGAAGATCGACGCCACGCCCATCGACGCCGTCGTGCAAATTTTGACCGCAGACGAACACCGGCCCACGCCATTCGCCACCGTTTACCGCGTCGATGCCGTGCTGCCGCTCGATTCCAAGAAGATTTTGGCTTGGTTGCGTGCCCACGACATCGGCCGCATCACCGCGGTCAAACGCGGGTCGTTGGCCGACACCGACGAATTGCAAAACAAGTGGAAGCTGTCCGGCGCCACCCACCGGTTCGTCCTCTTCACCCGTGCCGCCTCCCAGCAAGTCGCCGTGATCGCGGAACGGGTGTGACCGGCGGTTTCACACCAATCCCGGAATCGGCTGGGCCCCTTCGACGCCGACCAATTTCTGATCCAGCCCGCTGTAGAAGTAGCTGAGTTTATTCGGGTCGAGGCCCATTTGGTTCAGCACGGTCGCGTGCAGTTGCTTGACGTGGTATTTATCGCCGTCTGGGTTGGCCCCCAATTCGTCGGTCTTGCCGACGGTCGTGCCACCTTTGATACCGCCGCCGGCCATCCACATCGTGAAGGCGTAGCTGTTGTGATCGCGGCCCGAGCCGTTCGCGTACTCGGCGGTCGGTTGCCGGCCGAATTCCCCGCCCCACACCACGATGGTGCTGTCGAGCAAACCCTGCCGCTTCAAGTCTTTCAGCAACCCGGCGATCGGCAGGTCGGTGTTTCCGGCGTGGTAATTGTGGTTCTTTTCCAAATCGCCGTGGGCGTCCCAGTTGGCGTCGTTGTGGTTGCCGCCGCTGTAGATCTGAATGAACCGCGTCCCGCGTTCCACGAGCCGGCGGGCGAGCAAACACTTCCGGCCGAAGTCGGCCGTGCGTGCTTTCGTCGGCCCTTCGATCCCGTACAGTTCGAGCGTCTCTTTGCTCTCCTTGGTGAAGTCGACCGCTTCCGGAGCGTGCGACTGCATCTTGAAAGCGAGTTCGTAACTGGCGATCCGGGCCGCGAGTTCGGAGTTGTCCGACCGGCTGCTGAAGTGGTCTTCGTTCTTCTCTTTCAAGCGGTCGAGGAGCAGCCGCTGCTGTTCGCGGGTCACACCGGGCGGCGGTGCCAGATCGAAGATCGGCGTCTCGGTGGCGCGGAGTGTCACGCCTTGGTAAGCGGCCGGCATGTAGCCGCTGCTCCAGTTTTTCGGCCCGGAAATCGGGCCGCCGGTTTTGTCGAGCATCACCACGAAGCCGGGCAAGTTCTCATTCTCGGAGCCGAGGCCGTAGGTGACCCACGAGCCGAGGCAGGGGCTGCCGCTGATCAACCGACCGGAGTTCATCATCAGCATCGCGGAGCCGTGGATCGGCGACTCGGCGTACATGCTGTGGACGAACGCCAAGTCGTCGACGCAGCCGCCGAGGTGGGGGAACAGGTCGCTGACCCATTTGCCGGATTTGCCGTACTGCTTGAATTTCCAGCGCGGCTCGACGATGCGCCCTTCGTTCCGTTTGCCCCCACGCCCGAACGTCTTCACCGGCACCATTTTGCCGTCCATGCCGACCATGTTCGGTTTGTAGTCGAACGTGTCGATGTGGCTCGGCCCGCCGTACATGAACAGGAAGATGACGCTCTTCGCCTTCGCGGGGAACATCGCCTTCTTGGCCGCCATCGGGTTCTTCCCGACGGCCAATTCGGTAGCACCCGCCATCGGCGCGAAGCCGTCGCGGCCGAGCAGGCCGGTCAGGGCCAGCCCGGTGAAGGCGCCACCGGTCTGCCAGAAGAATTCTCGGCGGGTGCGGCCACAAAATTGGGATTCGGGTGGGGTATTCATGTCGGTATCAATTCCAGACTTCGAGTTTGAGTGACGGGACGATTTCAAAATCGCGGCGGTTTCGGGTGATCAAGGTAGCGTCATGGGCGAGGGCGATGGAGGCGATGCGGAGGTCTTGCGTGCCAACTCGGAGCTTTTGGGATTTCAAGCGAAGGTAATGTTCGTGGGCTGCTGGGTTGTACGGGAGTAGCCGATACTCTTTCAGTCCGATGAGTGATTCCTGGAACGCTTCATAAGCTACGGATAGAACCATACGACCCTTGCCGGAATCTGCTCGACGGATCGCATGCAACCACCCGCGTAACACTTCTTCAACTGCCACGATCGGGACGCACGCAATGTCGGAGGGTATTTGCGAGAGGCGCTCCACGTAGCGTGTTTCGCCGAACAATACATCGGAAAGCACATCGGTGTCGAATACCATCATTGCGGGAACTCCGCAGCTTTTTGTTCGTCCCGCAAGCGGTAGGCATCGTCGACAATTTCGCGTAGGGCCTCGGCCGCTTCGCCTTTGACAGAACCAGCCAGTGACAAAAGTCCACGGCGGGGCCACTCGACTTCGATCAGTTCCTCTTCGGTTCGGGTTTGATCAAGCAGAATCAGCAGCGAGGAGATCGCATTTTCGCGCGTGCCACCTGCGGCACGGAGACGGGCATCTCCAAGGAGTGATGCGATAAAATGCCCATTCTCGGGTCGTATGCTCACGAGCAATTTCATGATTCGTCCCCGTTCAATCCAAATAAACAAACTCGTTCGTATTCAACAGCATTAAGGCATACTGGGCCAACGCTTTGGCGTCGGTGAGGTTGTGCTTCGCTTTCAGCGCTTTCAGGAACGCTACATCTTTGGCCACTTCCTCGCTCTTGGGGATGCGACCACCGACCAGGCGGATGCCCCGGGTCACTTGGGCGGTTAAGTCGTCCGGAAGTTCACTCCGGAGCCGCGTGGCGAGGGCGACGGCCTGCTCGTTGCTGAACTCGCCGTTGAGCATCCCGAGAGCTTGAGTGGGTACCGTGGTGGTGTACCGCACGGGGCAACTGTTATCCAAATCCGCTTGATCGTGGTTCGCCAAGATCGGCACCTGGAGCGAACGTTTCACCGACACGTAAATGGTTCGGCGGTTGCCCTCGTTGGGCTTGGCTGGGTCGAAGTGCCAGTTGTCGCCGGGGTTCGACTGACCGGCCAACACTTCGCGGGGAATCTTCGGATACACACTCGGTCCATACATCGTGCCATTGAGGTTCCCCGCCATCTTCAATATCGAGTCGCGGACTTCCTCGGCGTTCAAGCGGCGACTGTTGAACCGCCAGAGGTAGGTATTGGCGGGGTCACTCTTCATGTTGTCGACGTTCGCGGTCGATGACCGTTGGTACGCTGCACTCGTCAGCAGCAAGCGGTGCATCCGTTTGAGGGTTTCCGCATCGCCCGCTTGGCTCCACGGTTGGCCCGCCGTCGGTTCGCGGAATTCGGCCGCAAGCCATTCGAGCAACTCGGGGTGTGTCGGCTGTTCGCCGAGTTTGCCGAAGTCGTTGGGCGTCGGCACCAAACCTTTTCCGAAGTGATGTAACCAGAGTCGGTTCATCAAAGTGCGGGCGGGGATCGGGTTGGTCTTCGCCGTGAGCCAATCAGCCAAGACCGTCCGTCGACCGCTATTTTTCGTTCCGTTAGACGCCACCGGAATCGTCGGATCGGGAATACCGAGGATGTCGGGGAATCCGGGTTTCACTTCCGGGCCTTTTGCGTGTGGGTTGCCCCGGATATTCAAAAACGTCGCTGGCGGCCGTGGATCGGAGTGGTTAACAGAAAGCGCCACTTCTTGAGTCGGCTTCGGCAACTTCCTCAAATCGTCGAGTTCCCTTTTCTTGCCCGAGTAAGCCTTCTTCGTGGTGGCGTCGAATAACTTCGTCACCTTGGCAACAACCTTGGGCCGTTCAGGGCCTTCGGATGCACGCTGGTCTTCCGCCGTCATCGCTTTGATGGCTTCGTTTTCGATGGCTTCCATTTCCTTGACGATCCCCGCCATGCGGCCTTCCCGTTCCCGCAGTTCGTTCTCGTACACCGCCCGCTGGTTGGACGGGGAAATGTCGGTCTGGCTGCTGGCCACGCTCGTGTTGCGGTCGTTGCTGTAGTCGCGGATGTCTTGGAAAAACGCGACCAGTTTGAAGTAGTCGGTTTGCCGAATCGGGTCGCCTTTGTGATCGTGGCAACGGGCGCAGTTGATGGTCATCCCGAGAATCGCCTGACCGGTGATGGTCACCAGATCGTCGAAGCCGTCCGCCTTGGCTTGTAAGCCATCGGCGGGTTCGTCGTCCCAGACTCCGAGTCGGTAATACCCCGTGGCGATGATCGGGTCGACGTCGTCCGGAGCGCGTTTCATCTCGTCACCGGCAATCTGTTCCCGGAGGAACTGACCGTACGGCTTATCGTTGTTGAAGCTGCGAATCACATAGTCGCGGTAGCGCCAAGCATTCGGTTTGGGGCCGTCCCGTTCGTAGCCGTTGCTCTCGGCATACCGGACAATGTCGAGCCAGTGCCGACCCCACTTTTCCCCGTATTCCGCGGACGCCAGCAAACGGTCGATGAGCTTCTCCCACGCTTTCGCGTCCGTGTCTTGCACGTAAGCATCGACCTGTTCCGGAGTCGGTGGCAAACCGGTGAGGTCGTAATAGGCCCGGCGAATCAGCGTCGCCTTGTCCGCCGCCCCAACCGGGGCGAGCTTCTTCGCGGAGAGTTTCGCTTGGAGGAACGAATCGACCGGGTGACCGGTACTGGGCACGGCGGGCCGCTTCAGAGGCTGGTAAGCCCAATAGGCTTTCTGCGCGTCGGTGAAGCTCTTGGTCACGGCTTCGACAACGCCCGCTTCCAAGCGGTCGGGCGGGTAGGCCAAGCCATCTTGTACCCACTTGGTGAGAATCGCGATGTCCGCCGATTTCAACTTCCCGGCCGGGGGCATCTCGTACCCCTCCTTGGAATGGTTGATCGCTTGCACGAGCAAGCTTTCCGCCGGCTTGCCGGGGACTGCGGCCGGGCCCGTGTCACCCCCTTTGAGCGCGGCGCCGCGCGTCCGCAGATCGAGTTCACCCTTCAGCTTCTTCGGGTTGTCGCCATGGCACTTCATGCAGTTCGCTTTCAACAGCGGCTGCACGGAATCGTCGAAGAACTTCACTTGCTCGGCCGTGAAGGTTGTCTTGGAATCGGCGGCCGACAACAGCGGACTGGACAAGGCGACCAGGGCGATCAATATCGGGATCCGCATCGGAAACCTCAACGGGAATTTCTAGGCGAGAACCTTATTATAACTGATGGAACCGAGTGCTGCCAGCGATTTTGTAAAGGATGTTGCGAAAAGGGGTTTTCGGCTACAACAGCCGGCGGGCTTCCGCCTCCAAACTCTTCACGACGAAACCGAGCATCGGCGCCGCCATGGCGTCGAAATAGGCCCAGGAATGGCCTCCGGCTTCCGAGGTCAGATCGGTGCTGTGCGGGATTCCCATGGCCCGTAGTTTTTCGTCGAGACGGTCGTTGCCACGGAACCATTCCTCGTCATTGGGGTCGCAGGCGTACCAAATGTGTTTCGGGTAACGGTCGGGCTGAATGTGCAAGAGCGCCGTGTCTTGCCGGCAGGCTTCTCGAGACTTGTAAAGCGCATCGAGCGGAGTTCCCCGACCATACCACTCGTAATAATCGAGGGCACTGGCAATGCCGGCGACGACGTTGAACCTGTCCGGTTGCTGAAATGCCAGCCGAAGTGCCCCTTGACCACCCATGCTAATACCTGCGATGGCAATCGCTTTCGTCGTAAGTGTCCACCGTTCCCGCATCGCCGGTTGCACGTTCTCCAAAATGTGTTGCGCCGCAGTGAGCGTCGGATCGAAGGTCGCACAAATTCGACCCGCCCACCAACTTTCCCCGCCGTGCGGAGCACAACAGCCAAGATTGAACTGCGTGAGCAACTCGGTGAACACGGCGTTGTCCGCCAGTGATTCTTGCCCGACCGGATGCAGGTACAGCAATGCGAATCGCCCCTTCGCCGGGGGATCGAACCAATCGACCGATTTGCCAGCGACAGTGTCACGGCTCCAACCCGGTTGCAGTTTCATAGATGCTTCTCGATCCGCCATGATTTGCTTGTGTACCCCTTTCCCCGCTTCGGAAACAGGTGTACCGGACAGAATGACAGCTCGCGCCAACAGATCATTCCCCGCCGCGTTGTGTTATCGTCGGCCTGCCTCTCTTCTCTTCCCGATGAGACCATTGCTATGCGGCTCACCCCTTGGATCGTCGCCGGAGGGCTGACGTTCGCCCTCTGCGCTCTGCCCCTCTTTGGCCAGCCGGGCCCTACCCCGGTACCGGCCGCCGAGGCTCCCAAATCGATCCAGTTGCCCCTCACCCGGGTGGTGCTGTTCAACGCCGGCATCGGCTATTTCGAGCGCAGTGGCACCGTCGACGGCCCTGCAAAACTCAACCTCAAAGTGAACGAAGAGGACATCAACGATTTGATCCTCACGCTGATGGTGAACGACCCGACCGGCACGGCCCGCGCGGTCACATACGACAACCGCGCCCCGGCCGAGATCACCCTGAAAGCGTTCACCATCGACCTCACCGAAAACCCGTCGGTGGGCAATTTGCTGCACCAAGTTCGTGGTGAAAAAGTCGAGATCACCGACATGAGCGGTTCCGTGGTCGCGGGGAACATCGTGAGCGTGATCAAGCCCGACCCGAAGGTGGTGACGAAAGTGAACGCCAACGCCGAATCGAACACCGTCACGACCCCTTCCGAAATTGCCGAACAAGTCAGTTTGTTAACTGACGATGGCCTGCAATCAGTTTCGCTCGCCAAGGTTAAAAAAGTGAAGTTCACCAAGCCGGAACTCCAAGCGGAGTTCCGCAAAGCGCTCGAGGCTTTGGCCAACGCGCGGGGGGCCGCGACCAAGTCAGTCGGTATCACCTTCCCCGGTAAGGGCGCCCGCAAAGTGAGCGTCGGGTATGTCGCCGAGGCGCCGCTCTGGAAGCCGACGTACCGCCTGATGATGGGGGAAGCCCCGAAGCTCATCGGCGTCGCGGCCGTGGAAAACACGACGGACGACGACTGGGAGAACGTGAAAATGAAGCTCGTTTCGGGCCGGCCGATGACCTACAAGATGGATCTCTACGATCCCCTGTTCATCCCGCGACCGATGATCGAACTGGAACTGTACGCCTCGCTGAAGCCACCGATGTATCAAGGCCCCGCCCAGCAGCAGATGGGCGGAGCCCTCGGCAACGGCGGCGGATTCGGCGGACAAGGTGGCGGCGGTGCCCAACTCGGAATACAAGGTGGCGGCCAAGGTGGGTTCGGTGGTGGCGGTAGCCAATTCGGAAATCTCGGAGCCGGTGGGGGATTTGGCGGCGGGTTCGGGGGCTTTGGAAACTATTCCAACGGCTTAGCCCGCCCCTCAGTACGCAGCCTTTTGGGCAATCGGATCGACCACGACAGTTACCGTGCCCGCGCTACAGCTCCTTCGGCTCCGGCTGGCGCATCCATGTTGCCCGCGACGGCCGGTAAAGGAATGAACCTCGGCGAATCGTTCGAATACTCAGTGCTCGAACCGGTGAGCTTGCCCCGGTTCAAGTCGGCGCTGTTGCCGATTTTGAATGAACCCATCGAACTAGAGCGGATCAGTCTCTTTACAGAGTCCGTTTTGGCGACGCACCCGCTCAAGGGGCTGCGGTTGAAGAACACTTCAAAACAGTACATCGCGCAGGGGCCGGTGGCCGTCTTCGAAGGCGACACGGTCGCAGGGCAAGCCCGCTTGGCGGACATCAAGCCGGGGGAAACGCGGTTGCTGAGTTATGCCATCGACTTGGATATCGCCATGATTGCAAATGCATTGGAATCGGAAACCAAAACGCTTTCCGTCAAAATCGTCGCCGGTGAGATCGTCGCGCTTGAGAAGTACAAGTCGACCAATTCGTATTCCGCGACCAACAAAAGTGCGGATCCGCGAACCATCTGGATCACGCAGTCTTTGAAAAAAGATTGGAAGCTCCTCGCCCCGGCGAAGGCCATTGAGACGACCACCGATCTTCAGCGGTTCGAATTGAAAGTACTGGCCGGAGCCACGGCTAAACTCGAAGTCATTGAAGAGAATGACGCCAAGGTCGTGTCGACATTCGCCAGCAAATCCGAAGATCAACTCAATAAAATTTTGAAGTTGGACGTGATCTCTCCGGCCGTGAAAGCCGGGATTGAAAAGGTCATGGCGGCGATGAAAGCGCCCAAGGAAACCGACGTGGCGATGGCCGAGGAAGAATCCGCACTGAAAACGATCAACGAAGCCCAGGCCCGCATGAGGAGCAATCTCGCGGTGACACCGGCGGGGTCGGACGTCTACAACCGCTACCTCAAGAAGTTCGACGATCAGGAAGTCGAAATCGAAAAACGCCAAACGAGAATTAAAGAATTGATCAAAACGAAGGTGAAGTTGAACAAGGAGTTGAAGGAGATGCTGGTGGCGTTGAACGCGGAGTAATTCAAATGGCCGCTGCGGAGCGGGCGAGCGCGACATCCTGTTCCAACTGGGCCACCAAGTCGGCGATGGTGGCGAAAGGGCGGGTGTCGCGGAGGCGTGCGGCGAACTCCACTTGCAACGACCGGCCGTAAAGATCGCCTTCGAAGTCGAGCAGGTGCACTTCGATCTTCTTGGCCACCTCGCCGAAGGTCGGATTCGGGCCGATGTTGGCAGCCCCCACCACGGTGCGATCATCGATTTTCACACGCACCGCATAAACACCATCCTTCGGCAACAGTGTGGCAACGCCACCGAGGTTGGCCGTGGGGAAACCGATGGTGCGGCCGCGCTTGGCGCCCGCTTCCACGGTGCCCTGAATGGCGTACCGGCGACCCAACCAGCGGGCGGCAGCGGTCACGTCCCCGGCGAGCAACGCCGAGCGAATCCGGCTGCTCGAAATCGCTTCGGCGTCTTCGAGCAGCGGTGGAACTTGAACGAAGCGCCGACCCGACCCCGTGCAGAGTTCCCGGAGCGTGGTCGTATCGCCGGTGCGGTTGCGACCGAAGCGGAAGTTGTACCCTTCCACGACCGACTTCGCCCCGAACAACCCCACCAGCACGTCTTCGAAGAACGCTTCCGGCGACAACGCCAACAACGCCGCTTCCGTCTTCAACACCACCACGTGCTCGGCGCCAGCCACCTGCAACAGGGCGATGCGGTCGGCCGTGGTCGTGAGGGGTTGTTTGGCCTGCGCGGGGTTGAGCAAGACAAGTGGTGGCGGATCGAACGTGACGACCACCGTCGGGCCACCACAGGCTCTGGCTTCTTCCCGCGTCACGGCGACCAGTTGATGATGGGCGCGGTGGACGCCGTCGAAGTTGCCGACCGTGACGGCCCCGCCGGTGACGATCTCCGGGGGGTGTTGCGTCCAACCGATGTGCAGAATGGCCATTCGAGTTATCTTGGGGATAGCACCCCCTGAGGCAAGCGGGATCGGTTCAAACTTCGGTCACTTCACCCCGCTGCCACGAACCCGTTCCAGCTTCACCTTCACGGCGACGAATTCGGCGGTGGCCGAATCGACCGTCGGCTTCACCGTGTTGAACTCGGTCTGGGCGGCGGTCGCGGCCGCTTGCGCCGGGGCGATAGCGGCCTGGGCGGCCGTTAGCACTGGCGGCAACGTCGGGACTCTCTTGGCGGCTTCCACGGCGACCACGGCTGTATCTGCGGCGACTTTGCTGGCGTATGCGAACTTGTCGGTGGCCACTTTCAGCGCGGCGGCGTTGTCCGCGTTGGCCTTCTTCGCCGCGTCGAGTTCCGTCTGGGCCATCTTCACCATCTCGGCCGCTTTTTTCGCCTGCTCTTGCAGCATCGGGTTCGCCGGCATCTTCGCGGCGGCCGCTTGCACCTCGGCGACCGCCTTCGTGTAGGCCGTCACGGTTACGCCCTTGGCCATCTCGACCATGCCGAGCATCGGCGCGGCCGCGGTGAACTTGTCGACCTCCGCCTTCAGCGGAACCACGGCGGCTTTGGCCACGTTCGCCGCATTGGTGCTATCCGTCGCCGCTTTCTGGGCAGCGGTCATATCAGCCATGACTTTGGCGACGTTCGCTTGAACAGCCGCGATGTTCGTCTGCGTGGCCTTCACTTTCACGTCGCTGGCCGCGAGTACCGCTTGCTGGGCCTTGAGCTTCGCATCGGCGGCGGCGAACGCGGCTTCGATGGCCTTCACCCGTTCCACCAATGGCGCCGGATTCGTGTCGGCGTTGGCCGCGAGCTTCGCATCGGCGATCGTCCAAAACTTGACGACGCCCGACCAGTCGCCGCCGACGACTTTGGTGTTGTCGTGGCTGAACACGGCCCGCAACCCGAGATCGGGGAACGCTTCAAACGACTTCTGCAAGCCGCCGTTGCCATCCCAAACTTTCGTGAGTTTATCACGGCCCGTGCTGGCCAACCGACCATCGTGACTGAAGTGAACGGCCGAGGCGCCGCCCGGATGCGCGACCCAATTCTTGATCGCAGTTCCGTTCTCCATTTCCCAGATTTTCACCGAGCCGTCCTCGCTGCTGGAAGCCAGTGCGTTGGAATCGTCGCGCCAGCTCAAATCCGTGATCATGGCGGTGTGACCGCGCAGGGTGTGGAACTCGCGGCCGGTGTTCGCTTCCCACACGAAGCCGCCGCCGTTGCGATCCCCGGTGGCCAGCAGCACGCCGTCGGGGCTGAATTCGACCGAGGTCACCCAGTCGGTGTGCTTCTTAATTTCACGCTGCACACTGCCATCGGCGGTGCTGTAAATGCGGATGAGTTTCGATGGCGAGCCGACGGCGATCAGCGATTGATCGGCGCTGATATCGGCGGACAACAGCGCGTCCGATTCGATACCGACTTCGGTGACTTTGGCCCCGGTTTCGACGTTGTACAACACCGCTTTGCCCGACGCCCCACCCCGGCCACCAGCCGCGAGGAGCAGCTTGCCGTTGCGGCTGAACTTCAATGAATTGATCTGGCCATGTTCGAATGGCAGCACGCCGACGAGATCGCCCGTGTCGGCGTGGTAGAAGATGATCTGCTTCTGGCCACCGACGGCGACGAGCGGTGCCCACGGCGATGCGGCCATGGCCAGCACGGCCCCCGGTCGCCGCGCTTTGGTGAGTGGATCGAGCTTGAGTTTGCCGACGCCCGGCATCGGTGGCGGGCCTTCGGGCTTCCCCTTCGCCAACGTTTTCAAGCCGATGTCGACCTTCGGTTTGTCCTGCATCACCACTTTGGCCCCGATGTTCTCGCGGGCGCCCTGCTCGATCCAGAGACGCAACGTCGCGATGTTCGCCTCGGGAATTTTTTGTTTGCTCGGCGGCATCACCGGTTCTTCTTTGTGCGCCGACATCGTGTACAACCGGCTCTTATCCGGATTGCCCGGCATAACCACTTCTCCAGACGACCCGCCCGCCTTGAGCATCGCGAAGGAGGCCATGTTCAGGCCCCCCTTTTGCTTATCGTTGTTGTGGCACGCCGCGCAATGCTGTTTGAGCAGCGGTGCCACGTCGACATCGAAGGTGGGCTTCTGCGCGTCGGCAAACGCGACGGCGGGCAAAACGAGCAGGATCAAGCAGGAGCGGAGCATATCGGCGGGCCTCGACAAGTTGCAATTTTAAGGAGTCTACTGGCGGGGGGATCACACAGATTTTAGTCGGTCGACACGAATGAAGGTTCCGAGGAATTCCGAATAACCCTCTTTCATGGGTAATGATAGATCACGGTGCAGACGCCGGCGCCGGGCGACGACCTCTTCGCCGGTGAGCGGATTCTTGGCGGGGTGCTCGAACGATTCCCAATACACGCCACAGCCTCGCTTTTGCCAGAGTGGCAGATCGTTGAAGTTGATCCCGTTTTGGAAGAGCAATTCGTTCTTTTGCGATACCGATTTTCCGACGAGCGCGGCGGTGGCTTCCCCGACACTCTTCCCCTGTTTTCGGATCATCCAATAGCAATGGGCATTCAAGGCATTGCGGTGGGCGTCCTCGTTCCTCCAACGGAAATAATCGACGACCAGATCGGCACTCGGCAGTTGCGAGATCCGACAATCGAAGCAACCGACCGAGCCGAGGAGCAGCGAGAACTTGGCGCTCGCTTCCCCCGCGAGGATCGAGTTCAGTTTCCGGAGCTTGCGTTGAAATCCAACTTCGTTGAAATCGAACAACAGCGAAATTTCATCGCTCTCGGTGTACCCGTAAGTGACGTTGAAGCCGCAGTCCCGCATCAGGTGTTCGGTGGTCTCGAGCATGTAGTCGCGGAATCGCGGATCGAACGGCGCTTCGAATTGGTGGACTTCTTTGGTCAACCGGGTGAAGCTTCGCCCGTCGAGCCGCGCGACCATATACAACCCCGGAATCACGCAGTGATCGTGCGAGGTTTCGTACACGCGCATCTTGGCATCGAGGTCGTCAAACTTCATCGTTCCACTCCTCGACAAGGAACCCGCCCGCATCATTGATGCGCACGTATTGGATCACGTCGAGCCCTTCGCTCCGACTCGGAATCCGCAATCGCGAACACGTCCCCAGAATCCCCGGCAGTGGAACCCGCTCGCTCTCCGGCCTCGCCGCATTCCGCCGCTTGCAATCCTCGATTTTCGATTGAAAGTAATAGCAAGCGATCCGATATCCTTTGGTTTTCGCGGCAGCGATATACGGCTC
>JANXWE010000116.1 GCA_025351325.1 Fimbriiglobus sp.
TTTGGCCGAGCGATTCGCCGACGATCAAGGGGCCAACGCGATTGAAACCACTCACCCGCAGTGCCCACCCGTCGACGTCAAGGCTGTTCGGCAGCAAAGGCGACAACGTTGCCACGGCGAGTTGAAACAGGCAAGATAGAAAGAGCATTGTTATGCCTCAATGAGGATATCACTTCTTCTCCGCCGGCGGCTTCGCGTCGCGTTTCAGCTTCTCCTGGCGGTGCTTCTCCTCCTCCGCCGTCCACGGCCGGCCGTCGACGGAGTTGATGACGTGCGTGGTCGTCCACTTGGTGTAGGTGTGTTCGCGGTAGGTGATGGTGAGCGGGTTCCAGTCGCCGAAGGCCCCCTCGACTTTGAAGTCGACCACCTTGCCGGGGAGTTCCGCGATGCGGAAAGCGCGACTCACTTTGCCACCGAGTTCGGGACTTGAAAATTGGCGGTAGAACAGCCACGTCCGGTTTCCGATCTTGATCTGCTGGATCAGGGCCGTGTCTTGCCTTTCCTTCGGCCACTTCGCAAATTGTCCTTCCAACGAAACCGGCACACTCGTCAAAATATCTTTTGACGCAGGCTCGATCACATTGAGTTTGACCACCGGAGAGACAATCAGGCCTTGGGTGGTCTTCATTGATGCTCGCAATTTATACGTGCCGAGATGAATCAATTCATAACAACCGAATTGTACAAATGTAAAATCGCACATGATGAAGTTGGCAGCTTCCACGTAACACACCTTATTTGACACGCGGACGTGGCGAGTACAAATGGAGCCAAGTTGACCACCATCGGGCTGTGTGACGGAGAGCTCGAGAGCTCCGCTCTCGCAGGCTTTGCGAAGCGGCATACAAGATTTGCTCTCACTCGATAAATTGAAGAGTGCGAGCGTCAAAATGGAATGATCTATACACTCCATTTCCAGGCATGTCTGATATTGAACCGGTCGAATACGAAGCCCCCATCCAAATTTGTCGACTGGCGAAGGCAATAGCCATGAGTGCGCGATCACGATCACTGCAATCAGACAATTTGTCGCCATGTTAGGCCTCCATCGGACATGTTTGCAATGATCGATTGCTGTTCGCATGGCTAAGGATTCGCGCCAAATTTATTACCGGACAGTAGGAGTGCAATGGCCATGTTTTTCAGCACTCGGAACAAAATATCCGGTAGTTTATATTGGCGCGACGCCTAAGCAAAATATCAAGCGGTTGTCATCGCGCGTTGCACTAATGTTAGAGAACCAATGCTCGGTTCGTTTTCACCTTAAGCACACCTTGAACAGCGGCAGTAATTTTGACCGTCGCCAACTCGTTATTAGCTCGTGTTGAAGGCTCATACATCAAATCGGCTTCATCTGCGGTGGTGTGCTGCCTGACGTTGAATGGAACTGTAATTCGATCGTACAGCACGTGCGTGATCTCATGCGCAGCCGTTGTGATCAGCATTTCGTCGAAGCTTCTATATATCAATGGGTAGGCCAAGTAAAACCTCTTCAAGTCAGAAACCGAGATGAATGACCCACGCCGGCTGAGTTTCAGATTGCTAAAAACTGAAACGCCGCCGACGTGATTGGCTAGTGGGATCTCGTCTGCGAATATGAAGTGGAGAAAGTCAGTCGTCAAAGTTAGTTTGTCTTGTGCGGCCCGCTCCGCTGCGGTATCGCGCGAGGCCTGTAATTCATCAAGGAGTTTGGTGGGTGTATCCAACTTTGCCTTCGGCAAATCCAATGCCACCTCGTCCATCAGCCAGTACATGTAGATGCCGGCCCCGCGCGTGGCGTTGCTGAACACTCCCGACGCGCCGTTCAGGATAGTTTTGAGCTTCGCATCCGTGTCATTGCCAGGGCCTGGTAGGTTGTTGATCACCGCCGCCCGATCCACCTCGACCAGGATCTCCTTCCTCGCCGGGTCGAGCCGGATGTGCCCGCCGGGGTGGCCGCCGCCGAACCCGTTGAGCCCGCCGCCGTCGAGGATGTAGCCCCGGTACTCTTCCAGGATGGTGTGGGCGTCGCCCTCTTCGGCCTGGGGAACCAGCGGCCCCGCCGCCGTGACCCCCTCTTTGTCGGGGTCTTTGGGTTCGTTGTCGACACCGACCGGGATGTTATTGACGGTGACTGTGGGTACAAACTTGGTCAGCGCGACTTCCTTCGTCCAGGGATCGAGGCCGTACTGGGTCGTCCAGCGCGTCCCCATCTCGACCTCCCACTTGTCCGCGAGGTCGTCGCCGTCGACGTCCTTCGGGATTTTCAACAGGACGCTCGCTTGGGGTTTGTCCGTGGCCCCGTCTTTGACAAAGATCGTTGCGCGAACCACCGCGGCCCCGCCGTAGTCTTTGGAGTAGAAGTTCACCCACGTCCGATTCTTCTCCATCTTTCCGCCGTAGGGCCCGCCGTAAGCTTGCTCTTCGAAGCTGGCGCGGTTGACGACGTGGAGATCATACACTGCATCCCCGTTGGCGCGGAACGAGTAATCCTTCTCTTTCCCCACGCCTACAATACTGGCGTCGCTCCGGTTGGAGGTGTAGCCCGAAATCGAAGTGGTCGTGAGAATTTCGAATACGACGGCGGTGACGTCGAGGCTGTCCGTGCCAATGTTCTCGAGCACCAGCTTCATCCGCTGCGGAGCGAACACCGAATTGTTGAACGTGGCGTTGGCGGCGTCCGGGGTCGTCGTCAGCATGGCCTTGTTGCCCTTGTAGCCGGGCAGGTAGTTCTCGGCCCGGTCGTCGCCGTCGGACAAGACGCCGTCGGCGTCCACGTCCAGATCAAAGTTCAATTTGACGTCGCCGATCTCGATGTAGGCGATGTTCGGGCTGTAGACGATGTAGCCGCTGCCGGCGGACAGACGCATCCCGACGATCTCCATCGGTTCCACGAGCGTGTCGATGAGGGGGTGGATGAAGATGGGGACTTGGCTCGCGCCGGCGGCGAACGTCACCCACAAGCCGTTGCCGAGGATCTCGTAGTCGAGATTGGCGGTGGCCAAGGGCCCGCCGCCGTTGTAGTCCAGCTCGAAATACACCGTCAATGAACCAGAAGTGTTGCTGCGATTCACCAGGACCCAGCCGTTGGCCGGGCCGGTCTCGGTGGTGCCGGCGCCGTTGGTCATCCAGACGTGCGTCGGGCCACCTCCCGGAGGCGGCGGACTCGTCGGCGGGGGCGGACTCGGCGGATTCAGCGACGGCGGGGAGACCTCCGACACGTTCGTCGCCCAGTAGTGGTCGTTGTAATCGAAGTCGCTGCCGTTCGCCGAGCGGGTCATGTCCTCGAGTTCGATGGCCCCGGCCCCGACGCGGAACGCCTTGTGCGCGGCCGCGTGGACGCCCGATTGTCCCACCCCCATCGAGTAGGTGAGCGTTTCCCCGGCGTGCCGCACGGTGACGGTGCCGATGATCGACCGGTCGAGGGCGTCCTGGATCGAACTGGCTTCCACGAGGGTGGCCCCGTTGGCATCGGTGGCCAAGGTGGGATCGACCGCGAGCGATCCGGAAATCGTGGCCGCGGTGTCGCCGGTCATGCCGACACCGGGGGTGAACAGGTAGACGGCGAAGAGGGTCGGGCAGTCGCGCGATTCCAGCTCCTCACACCTCGGCTTGGCAAGCGGGGAGGGGGGTAATGCGTAGGGATTGGCCAATCCGGGGCGATTGACGACCGAAGAATCGCTTCAAAATGCGAGGGCTCCCGAGCGGGTTTCCCGGTCTCGACGCGGCCAAGGAAGTGGGCGATAGTCGCGTCGTTGAGAGAATTAGAACAGGGCACCGGGGTGCCGTCAAGCAGATTCGCAAAAGAATTCTCCGAATACCCGATTCGCGGAAATCCTTTTCGAACTTGTTGTTGGTGGTATCATGTCCCTGTGCAGTTCAAACACCAGCAGGAAACTTGCGATGAATGCCGATTTGCGAAGACGGACCGACGACTTGGCGGCGCGTTTGACTCAGCTCCGGAGGTCACTTTGACGTCGTCAACAAACTGAGTCAGCGCGAGCAACTCGACGCGAAACAGGGCGAACCGGGCTTCTGGGACAACCAGGACGCCGCGAAGGGCACGATCCAAAAGATCAAAGTGCTGAACGCCGTGCTGAAGCCGTACGAAGAACTCGACAAAGCTAAAGACGACATCGCGGCCATGGCCGAATTGGCCGACGAAGACCCGAGCTTCGAGGCGGAGATCGTGCCGGCGCTATCGGACGCCGAGGTCAAACTCGCGGCCTTCGAACTGAAAGCGATGATGAGCGGCAAATCGGACATTTGCAACGCCATCGTGCGGATTCAAGCGGGGCAGGGGGGCACCGACGCTTGCGATTGGGCTGAACGCCTCCGCCGCATGTACTTGATGTGGGCCAAGACCAAGGGGTACGCCACCGAGGAAGTCGACGAGTTGCCGAACATCGAAGCTGGGTTGCAGAGTTGCGAGTTCAAGGTGACGGGCGACTACGCCTACGGATTCATGCAGAGCGAAATCGGCGTCCACCGCTTCGTCCGCATCAGCCCGTTCGGCTCCGGAGACACTCGCCAAACGTCGTTCGTCGCCGTCGATGTGATGCCCGAACTCGACGACACCATCGAAATTTACGTGAACGAAAAAGAGTTGGAGATGCAGACGTTCTGCTCCGGTGGCCCCGGTGGGCAGCACCAGAACAAGACGCAATCCGGCGTCCGGCTCATTCACAAATCGGGCGTGCGCGGCGAGAGTCGCACCGAGCGCAGCCAGCCGAAGAACTACGCCAACGCCCTGGCGTCGTTGAAGGCCCGGCTCTATCAGATCGAAGAGAACAAGCGGATGGGCGACATCGCCAACCGCTACGACGCCAAGGGGGAAATCGCCTTCGGCAGCCAGATCCGCAGCTACATCATGCAGCCGTACACCCTGGTGCGGGACGAACGCGACGGCATCGACGTCAAAATCCCCGGTGTGAACGCCGTCCTCGACGGCGACGTCGACGAGTTCATGTTCGCCTACCTGCGGTTCAAGGCCGCAAAAGCGAGTAAGGCAGCGCAGAAGGTTTAAGCGAAAGTGTGCCGAGCAGCATGAGCTGCCGGGTTCTTTCGAGCCGTGCAAAATCCGGCAGCTCACGCTGCTCGGCTCGCCTTCAGATCCGTTTTATGACACATCCAAATGAAATTCATCGTTCCCAACCTTGAAACGACGCTGGCCCTGGGGAAGTCCCTGGGGCCGGTGCTGTTTCCTGGCGCTGTGATCGCCCTGATCGGCCCGCTCGGGGCGGGGAAAACCACGTTCACCCGGGCCGTGGCGGAGGGGTTGGGCGTCCAGAATCTGGCTGCGGTGAATTCGCCGACGTTCACACTCATCCACGAGTACCCGGCCCGGTTGCCGATCTACCACTTTGATGCGTACCGCTTGGCGACCGCAGATCAATTCGAGGGCCTGGGCATCCAAGAGTACTTCGCAGGGGACGGCGTTTGTTTAATCGAGTGGGCCGACAAATTCTTGGAGACCCTGCCAATGGACCGGTTGGAGATCCACATCGAACGGTTGAGTGAAACGGAACGACGGTGGGATGTGATCGCCGTCGGTGGACAATATGAGGAGTTGTTGACTCGCTGGTTGAACGAAGTCCCCTTGTCTGGGTTGCCTCGTTTCGACTAAACTCCCGACCTTCCCAGTTTGCCACGGGGGTGGTCGTGTATTTCAACTCGCCGGTCTTTTTGTATCTGTTCTTACCGGCAGTCCTTTTAATCTACCACGGCGTGCCAGCGGTTCTGAATTTACGTGGCCGCGCTCAGGTATCATTCACGAATGCGTTCCTCTTCTTCGCGAGTTTGTTTTTCTACGCCTGGGGCGAGTTCGCCTACGTGCTCGTGCTGTTCGCGTCGTTGGTGGTGAACTACGGCTTCGCCCGTGCGGCTGCTTGGTTGCAAGGTCGCAACAAGTCAACTCTGCCACTAGCAGTAGTCGCTGTCGTGCTGAATCTGGCTCTGCTCATCTGGTACAAGTACGCCGGGTTCCTCGCCGCCACTCTGGCGAGTGTCCCGAGTTCATTCGGGCTACCAGAAGTGAGCATTCCGACTGTGCATCTGCCCATCGGGATCTCCTTTTTCACATTTCAAGCGATCAGCTACATCGTCGATGTCTGCCGGAAAGATGTGTCGACGGAGCGGAGCTTCCTGAAGTTCGGGCTGTACGTCTTCCTCTTTCCGCACCTCATCGCCGGGCCGATTGTCCGCTACCGCGATATCGCCGCGCAACTGACCATACGGCCCGTCGGGTTGGAACGCTTCGCGGTTGGCGTCCGACGATTGGGGATCGGCTTGGCGAAAAAACTGCTGCTGGCGGATACGTTCGCCGAGGCGGCCGATGCCGCATTCGGCACCAAGGATTTCTTGGTTTCCTCCGACGAACTGACGATGGCCGCCGCGTGGCTCGGTCTATTCTGTTATGGACTGCAAATCTACTTCGACTTCAGCGGCTACTCGGACATGGCCATCGGACTGGGCAAAATGTTCGGGTTCGACTTCCTCGAAAATTTCCGCTACCCGTACATCGCGCAGTCGATCACGGAGTTCTGGCGTCGTTGGCACATCAGTTTGTCGAGCTGGTTCCGCGATTACGTCTACGTCCCCTTGGGTGGGAATCGCCAGGGAACGGTGCGAACCTACGTCAATCTGTTGATCGTGTTCGTGCTCTGTGGAATTTGGCACGGGGCCAATTGGACGTTCTTATTTTGGGGTCTGTACCACGGGGTCATTTTAATCCTCGAGCGACTCGGATTGGGAATGCTGATCGCGTGGTTGCCGAGACCGTTTCGACATGGTTACTTGCTGGTTTCGGTGGGGCTGGGCTGGGTGTTGTTCCGCGCGACCGATGTCGGGCAAGTCGAAGGGATGTTCCGAGCCCTCGGCCGCGTCGAAGGTGGTACGCAAGAATTTTCGGACGTCTGGAACCCGAAGCTCGCGCTGGCAATGCCGTGCGGGTTGCTCGCGTTTACCCCCATCGTGCCCGCGTTGAAAAAGATACTCGACGGACGCGGGTATCGGTGGAATGGCCTCGCGGGTTTCTGCGGCTCGCTCGGGATCGCCGTCTGCTACCTCGGTGCCTCCATGCAGCTTGCGGCGAAGACGTACAGCCCGTTCATTTATTTTCGATTTTAATGGATGGTGGAAATGGATTTGAGCGTACGACTCCGCCAGCGGCGTATCTTCGAACTCGTCTCGGTGGGCGTGTTCCTACTCGCCGTCGGCGCTCCGCTGTTCGGTCTCTTTTTCCAGACGCCGGGGCGACTGGATGAAAACCGCGAGCGCTATACTTTTCCCCCACTCGCACCGAAGAAATATGTGCTGCAAGACTTCCCCAAACACTTCGAAATGTACTTGGGCGATGCCATCGGCTACCGCGATGTCTTGTTGGGTTGGCATCGTCGATTCGTGTTCGGTGCCTTGAGCCAACCGGTGACCGCGAAGGTCTGGATCGGCAAAGACGGTTGGCTCTTCGTGAATCAAACCGACCCGTTTCTCGGCAATCCGAAGAAGCCGAGCGCCGGCGAACGGGTCGAGCAATGGGCGGAGGCCTACGTCGAGCGGGAAGCTTGGCTGAAAGCGCAAGGGATCGACTACATCGTGGTTGTCGCCCCGGATAAAGCGGCGGTCTACCCGGAATTTCTGCGCGGTTATCCGTCCCGGCATCCGCCACTCGAAATGGGCACTGCACTAACCGAAAAACTGAAAGCCCGTGGCGTGGAATGCATCAATTTGCTGCCGACGTTGCTGGCGGAAAAAGAACGCAACCCGAACTTCATCTACTTCAAGACCGACTCCCATTGGAACCACGATGGATCTCGCGCCGCCTACTGGGCCATCGCCGATGCAATCCGCGCGCGCTTCCCAGATTTCGTGCCGAAACCCGATTCCGAATACCACTCCATCGAAGCCCCCGCCTGGTGCGACTTGCGAAAGTTAGCCGGGTTGGTCGAAGCCGAGGAACGCGGCACGGCCCGGTTCCTGGAGCCGCGCACGCCCTTTCAGCTTCAGGACACGCCGGACTATTTTGCGAAAACTCCGGCATCCGATCATTTGAACCTGCTCCCCAGCACGGTGACCGAGACACCCTCCGCCACTGGCCCGCGATTGCTATTCTTAGGCGATTCCTTCGGCCATCATTTGGTGCCGTTCATCCAAAGTGATTTCCGTCGTACCGCAGTTCTCAACTCGTACGGGTTGCCGCCGGAAGCGGTGCGCATCGAGCGGCCGAAACTGGTGATTCAACTTCTGGTCGCCCGACAACTCTACAGCGTGATTCCGTACAACTCCCCGGAGATCAAATCCGACGTGCTGGTTCGGTAAGATCAATTCTTTTGATTGTCCCCTCGGGAGTTCCACGCGTGAATAGTCTCACTCGATTCGCCTGGGCGCTGATCCTCGGCTCCGTCGCATCCGCTGTCTCAGCCCAATCCCCCGCACCGAAATCGATTCCCGAAAGTGAACTCGACCAGATCGCCATCGACGTGCTGAAAGAGATGCACAACAAAGGTGCGGTGCTGTACAACGCCGGCGATGCGGGCGGGAGTTTGAAGGTTTACAACACGACCTTGCTGAGTGTGAAGCCGTTCTTGAAACATCGCCCGGCTATTCAAAAATCAATCGACACGGGCCTAAGCGAGGCTGAGAAATCCGACACGGTGAAGTTGCAAGCGTATCGCCTGCACGAACTCATCGAACGGATCCGGGCCGATTTGAAACCGGTCAAAACGAGACCGCCACTCACGGGCGTACTGAAACTCGATGGTCAGCCACTCGCCAAGGCGACGATCACCATCGCGGGAAAAGGGCGTGCGTTCACGACCGTCACCGATGCCCAAGGAAAGTACTCGTACACCGATGAACTGCCTTACGGCGAGTACACGGTCATCGTGACGGGGCCGGCGGTGCCCGCCAAGTTCGCCACCTCCGAGACGTCGGGGTTGCTTCTCGAAATTGCACCCGGGCCTGAGAATACCCGTGACCTCGAACTGAAATCGAAGTAGTCTATCTCTCCTGCCAGGTTCCCCTTCGAGATGCTCTCCATGACGCGCACCTGCCGATGCCTCGGGCTCTTTTCCATTTTCGCAATCGTGATCGGTTTCCATTCGACCGACGGCCAGCGTGTGCAAGCGCAGACCAAAGCGGCACCGCCCGTTCTCCCGGCGACCTACCC
>JANXWE010000117.1 GCA_025351325.1 Fimbriiglobus sp.
GGTGGCCAAGGGCCCGCCGCCGTTGTAGTCCAGCTCGAAATACACCGTCAATGAACCAGAAGTGTTGCTGCGATTCACCAGGACCCAGCCGTTGGCCGGGCCGGTCTCGGTGGTGCCGGCGCCGTTGGTCATCCAGACGTACGCCGGGCCACCCCCCGGCGGCGGCGGACTCGTCGTCGGCGGCGGACTCGGCGGATTCAGCGACGGCGCGGAGACTTCCGAGACGTTCGTCGACCAGTAGTGGTCGTTGTAATCGAAGTCGCTGCCGTTCGCCGAGCGGGTCATGTCCTCGAGTTCGATGGCCCCGGCGCCGACGCGGAACGCCTTGTGCGCGGCCGCGTCGATCCCCGATTCCCCGACCCCCATCGAGTAGGTCAAGGTCTCCCCGGCGTGCTGCACCGTGACGGTGCCGATGATCGAGCGGTCGAGGGCGTCTTGGATGGAACTCGCTTCGATCAGGGTGGCCCCGTTGGCGTCGGTGGCCAAGGTGGGATCGACCGTGAGCGACCCGGAAATCGTGGCTGCGGTGTCGCCGGTCATGCCAACACCGGGGGTGAACAAGTAAACAGCGAAGAGAGTTGGGCAGTCCCGCGATTCCAACTCCTCACACCTCGGCTTGGTGGGCGGAGAAGAAACACGTGGCGAACGATTGGTACGAGGTGATCGACGGCCGAAGAACCGCTTCGACATGCGAGGACTCTCGAACGGGTTTCCCGATCTCAACACGGCCGAAGAAGTGGGCGATAGTCGCGTCGTGAACAGAATTAGAACAGAGCACCGGAGTTCCGTCAAGCAGATTCGGGTACTGTCCTAGCTTTGCGTTGCGGAAAATCGCCCGGCTTCCGCCGGGCGATGCCTTTGCTAAGGCTTCACAAGGACAGCTTTCAACGAGTTGATCGTGTCCACGATGGCCTTGAAGTCGCTTTCTGACATCGGCACCGGTACCTTGAGTACCGCGATGGACAGACTCGAGGGCAAGATCACCGGCAGTTCTCGGAAGGTGGCGACGGTCGCCCCTCCGTTTTGTGGCGGCGGCACCGGCGGCGCTGGCGGTTGGTTCTTCGGTGGCATCGGCGGACTCCCCCAAGTCGTCGGGGGCTGATCCTGACGGATGGCATCCCCGACGGTGGGAATTGTATCGCCCGATGCCAGTTTCGCATAGGCGATTGTCGAACGCAACTGACTGATAAAGGCGTTTACATGGTCTGGATGGAACACCCCTTCCGTCCGCTCGCGTAGCAGATAGAAGCGGATCGGAGAGTCGGACTGCGGAAGATTCCCGCCGTACTTTGTCCATAGTTCTAGGTGAATCTTAGGCTGCAATGCGGCCCGCTTGACGAATTCCGCTCGCTCGGGTGAGTCTTCGTCGTGGACTAGAATGTCCTTCGCCAGTTCCGTCAGCTTCACTTGCCGCTTCTGACCCTTGCCGTCGTCTTCCAGTAGCCCGAACTGCTTGAGCGTGGCGGCGCCCTGAAGGAAAGCGCTGCTTTTCGTGTTGGAATTCCACATCTCCGCAATCGCTTCCGGAGCGACGGCGTGATCGTGGATGCTTTCGTGAAGCACGCCAGCGCGCCGGATAGCTTCTTCCAAGCCGATGCTCGGGTAGGACGGGCTGCGCGTTCGCGGTTTCGCCGAAGTGCCGGTAGTCGTGTCGTCTGCCATGGCTTTCCCCCTTTACGATGAATGATAGGGCCACGCCGATAAGCGGTCAACCCCCTTTTCGTTTTCCATCGTTGCTTTTATCAGAATAGATCTTGACGACTTATCAGATATGACTAAACTGTCTATAGGTCGCTAATCGATTAGTGACCGGGAGGGGACGATGATAAGAAGGGAAAGCTCTACGGTGGAAAGGCCGCCGCAACGTAGAGCGGAAACACGCCTTCCGGGGTGAGTATGCGGTTTCGGAAGGAATCGCGTGCGAGGTGGTCGGTCGAATCAGGGTGCGGGTGGAACTGTCGCCCTGACTCGACCTCGATGGGCAGCAAAAAACCCGGTGGGATCGTTGGCACGATCCCACCGGGCGATTTACAAACCGGCTGTTACGCCAGAGTGCAAGCCTAGCGTCTTCACTTTAGCGGACGGCCTTCCATTCTGGAAGGGCTATCCCCATGTTTTGTCCGCTCTGCGAAGGCGCCACGCGCCGCTTCGGGAAGAACCGCAACGGTTCCCAGCGCCACCGGTGCGATTCCTGCGAAAAGACGTTCACGGACGCGGGCACCCGCCCGGTAGACCGTCGCTGTCTGGAATCGTCGAAAGCCGAGCTATGCCTTCGGATGCTTCTGGAAGGCAACAGCATCCGCTCGACTGAACGGCTCACCGACGTTCACCGGGACACGATCATCGCCGCGATGGTGGAAGCCGGTGAGAAGTGCGAAGCATTCCTGACTCGCACCGTGCGGGCCGTGGAAGTCAAAGACGTACAAGCCGATGAAATCTGGGGTTTCGTCGGGTGCAAGCAGAAGACAGCCGAGCGGGAAGGGTACGACGACTCCATGGGGGACGCATGGTGTTACGTCGCCGTGGAGCGGGATACCAAACTGGTTCTCGCCTTCCACGTCGATAAGCGCACGGTGTGGGCCACGACGATGTTCGCCGCGAAGCTGGGGGAAGCGACCAACGGCCGCTTCCAGCTTTCGACCGACGGCTTCCGCCCCTACCGCACGGCCGTGCCGCTCGTTTTCGGGAACACCATCGACTTCGCGCAGATTGTCAAAACCTACGGCAACTCGCCCGAAGTCGGAACCGCGTCCCGCTACTCCCCCGGCGAAGTGACGGCGGTTCACACGGTGGTGATAATAGGCAACCCCGACGACGACCGTGTTTCGACCTCGCACGCCGAACGCCAGAACCTTTCCATCCGCATGGGGGTTCGCCGCATGACCCGGCTGACGAACGCCCACAGCAAGAAATGGGAGAACCACAAGGCGGCGCTGGCGCTCTGGTTCGCCTACTACAACTTCTGCCGGGTTCACACGACGCTCACGGACTACACCCGAGCGGAAGGCGAACCGAAGCGGAAGACGACGCCCGCGATGGCTTCGGGGTTGACGGATCACGTGTGGAGCGTGGCGGAACTACTGCAAAAGATCGGAGAGTGAAAGAAAGAGGGCAAGAATTAATTCTTGCCCTCTTTCGCTTGCTGAACCTGTTGATCCGAATTGCCCTTAATTAGAAATCCGATGTACCCTGAAATGCCGCCGACGACTGCCGTGAAAATCGTCCCGTATAGTGTCAAAAGTAGCCTCCGCTTCCATTCCAGAGATTCTCGCCGCTCTTGCTCCCTGACTTGCCATTCACGATCTTCACGACGGCGCTGTGCCGCCCGTTCCTCATCGGCCGCTTTGCGCTCTTCTGCAATCTTCAACTGTTGATCGTTGTACATTTTCTCGGCAATCTCTTTAGGAGAGTATCCATTAAACCACCGCACGAACTTGTCGCATTCAAGGTCTCTCGAAATGACTTCAAGTGCCCTTACCTTGCCATTAACATCCGGAATAGCAATCATGTCCGCGCGAAGATCTAGTACCATTCTGAAACAAACAGGCCCATTAGCATTCGCTGGCTGTAGAATGCCGTAGGCGATTCCTTCAGCACGAAACGAACTGTCTGCTTCCAAAAGTTCTGTGAGGTTTGGACTCTTCAGCGACAGGAACGCGCAGTCCTTACACTTGACCATCCTACCGCCCTCCGGAGAACTTGCCGGGGGAAGGCGATAGCCGAACGTCAGAAGTGGGTCAAGCCGAGTTTTTCAGCAACGCAAAGCTAGGACAGTACCCAGATTCGCAAAAGATTTGTGGAAGTCGATCCGCCGATACTGCGGTGCATTCGAAATACATGGCACACGCGGTTTGAAGTTGCACGCATGTCCAAGTTCGGTTGCTCATGAGGCGAAATCCATTATTAAGGCGAAGAATTTTGAATCGCGGAAACGCGGAGGAAGGCACAGAATAAAAACTATGTCGGAACTCCGATCCCTCTTTCGATTGGGCATTCTTAGCCACCCGGGTGCTGACGCACCTCGGCTCGCCTTATTTCAGAAGCCGTAACCTCAAAGCGTTCAACGCCATTTTCGCGGTGCGGCTCTGGATTTCCGTGCGGGTGCCGAACCAGCAGAACGGGTACACTTCACATCCGTCTTTGTCTGCAACCGCCACGAAGACGGTGCCGACGGGTTGGCCGTCGGTGCCGCCGGTCGGGCCGGCGTAGCCCGTGGTCGACAAACCGTAATCGGTGCCGAATTTCGCCCGCACGCCGACCGCCATTGCTTGGGCCACTTCGCCACTGACAGCCGAGTGACGGTCGATCAGTTCCGCTGGCACCCCGAGTCCGCGGATCTTCACCTCGTTCGTGTACGCCACCACTCCACCCAATAGATGGGCGCTGGCACCGGGGAATTTGGCCAGCAAGCTGGCCACCTGTCCCGCCGTCAGGCTCTCGGCCGTGGCCACCGTCTTCCCGGCGTCCATCAGCAGTTGCACGATCACGTCTTGAAGTTCGACCGCATCGGCACTGAAGACGAGTTTGCCGAGCCGCTCGCGGATGATCTGTTCCGTCGGGGCGATGAGTGTTTGGGCCGCCATCAGGCTGGGGGCGTGGGCCAAAATCCGCAGGGAGACCACGGCGTCGCTGACGGTGATGCCGACCTCCGGCACCGACCCGCGTTTGGTGACATCGCCGAGCAACTGCTCGATCTGCGATTCTCCGGCCCCGAACGTGTTGATTTTGCGCTCGAGGAACACACCCCCGCCAAGACCCAAGGTCTCCAAGCGCGGCTTCACCTGCTCGGTGAACATTTTGAACATTTCCGACGGGACACCCGGCATGGCCGCGACGATTCGCTTCCCGAACGGCATCCAAATTCCGGGGGCGGTGCCGACGGGGTTGAGAATCGGTTCACTGCCCACGGGGAACTGGGCCTGCAACCGGTTGCGTTCGGGCATCACCCGACCGCGCTTGGCGAACATCTCTTGCACCTGCAACAAGCTCGGCTCGTGTTCGTACAGTCCGACGCCGGCGACTTGGGCCAAAACTTCGCGGGTGAGGTCGTCGAGCGTCGGCCCGAGTCCGCCGGTACTCAGCACGACGTCGGCTCGCTCCAACGCGTGGCGGAAGACGAGCACGTTGTCGGCGAAGTCGTCGGCCACCGTTGTGTGGAAGCCGACGGGGATGCCCATTTCGGCGAGCCGGCGCGAGAGCCACTGGCCGTTGGTGTCGAGGTTCTGGCCGGAGGTGATCTCCGAACCGATGGATACGATTTCCGCTCTCATAGTGGGGAAATTGTAGGCGAGCGGGCCGAATCCGCAGCGGTCAAGGGGTTCAAAACTTGGTTTTGAACCCCTTGACCGCTCACATCAGTTCCTTGATCGGGGTCGGGTCGCTCACCAAGTGTGCGGGGCGGCCCTGCGTGTTGTACAGCATCTTGTTCGGGTCGATGCCGAGCTTCGTGTAGACAGTCGACACGAAGTTTTCCGGGGCCAGCACCCGTTCCACGGCGGCGAACCCTTTGCCATCCGTGGTTCCAATCGCTTGGCCACCCGGTGTCCCACCACCGGCGAACAGTACGCTCATGGCGTTCGACCAGTGATCGCGGCCCGAATCTTTGTTGATCTGCGGTGTCCGGCCGAACTCACCGAGGGCGATCACAAGCGTGCTGTCGAGCAACCCGCGTTGGCCGAGATCTTCAATCAGCGCCGAGACGCTGTTGTCCCACTGTGGCAACCGTGTTTTCAGCGTCTCGAATAGCTTCGTGTGATGATCCCAGCCGCCGTCGTTGATCGTGATGAACGGCACGCCAGCTTCGACCAGCCGTCGGGCCAGCAAGCAGCGCTGACCGAAGCCGTTACGACCATAGCGTTCGCGGGCTTTGTCCGGTTCGCGGCCGATGTCGAAGGCGGCTTGGGCCTCCTTCGAGTTCATCAGGTCGTAGGCTTGCTTGTAATGATCGTCGAGCGCCAGAGCCGGATCACCGGCGGCCTTGTCGAGAATGCGTTTGAACTGATCGACTTCACTGCGGACTTGCGTTCGCCCGGCGAACCGTTCCCCGGTCAATCCTTCGGGTAAAGCAACATCGCGGACTTTGAACTCTTTATTGTTCGGATCTTCGGCCACCACGAACGGAGCGTACTTGGCTCCGAGGAAGTTCGGCCCACCCGAGCGCGTCATACTTTGCAGTCCGAAGTAAGCGGGCAACCCAGCGGGGGCACCTTTCTCAGCGGCGGTGACCGACCCCATGCTCGGATGGAAGCTGACGAACGCCCCGCAGCCGACGGGAATTCGCGGCGGTGCCCCGGTCATCATGTAGTGGTTGCCGGCCCCGTGATTCCCTTGGTCGTGGCGGATCGATCGGATCATGGCGAACTTGCCGAACCCGGCGGCGAGCTTCGTCATGTGCTCCGAAAATTGGACGCCGGGGACCGACGTGGCGATCGCTTTGAATTCACCCCGGTACTCGACGGGGGCGTTCGGCTTCGGGTCGAACATCTCGTAGTGGGACGGCCCGCCATCCTGCCAAATGAGGATGCACGACTTCGCCTTGGCCACCGGGTTGTTCACGGTCTCCGCTGCAACTCCACGGGCACGCAGCGCCGTCAGCAGGCCTCCGCCGAGCAGGGTGCCGAGGCCGAGTTGCAGGCAGTCGCGGCGGGTGACACCGGCGCAGTTCGTTCGGGTGGGCATGGGAGACCTTTCGTGGCATTCGGCGTGGGGCGACTTCATCACGGCTGCGAATCACCCGGCAAAATCAGGCGTCTGGCGGCGATCTGCGCCAGGGCAAGCTGAACCATTTTCCAAGTTGTCGTGTCCGCTGAAACGGTCGCAAAGTTCAATTCGGGAATCACCGCATGACCGGGAACGCTGTCGATTTTCGCCGGTTTCACGCTCAACCCCAAAGCGGTTAACTCAGAAACTGGGAACACCGCGATGGCATACCCGCCCCGTTTTTCAGGAAGCATGGCGGTCAAGGCATCCAGCGGGCTGTCCAAACACGCCAGTCGGAATACCGAGACCCCTTCCGTGTCATTCGGCCGTGGTTTGAATGCGACCGGCAGGATCGGCACCAATTCGCCTGGTCGAAGGAACTCGCGCCAGACCAGCCTGACAATGTTCTCATCAGCGGAAACGGGTTCGCCCTCATGTTTCATGAGGTCGCGCCCTCCACTCGCATGGCTTCCCACCGCAAATGCTTGATCGGTTGTCCCGGCTGGTGGATGAACACTTCAGCCCGATAGGGGCCGGTGACTTCCACCTCCACGTACTTCCCGTCTGCCGATTGCCAGTCGAACAAGACTTCGCCCACGACGCCTTGCACAATGCCGGTGGGCGGAATTACTCCATCTTGACGCAAGAGGATTGCCAGCACCAATGCACTATCGACCACTTCGACAGTGGGGGCGGGAGTGCCTTGTCCGTCCCAATCGTCTTCAAGTTGTCGGATGGCCAGCAATTTGTCGATCTGCTGACTCCAAGTTTTGCCATCTGGCTTGTCAGTTGGCGCAGCCACAGCCCAAGGTTGCTGTGGCAGTTCCAGTCCCGACGCGAGTGCGGGATGTCGGGTCGCCCAAGTCTGCATAGCAGTTCCTCGATTCAACTCAGCGGGTAAACAGTTTCATTGTACCACCCACTCAATCGTTGAACACGAACTCCGGGGTGTTCAGCAGCGCCCACATCAAATCCTCCACCGCACTGCGACGGGTCGCCTTCGGCTGGTCGAACCGCTTCACCCCGGCAGTGCGTTCCGCGTCGGTCGGGAAGCGATTGTAGGCCAGCAGGTACAGCTCATCGACCACCTCGGCGGGGGGCTTGGTCGTTTTGGCCAGTGCCGCACACCGGCCGGTGTCGTCGGTGACTTTGCGGGCGAGATCCGGGCTGTTCATCAAGTGCAACGCCTGCACGACGGTCGTTTCCGTACTCCGCTCACACGGGGGATCTTGATTCGGATCGGGCCGGCCAAAGCTGTCCAAGAAGTCCGAATGCGACCGGGCCGTCCAAACTTCCATCGCACGAGAACCAGGCGCCATCGCATCAAACTTCTGCGACACCCCGGTGATGTCGCTGGCCATGTCGAGCAGCACCTCGGCCCGCAACCGCTGGCGGTAGTGCCGCGAATAGTTCCTCAAGTCGGCGGCATTGCGGTCGTTCGGCGTCGTCGAAAGCCCGTAAACATGGCTCGCGGTGATCGTCTTGATCAGCTTCTTCAGATCGTTGCCGTTCTTGCGGAAGTCGATGGCGAGCGCTTCAAGTAACTCGGGGTTGCTGGCGGGGTTCGTCGCCCGCAAGTCATCGACCGGGTCGACAATCCCCCGGCCCATCAAGTCGGCCCAGACTCGATTGACGATCACTTTGGCGAAATACGGATTCTCCGGGGCCGTTACCCAGTCGGCCAGCACTTGGCGCGGGTCTTGGTCAGCGGGAATGTCGAGCGGTTTGCCGAGCAGCGGGGTCGGCGTCATCGCTTTGCCCGTCAGCAGATGTTTCACCGTGCCCGTCGGAATCGAAAAGATCGTCTCTTCACTCCCCGAGATCGGGGCCGAGATACCGTTGCCCTTGCGGCCGATGCGCCCGAAGAACGCGGCGAAACTGTAGAAGTCGTCTTGGCTCCAGACCTCGAACGGGTGGTGGTGGCACTTCGCGCAATCGAGTCGCACCCCCAAAAAGAGCTGGCTGACCAACGTGGTCAGTTCGCCCGGATCGCGGCGATCCCGGTACATCACCACGGCGCCGTTCGTGAA
>JANXWE010000141.1 GCA_025351325.1 Fimbriiglobus sp.
ACTGAACAATAGTTTATAATCGTCGGGCGGTCGTCATTCTGTGTGGTGTACTTGTTTCCGCTGCTTCCATTGGTTCCGCAGAGGGGAGGGGGGTGTTCTCCGCGGAAACAAGTACAAGCGTCCGAGCAGTACCGGGATGGGCCAGCGGGAATGTGTTTGACGGGAGATTCTGTGCCGTCGTAAGATAGCTCCGTGAAAGTTGTCGCCGGAGAGTTGTCATGGTCACCCGCTCGCTCCGGTACTCGTTACTAGCACTCTTGCTGAGTTCCACCATCATCTCCGTTGGCCGTGCGGCCGAGGATGATCCGGAATACAACGGCCGCAAACTCTCGCAGTGGGATCAGATGCTGCGCGAAGAGCAGAATGCTCGCTTGCGGCGGGTGGCGTTGATTTCCATGGGGCAAATCGCATCGGACAACGCTTTGAACTCGAAACTGGTCAAACAAGTGATGACGGCCGTCGGCCGGGCCTTGAAAACGGATAGTACCCCGTCGGTGCGGAAGCAGGCGGCCGAAGTCGTCAACACGATGGCCGTGAAACTGCTCGAAGACGGTAAAAACAGCGATACCACTTCGGTGATTATCGATCTGAGCGAGAATTTGCGCGTCGAGAAAGAATCGGACGTCCGGATGGTCGTGGCGGTGGCACTGGGACGGTTCGGAAAAGAATCCAAGCCGGCGGTCACGGCACTGATGACAGTTCTCGCCGATAAGGAACCACGAACGCGCGCGGCGGCCGCCGACACGCTGGGACGCATCGGCAGCGGAGCCAACGGAGCCGTGGACGCGTTGATTCCCCTTCTGAAGGAGACGGACATCGGCGTGCGTGCGGCGGCGATCTTCGCCCTGGGGCGCATCGAGCCGGACGAACCGGCCAAGGTTTCGGCCGCGTTGCTTCCCCTGGTGAAGGGGGAACCCGAACTCGAACTGCGCCGGGCAGTGCTGGCATCGCTTGGGATTTTAGCGGATCGCAGCCCGGCCACCGTCCAAGGCACGGCAGTCGGCTTGCTGGACGCCGACGTCGAAGTGCGTCGCCAGACTGCGATTGCGCTCAGCAAGTTCACCGGCGGCGGCAAAATCGTCGAAAGAGAATTGAAGACGGCCTTCGCGGAAGACAAAGACAAACAGGTTCGCGGGTTCGCACTCCGGGCACTCTGCTCGGGTTTCGGTGCCGATGCCAAGGTTCTGCTCCCGACCATCGTGGCCCGGTTGAAGGTCGAGCCGGAGTTTGATGTCCGGATTGCGATCATCGAAGAACTCGGTGCGTTGGGTAACGACGGCCAGGATGCTTTACCCGCCTTGCGGGAAGCTCAAAAGGATCCCCAGACGAAAGTCCGTGAGTCCGCGACCGGCGCGATCAAGCGGATCGCCAACGCGAAACCGAAGATGTGACCCATTTCTTTTCAAATGGAACCCGCATTGCTCGAAGCGGGTTCTTTCACGTCGCAACTGACAATAATCGTTTGACATCGATACGACCCGTTCTAAGTATCATGCAGTAGAACGAAATCATGCTGTGCCAATGACCGATTGCAGCCCGGAGCTGAATCGATCGATGAGGGAGCGAGAATGTCCCCGCCTGCCGGATTATCGACCGGACTGGTTTTTCTTCCCAACTGGCTCGCCGAAACGACCGACGTCTCCGCCCTCGAGACTCTCTTGGGTGATTGGCTTCGTGCGTCCGCATGGCGAACAGTCGGGCTGATCTGGCCAATCGAAGGTCGAGCGAATTTGATGATTCAAGCCCGGCCGGAAGCCGTGTCGGCGTTAGCAGCCGCTCCGAGTGAGTTGCTCGATGTCGCCCATGCCCTCCGCGGTGATGCGGCCACGGTTGTTTGGCAACTGCCGAATTCATCGGGCCGGCTTTACACGACTTTCCAACCGGCGGGCCGACCTTCTGGATTGATCTGGGCCGAACGAGGCCCCGCTGAACCATGGACCGATGCGGATCGCAATTATCTGGTACTTTCGACACGGCTGATCGAACGATCCTCGGCACTGGTTGCAAAAATCGGCCCGCTGCTCGAACCGGCACGATTGCAGCAGCGACTCGCCGATGCGTCGGTCATCGCCGGCCGGATGGCACACGACTTCGACAATATTTTGACCGGCATCATCGGATTCGCCGACCTCAGCGTCCCCCTGTTGCCGGCGGGATCGCAAGCAGCGAAATTCGTGGGCGAGATCTCGAAAGTCGGTCAACGCGGCATCGTATTCACCCAGCAATTGCATCAGCTCAACCGGAGTGGTCAGGCCAAGCCGCAACCTTGCTCAGTGGCGATAGCACTCTCGAAAGAAGAAATTCGGTTGCGGACGGCCATGCCGGCTGGGATGCAGCTCTTCACCGATGTCCCGGCGAATCTTGTTTCCGTGGGCGTTGAACAAGGCCCGCTCGGAACGGTGTTGGGTCACCTGCTGGAAAATGCCATCGAAGCCAGTCCGCCGAACGCGCGGATCAACGTGAGTGCTTCGGTGCTCGAACTTTCGAGAGTCGAAGCCAAAGAATTTCTCGGGCAGGTCGGCCCGGGTTCGCATGTCGAAATCGTCTTCCGCGATCGCGGCGTCGGGATCAAACCCGAAGTGCGAGCCAAGCTGTTCGCCGAGCCGTTCTTCACCACGAAGGTGCGTCACCGCGGGCTCGGATTGGCGGTGGTGTACCGAATTTTGTACGCCCACGGGGGCGGGATCCGCATCGAATCGAATCCGGAAACCGGCACGGTGGTTCGGATCGTATTGCCGCCGGCGGCAGTCCGACCCAGCCCGACGACTCATTCACAACGCCCCGCCCAAACGTTACTCGTTGGAGGTTAACCTCAGATGTCCCTCGAAGTCGAAGATCGATTACGCCAAACCCAGACCCCGCGCCCCGCCCGGATGCCTTCGCCCCTGAGCGAACTCCAGAGCAGCGGCGATATCCGCATCTTGATCATCGATGATGATCCCGCCACTTGCGCGGTGATTCAAGCCGCCCTCTCGAACCGCGATTTCGAGATCGAAACGGTCTCCGAGCCAACGCTCGTGGAATCGATGCTGACCCGCAAAAGCCCGTTTCATCTGATCATCATGGACTACGTGATTCCCGGTCTCGAACCGGAACAAGTCTTCACTTGGATCCGAGACAATCAGCCCGAAGCCAACATCGTCGTCGTGACAGGTTACCCGTCGGTCGACAGCGCCCTGAGCTGCCTCCGTGCCCGGACGTACGACTACGTGACGAAGCCGTTCCAAGTCGACCAACTCCGCGAGATCGTCATCCGCTGTCTGGAGAGCAAAGGTTTGCTTCGGATGACCGAAGAGGCTTTGCGGGAATCGCTCGGCTCGGCCATCCGCGAACGCCGCAAGTCACTGGGGTTCACGCTCTCGAACGTCTCCGAACGCACCGGGGTGTCCCTCGGCTACTTGTCGCAGATCGAACTCGGCAAGAACTCGGCGTCGATCGAAACTCTTTACCGCATCTGCTTGGCTTTAGGCATCAAGATGAGCGAGTTGTTCACGTCGGTTCAACGGCACTAGCCGCGGATCGATGCGGAAAAGGAAGCCCCGACGGGTGGGTCGGGGCTTCCTTCATTTCCCTTGGACGATCTTCACGATTCTGTGATTCTCGCTGTCGGCGATGTAGATGTCCCCGGTCTTCGGGTGGACGCTCACGCCGTGCGGGCGGTTCATCTCCAGCTTCTTCGGAACGCCGTCGATCCCCGCCGAACCTTTCTTGCCCGTTCCCGCCACGAGTTCTATCGTTCCCGTCTTCGGAACGTATCGACGGATCTGGTGGTTCTCCGTATCGGCGATCAAAACGCTGTCGTCGGTCGGGTCGATGCTGATGAACTTGGGGCCGTTCATGGTGGCCTGGAGTGCCGGGCCGCCATCGCCACCCTTCCCGGCTTTGCCCGTACCGACGACCGTGCGGATCTTCCCGGCCTTATCGACGACTCGCAGAGCATGGCCGGAACGTTCCAGAATGTAAACGTTGCCCAGTTTGTCGGCAGCGACCGCACGCGGATCAACGAGGGGTTGCTCCTTGGCGAGTTCGCCATCCTTGGGGATGCCCGCTTTGCCCGTGCCGGCGAAGGTGGAGACGATGCCTTTCTCTTCGTTGTTTTCGGATTGGTCGACGATTCTGCGGATGCGTTGATTGCCGACGTCGGCGATGTAAAAATACTTGGCATCAGGAGACTTCGCGATGCAAATGGGTTGGTCAAATTCCGCTTCGCCGTGTTTGCCGCCGTCACCGGCAAAGCCCTTTTTTCCTGTTCCCGCGTACGGAACCACCACCGCGGTCGTGCCGGGGGTGAACAGGCGAATTCGATGGTTGAATGTGTCGGCGACCAGAATGAGATCGATGGTCATTTTCTTGCCCTCGACGTAATAAGCCGACGACAAGTACATCAGATTGTGCATCCCGTTGAATTCGACTTTGTCCGGGGTCAGATAGTCGCCGGCATGCCCTTTCTTGCCACTGCCGGCGAGCGTCGTGAGAATGCCCTTGGTGTCGATCTTCCGCAGGCGTTCGCCGCCGGCCATCTCGACGAAGTAGATGTTGCCATCGCTGTCGAAGTCGACCGCGAAAGGCAGGACGAGCTTCGCTTTCATAGCGTCAGCTCCATCGGCCCCTGGCCCTCCGCCGGCGACGAGGACGACTTTGTCTGCGGCTTGGGCCGAGGTGACGAGCAACGCTGCCGCGAGTGTTAACAGGAAACGCATCGTGTGACCTCGGGGGAAGGGGAACTCCGGTTGACCGCACGCGGAGAATACCAATAGTGTCTCTGGGGTATTGGGCAATCGCCGTGGGAGTCGCCGTGAATCAAATTGAGCTGGTCGCCGCGTTGTTCAGTGTCGTCATCGTCCTGGGTATTTTGGCGAACTGGCTGAAGATCGCGTATCCAATTTTACTCGTGTGCGGGGGCTTGATCCTCAGCGTGCAGCCGTGGGCGCCGCGCTTCGAACTGCCACCGAGCATCGTCTTCTTGGTGTTCTTGCCACCGCTGCTCTACGCCGCGGCATTCAACACCGAGTGGACGGCCTTCCGATCCCAACTCCGTTCCATCAGTTTGCTCGCCATCGGCTTGGTACTCTTCACCACGGCCGTGGTCACGGTGGTCTGCCACTGGTATTTGGATCTGCCCTGGACGGTCGGCTTTCTCCTCGGGGCGATCATCTCACCGCCGGATGCCGTTGCCGCTGCGGCCATCACGAAACGGGTGCGAATCCCGAAGATTGTGTCGACCATCCTCGAAGGCGAAAGCTTGGTGAACGACGCCTCCGCGCTCGTGGCCTACCGCGTGGCCATCGGAGCCGTTGCTTGCGGTAGCTTCGTCTGGGCCGACGCCGGCTGGGAATTCATCGTCGCCAGTCTCGGGGGGATCGCCATCGGGTTGTTCGGGGCCATGGCCGTGGTGGAATTGCACCGCTTGCTGGAACGTTGGAACGTGGCCGACACGAAGTTGCACATCGCGTTGACACTGCTGACGCCCTACCTCGTGTACCTGCCGGCGGAGCACGTCCACGTCTCCGGGGTGCTCGCGGCCGTGGCGGCGGGGCTTTGGATCGGCACCCGGTCGTTCCAATCGTTCAGCCGGGAGTTTCGTTTGGAAGCGCGCGCCGTCTGGGAGATGCTGGAGTTCCTGTTGAACGGGTTGGTGTTCATCTTGATCGGGTTCCAATTGCCGCTGATCCTGGAGTCGTTGAGCGAAACTTGGTCGCTCGAATACCTGGCGTACTCGGCGGCCGTCCTGAGCGTGGTCGTCATTCTCACCCGGATCGTCTGGGTCTTTCCGGGGGCGTATATCCCGCGGTGGCTCGACCAACAGTTGATCGGTCGCCACGACCCGTACCCGCCCTGGCAAAGTGTGACCGTCGTCGCCTGGACGGGCATGCGCGGCGTCGTGTCGCTTGCAGCGGCAATGGCCCTGCCATTGCAAACAGCGGCCGGAGAGCCGTTCCCGCACCGCGGCCTCATTCAGTTCTTCACGTTCTGGGTCATCTTCGCCACCTTGGTTTTGCAGGGTTTGACACTGCCTTTGCTCATTCGCGTCCTTCGTGTGGATCGGTTCATCGAGCCGGAGCCGGAATCGGACGATGCGTTGCGACGTTGTTAGTGCTCGGTTTTCTCGCCAGTACTGTTGTTCGCACCGACGCCGATGCGTAAACCGTTGGTGTGTTGTTCCCGCTTCTCGCCCATGATGGTTCCATGTTCAGCAAACGCATCATCCCGTGCCTCGACATCGACCGGGGCCGGGTGGTCAAGGGGACGAACTTCCTCCAGCTCCGCGATGCCGGCGACCCGGTGGAGGTAGCTCGCCGCTACGAGGCTCAAGGCGCCGACGAACTCGTCTTCCTCGACATCTCCGCCAGCCACGAAGGCCGCGATATCCTGATTGAAATGGTTCGTCAAGTCGCCGAGCAGGTCTTCATGCCGTTCACCGTTGGCGGTGGTATCCGCACCCTGGCGGACGCCACCCGATTGATCCAAGCCGGGGCGGAAAAGATCAGCTTGAACTCGTCCGCCGTGACGACACCCGAACTCATTTCTGAAGTCTCGCGGAAATTTGGCAGTTGTGCGACCGTCGTGAACATCGACCCTCGCCGAATGCCGAGTTCGGAGTTCGGAGTGCGGAATGAAAACCTCCCCTCTTACTTCGATTCCGCACTCCGAATTCCACACTCCGCATTTCCCGACGTGTGGGAAGTCCACATCCACGGCGGCCGCAAACCGACTGGGCTGGAGTGCGTGGCTTGGGCACGGGAAGTGGAGCGACTCGGGGCCGGGGAAATCGTGCTCACCAGCATGGACGCCGACGGCCTGAAGACCGGCTACGACCTGCCGATTTTGAAGGCCGTGTGCGACGCGGTGAACATCCCCGTGGTCGCCAGCGGCGGGGCCGGCAACCCGGAGCATTTGCGGCAAGCGTTCGAAGTCGGCGCCTCCGCCGCACTGGCCGCCAGCATCTTCCACTACGGCCAGTACACCATCGCGGAGACGAAGGCGTACCTAGCGCAAGCGGGGATTCCCGTTCGCATCGTGCCGGGCGTCGTGTAAAATGCGTCTAGTCATCTCTCGGATCGACGGCGTCACTCGGGGATCTCTATGCGTTACCTCGTCCCGGCTTTGCTATTAGTCGTGGCCGGTGGGCTCCTCCTGTTGCGGGGCTTCGCCGCCGAAAAGCCCCCCGCCGATAGACCGATCGGCGCGCTGATCGTCGTCCAAGACGAGCGTGGGATAATCGTGGGCACCCACCCCCTGACCGATGCGAAGCAGATCGAAGCGCTGGAAGGGTTCTTTCCCGATTACCGGGATCGGCCGAGCAGCCGCACCGCCGGGGCTTGGAGGCCCGGCTACACGGTTTACTTCGACACCGGGGATGGTCGATCACTCAGGGTCACCGTGTCTCCGCCGTCGATCGAGGCGAACGTGTGGACGGTGAATCACGGGGATCTCCCCATCAAAGGTGACTTCCACAAATTCGTGGCCGATCTTGTCCCGCCGGCGAAAAGCCAGCCGGCAACCCCGATGCCTGCGGCTTGGGGTGAATCCATGAACGGCCTCAGCGGACGACTGACGGTCGTGCCGGAAGGGCTAAAACTTGGTCGACGCCATGTGGTATCGGTGGAACTCAAAAACGATTCCAACACGTCCTTTGCCGTGATCGACCAACCACGTCTGGAAGCGGAACTCTCGGCCGGTCGAAAATCGATCCCCGATGACTCTCTTTCCTTACCCCAGAGCGGGCCGATTCCGAACCCGCAATGGGGTGTCATCCCGCCGAGTGCCTCCCTCAACATCCGGGTCGATTTGACCACCGCCGGCGTGTCGACCGATGGGCCGGCTTTGCTCATTGTCGGCGGCAAGATGTGGAAATTGGCGCTAGGTACGTACGAACTCCGTACTGTCGTCGTCGCTGAGAAGAGCAAGGATGGGCCGGACAACCAGTGGGTCGGAAGACTGACCCTGCCTCCCGTTGAGATCGTGATTCCGAAACCGTCTTCCAAGTAGCATCCTCCGCTAGAGAGCTTCACACAATGTCCGAACCGAAAACCCGAGTCGTTACCCCCGTGGCAGCCCAAGCCGGGCCGCGGGTCGTCACCCCCGTGGCGGCCCAGCCGGCCGCGGTGCCGGCGACGGCGGATGCCCATGCGACCCCGGCGGCGGGGAACTTGGATTCCGGCGGCGGCTTGAAAGTCGCGCAGCCGATGCCCGGTGAGCCGCCGTTGAACCAGTTGTTCCGAACCGTCATGCTCCACGAAGCATCGGATTTGCACCTGAAAGCGGGTCTGCCGGGGATGATGCGCTTGCGCGGCGTCATCCAGCGGATGAACACCAAAATCTTGACCCAAGAAGACCTCGAAAAGCTGATCTACCCGGTGCTCACCGAGAAGCAGCGTAAGAAGCTCGAAGAGGAAGGTGGGGCCGACTACGCCTACATCATCGGGGCGGACGAGTGCCGGTTCCGGGTGAACTTGTTCCGACAGCGCGGCAAACTCGCCATGGTTGCCCGCCGGGTGAATACCAAAATCCCGACCTTCGAGAAGCTCGGACTCCCACCCGCCATCGAGAAACTCTGCCACTACGAACAGGGGATGGTGATTCTCGCCGGGGTGACCGGCTCGGGCAAAACGACCACCATCGCGTCGATGCTCGACTACATCAACGGCCGCGAAGCGCTGCACATCCTCACCATCGAAGACCCCATCGAGTTCGTCTTCAGCGACAAATTGTCGATCATGAACCAGCGCGAAGTCTACCTCGACGTCTTCGACTGGCACATGGCTCTCAAGCACGCGGTGCGTCAAGATCCGGACATCATTTTGGTCGGCGAAATGCGCGACCAAGACACGTTCGAAGCGGGTGTCCATGCGGCCGAAACCGGCCACGTCGTCTTCGGAACGATCCACGCGTCGACGGCGGCGAGTACCATCAGTCGCATCCTCGACCTCTTCCCGCCGATGATGCACCACGCGGTGCGCCAGAGCCTCGCGTTCAACCTGAAAGCGGTCGTGGCCCAGAAACTCGTGCCGAGCATCAAGCCGGGTGTCCAACGGGTGCCCACGAACGAGATCATGATCATCAACCCGACGATCCGCGATCTGATTCTCAAGAGCAAAGACGACAAGCTCCTCGACGCCATCCGCATCGGCTTCTTGGAAGGGATGGTCGACTTCACCGAAAACTTACGATTGCTCATCGAACGTGGCGACATCGACAAAGCGACGGGTCTGGAATTCGCACCGAACCCGGAGCAGTTGAAGATGGCCATCAAGGGCATCCGGGTGGCGGCACCGGGGATTCTGTAAACGGGTGAAATTGGCAATCGGGGGGTCTGCCGTGCCGGACTGTTTGGCGTATTTCCGACTGGCGCTCGCCGATCCGGCGAGCGTTCCCACTTGGCCCGAATGGTGGGCGAAGAACGAAGCGTTGGTCGAACGGACGTTCTCGATGGTCGATTTCGTCCGCCTGAAACACCGCGGCTTGCTCGGGGCCAAGCAGATCCTCCAGAAGTTGGGGGAAATTCCGGATCAAACTGGTTGAAGGAGACCCGGGCTGTGTGCGTATGCGGAGTTCAATTCGCATATTTTCGGAACAGTCACCCGTACTTCGGATCCACCGACCAAGGCCACCGAAACGGGTTCTTGGCCATTCATTGCGACCCACTGCGGGCCGTACAGTTTTACCCAATCGACGTCGATTTCAAAACGGTGCAGCGGGTGCACATCCCACGCGGGTCGCTTTACTTCAAACTCTTGAGTGCCGCCCGAACTCGTGTGGCTGAACGCCCAGTCCAAATCGGTGAATCGCGCATCAAAGTCACTCGGGCATTGCGTCCGAATCGCTCCCTCAGCGGATAGCCAGTGTGTTTTGTCGCCCCGTGTGACGGTGTATTCCACTTTCAATTTTGTAGCCTCCGTTGATACGTCGACTGTGACCGGAGCCGTCTCGAATGGCTCGCGGAATGAGAGTCGCCCGGCCCACGTCACAACCCGGTTTGGAACGAATTCCCGGACGAAATGGACGCCCCGTTTCTCGCCCCGTTGGACGTAAATCCGGAGGTTCCATTCGGGGAAGTTGCGGTAGAACGGAGACGGTACGCCGAACAGCGACGGCTTCTGAAATTGGAACCCCACCAGACTGCAAAAGGCTTGCCCATCGTAGCTGTCGAGTTCGACACCGGGTGGCAAGTATCCTTCCAAAACTTCATCCGGTGCGGCAAAGGTGGCGACGACCAGGTTCCGCCAGTGTGCGGTCAGGAAAGGAATCGTCATCGGGAATATCCGTTACAGCGTGGTCTTCGAAGAGATCCACACCATAACAAACCGGATGACGAACTGTGACAGAGAATCGCGGCAATTTCTTTTCGTCAGTCCACATTGAACGCCGCTTTCAACCCCGCCAACGCCTCCGGGCCGCGTGCCCGGTCGATGACCACGCCGATGCAGACTTCGCTGGTGTTGATCATGCCGATGTTGATGCCGAGTTCCGCCAGGGCCGCGAACATCGTACGAGCGACGCCGGTGTGCGTGCGCATTCCGACGCCGAAGACGTACAGAACGGCGATGTCCTCTTCCCCACCGACGCGGCAATCGCCGTCGATCTGTTTCAGTAGGTTCGCCGTGAGTTCAATGGCTTTGGACAAATCGGCACGCGGCACCGTGAACGACAATTCGGCGCGCCCCGGCACGGTGATATTCTGCACGATGGTATCGACCAAAATGCCGCTGCGGGCCACGGCGTTGAACACCTTGGCGCAGACGCCGGGGCGGTCGGGCAAATCGAATACCGTCAGCCGGCTTTGATCGAGGTTCAGGTGAACCCCGCTGACGAGGATGTCTTCCATGCCGTCGAGCCGGGCCACGGCGGCTTCCCGATCCTTTTCGCCGGTGTTGGCGAACGGCGACGGCTTGGCCCGGAAGAGCGAATCGCTCGCAGAATCCGTGGGCATTCCTGCCCCTTTCCGCCGCCGAGACAATGAAAAAGCAGCATGGACGGCGCGCAGTGCTTTGCGACCGCGGATGGCTTTCCGAGCATCCTCGTGGGCCTTCTTAATTTTCTCATTCGCGGTGGCATCGAGCACCGCCTCGATCTCGGCCAGGGTCGAATCTTCTTCGATCAGAACGCTGATTTTAATGTCGCCGGTGGTGATCATTTTCATGTTCACCCCCTCGCCGGCGAGGGCATCGAACATCCTCTCAGCGACGCCACTCACATGCCGCATCCCGGCACCGACCACCGACACTTTGCTGACTTGGCCCGTCTCGCGCAGGGTCGCCCCAAGTTCGGCGACGAGGCTCGCCAGAACCTTCTTCGTCCGTTCGAGTTCGGTCGTGAGCACCGTGAAACCGACGGTCGCTTTCCCCTGGTGGCCGACGCTCTGCCCGATCATGTCCACGGCGATGTTGGCCGATGCCAAGGCGGCGAATATCTGGCGGCTCACACCCGGTTCATCGGGCACCCCTTCGAGCACCACGCGGGCTTCGTCGGTGGCCAATGCCACGCCGCAAACGGGGATCTCGGCCATCCACGGCGCTTCGGGGACGATCCAAGTACCGATGGCGTCGGACTGGGCATTCCGCACCATCAATGGCACGTCGAATTTCTTGGCGAACTCGATGCTACGCGAGTGCATCACGCCGGCGCCCATGCTCGCCATTTCCAGCATTTCGTCGTAGCTGATGACGTCCATTTTGCGAGCGTCGGGCACCACCCGCGGATCGGTGGTGTAGACCCCGTCCACGTCGGTGTAAATTTCACACTGCACGTCGTAGCCGGCTTGTTTCATCGCTGCGGCGATCGCCACGGCGGTGGTGTCGGAACCACCGCGACCGAGGGTCGAAATGTCCCCTTGTTCGTCGATCCCTTGGAACCCGGCGACGACGACAATCTGCCCGGCGTCGAGGGCTTCGCTGATGCGCCGCGTGTCGATCGATTTGATGCGGGCCTTGCGGTGCGTATTGTCCGTCACGATCCCGATCTGCTGACCGGTGAAGCTGATCGCACTCTCGCCGAGGTCTTGGATCGCCATGGCCGTGAGGGCCACGCAGATCTGCTCGCCGGTGGCCAAGAGCATGTCCATTTCGCGCGCCGACGGGGTGCTCGTGATCTCGGCCGCCTTGCCGATGAGGTCGTCGGTCGTGCTCCCCTGGGCACTGACGACGACGATCACTTGGTCGCCGGAACTCTTGGCCCGGATAGCTTTTCGGGCCGCTTCCTTGACGCGCCCGGCATCCTTGACACTCGACCCGCCAAATTTTTGGACGACCAGACCCACGGCACAAACCTCAGTGAACACGCGAAGCGTTGTCTTAGGGCGCACTTCTGGAATGGGTATTGCATTGGGTCGAACGGCGAGCCGTTCGACCTCTTTTTATATTTTTTGGACAATCCATTTGACAACGGTCACAGTGGATAGCATAACCATTGGTGAACACAGATTTACTACACGGAGTTTCACTATTCTTACCAGGATTCACGCTTGGCGGCGTCGACCTTCGCCGACTCGGCTCGACGAAGACAACCTAAAGGTTGAATTCCAACCAGGACACTGAACCCGTATAGTTCCGGAAGCATTCTCCCCCGATTTGGAGGCCGATTATGGGCATGGACAACTTCAGCGCGAGCCAGCAGAAGATCATCAAGCGCTACTACAACAACATCGATACGATCCAGTTGCAGAAGCTGGCAGAGACGGTGACGGATCTGTACTTGGCCGAGGGGAAAAAGGTCGAGCGGCTCTGGAAAACGGCCGTGACGGCGATGCAGAAACTGGAAGTGCCGCAGCAGCGCATCGATATTTTGGTGAAGTCGCAGAATCTGGAACAGCTTGCGAAGTTGGTGAAGGAACTGCAAGGGTGATGTGGATCTTGGCGAGTCGGCCAGCGTCAGCTGCCGGATTGTATTGCGTGTCCGAAACCCGCCGGCTCACGCCGGTCGGCTCGCCGGCTATCACCGCGTGCTGATGTAACCGCGGACGGGGCCGGCGGAGCTGGTGATATCGGCCCGCAGATTGGCGAATTCCAACCGTTCGATTTCGTCGTGACGGGTCACCAAGTAGACCGCATCAGTCGCGGCGGCGGTCGCATCGTTGCCGGGCAATTCGTTCCAGACCCCGGCGTCGACGATGACCCAGTCGAACCACTGCCGCAGCTGCCCGAGAAGCTTGGGCAAATCGCTCGACAGCAAATCTTCGGTGGCGTCGGTCGCGGTTCCCGTGGAGAGCAAATGCAAGTTCGTCAGCGGTGTTGGCTGCAGTGCCCAAGCGAGTGGAATGGCTTGGCCGAGTACTTCGGCGAGACCGGGCGATTCCGAAGCTCCGAGTCGGCGGGCGATCCCGGGGCGGGCAAAGTTGGCATCGACGAGTAACACGCGACTGCCGTGCTCTTGCGTCAACGACACCGCGAAGTTCATCATCACCGTGGTCGTGCCGGCGAGGCCCGATGCGGAGGTGAATAGCGTGACGCGTGGGCCGGGTTCCTCGAACTGATTCACGATTTCATCGCGGACGATTCGGTATTCGCCGCTGACCGCGTGATCGGGCTGGTGGTAAGCGATGATGTCGGGCGAAATTCCCGTCGGAAGTAATCGCAAACCGAGCTTAGGCAGACGGTGGAAGGTCACGCTGAGGATGCGGGCATCGGACTCGGCCGCCACCATCGGCGGTTGAGCGGGAATCGGGGTCGATTTCGGCGTTGGCATCGGGAACGTCACCCGTTCGGCAATCGGCGCTGGCACCGGTGCGACTGTGCGTGGCACGGGCCGGGATGCCGACGTGACGACCCCATCAGGACCACCAACTTCGATGAACGGAGTGTACTCGTCCGACGGCGCTTCGATTTGGATCGATTGAACCTTTTCCGGCGCGCGAACGGGTGCGGGCAAAGTTCCACCGGCACCAGTGACAACGCGAAACATCCGGCTCATAGCGAATTCCTAATGCTGGTCGGTTCAGGAGACGTTCCGCTTGCCCTGGGCCTTACGCGGAGAATTCTTCTTCGGGGCAGGACTGGAACTTTGGCGTGGCTGCTGGCCGGGGTGCGGCAAGATGTTCGCTTCTTCCGGCTCGAATTCTTCGGACAGTTTCGGCCGTGATGGCTTCGGCCCCAAGGGCGGGAGTTCATCGAGCGACAGGGTCATCAATTCGAGCTGCATCAAGGCATCGACCACCGGCTCGGCATCGACATCCTTCAACCCCGCTGCTCCGGCGAGAGTGAATGCCAACAGGGCCGCCCGATTCAGAACTCGTGGCACGCCACCGGTGTGCGTGGCCAACAGGGTCAACGCTTCGTCGCTGATCAACCATTCGGGCCGGCCGCCGCATTCGCGCAGTTGATGGCGGACAAAGCGGATCGATTCTTCACGGACCAAGGGGCTTAGCCGTGCCCGAGCGGCCACCCGTTGAGCGAACGAGGCCGATTCGGGTTTTGACAGCAGTTCACGCAGGCCCGATTGGCCGACGAGAATGACGAGCAACGCTTTCGAATCTTTTGATTCGAGGTTTCCGAGCACGCGGATTTCTTCGAGAATCTCGCTGGTGAGGTTCTGAGCTTCGTCGACAAACAGCACCACCGCTTGCTCTTGAACCAGCGCGTTGAGCAGTTCGCTGTACACGGCCAGGCGGAGTTCTTGCTCACTCATGCCTTGGTACGGTTGACCGAGATCGAACAATATCGCTTGGAAGAAGTCAGCCGGTCGAGAAAATTTCGTCGCTTGTAAAAGAATTCGGCAGGTCGTGGCAGGCAACAATTCGAGAAATCGCAACACCAATAAAGTCTTGCCTGTGCCCGGTTCCCCATCGAGAACCACAACGCCACCGCTGTCGGCATATGTTCGAGCCAACACCGTACTCGCGGCTTCGTGCGTGGCGGTCGGGCAGTACGTATCGGTATCGGGAGTGGGGCGGAAGGGCCGCCGCGCTAGCCCGAAGTGTGTAAAGTCCATGGTCGGCATCCTGCCCGGCAAACGAAAAACCGAACCGACCGCAACGCCCCCACCATTCCATCGACCGGAACGAAACGCCAACTTGAGCTTGTGCTTGTAAGCGGGTCGCTTCGAGTCAGAAAGTTTTCCGGGGAATAAACTTGGGTTTGGCATCAGATTTCGACTTGCGATACAACCGCTACATTCGCTATATCTTTCGGAACCCAATCGGGGCGACAGGAAAACGGAACGGCAGGGAGGCAGGCTATGAGCAGGATGCTCACCTTCTTCGAGCTGGGTTTTGCTTCGGCGACGGCGCTAGCGAACTCCGGCCGATACTCGGCAGCTCGTCAAGCCCTTCGGGGTTTGCGGGCGACTTGCGATTTGGAACCGGGATCGGCCCACCGCTTGCATACCACGGCAGCCGAGTGGGCCTTGCGATCCGAGCGTTACGCGGAAGCGCGGAAGCATCTCCGGCGAGCCGTGGAGCTCGACCCGAATAATGCCGCCGGGCATTTTGCCCTCGGCCAAGCTCATGAAGCCGACCCATTCGGTTGCGACCGAATGGCCGTTCGAAGATACCGGAAGGCAATCCAGTTGAACGCCAATCAACCGAAATACCGCGCAACCTTGGGACGGGCCTTGGTGCGTGTCGACAATGTCCAAGCCGGCGTGAAAATCCTCTGCCGGGCGGCCGAGGCGGCCCCCAGCGACCCGGAAGTGCTCGAGATCGTGGCCGAGGGGCTTCGGGAAGCGGGCCAGCCCGAGGTGGCCTTTCGACTCATGAGCCACGCACGGTTCTTGGCACCGGGAGACGGTGCCATTAAGAAACTCTGGGATCGCTCCCGATTCAGCTTGACCGCAGCGACGCAGCAAGCGCATCGGAACAGTGAAGTTCGACCGGTCGAGAATCCTGCGGTTCTACCGTTCTTGCGTGTGTCGGAGATGGGCCAGACGCAGAAGATTCGCCGGGATGCGGGTTCGCCAAAAGGTGCGACGGTTCCACGCTTGCGGGCTTATCGGCAGGACTGAGGAATTGTTCGGTTTCCCCATGTTTCCTGGGGTTGCGCTTCGCTCCACCCCAGGCTACCTTCGGTGACCCCGTTGGGGCCGCAAAGATTTGTCAGAAATAGTTGGCACCCGCAGTGGCTTTCGCTCAATCCCAGGCCAGTTGCTTCGCATCGAACGCAGGCCCGTCGAGGCAGACTCGTTTGTAGTCCCAGCCGTTGTCGGGAGTGCGCACTTTCGCCACGCAACTGAAGCAGGCCCCGATGCCGCACGCCATCGGGGTTTCCAAACTCACCTGACATTGCACATCGGACTTCGCGGCCAGTTTCGCCAACGCGTGCAACATCGGCTCCGGGCCGCAACCGATCCACGGCCCCATTCTGTTGTGCGATTCCAGCGACTGCGTGACGTAGCCCTTCGTTCCAATGCTGCCGTCGTCACTTGTCACGTGCACATCGACACCGATGGATTGAAAGTCGGCGACTCCCGCCGCTAACGAGGCCGTGCGCACGCCGTAGTAAAGTGAGACTTGGCTCACTCGTTTGCGGGCTGGGAGGTTACCATACCCTTGCAAACCGAGGAGTTCCTTGGCATACGCTAAGAAAGGTGTCTGGCCGATGCCCCCGGCAACGCAGGTTGCCTGTTCGGGTTCGCCGATGTCGAGGAACGGTTGCCCGAGTGGCCCCCAGACTTCAAGCGTGTTGCCGATGCGTTCTTCGGCGAGCAGTGTCGTCATCTTCCCGATCACGAGATACACCACATCGAATGCAGTGGCGTCTGAGGTGACATCGTAGAAAGCGAATGGACGTGCCAACAAGGGGTCGCTGCGGCCGGGTAACCGCAGCATTACGAATTGACCTGGCCGAAGAGCAACGGCGATCTCCGGGCATGCCAAGCGAATCCGAAAGGTGCGTTCCGCCAATGGGACGTGTTCAAGAATCTTCGCCGTGCGCTGGAACATCGTCCGTTAGCCTTCGTAATCGGGGTCGTCGGGGTCTTCCACGACCGGCGGCGAAATCGTCGTCACCACTGCTTTGTTCAAAGTCTTGGTCGTTTTGCTTTGGCTCGCGGCGAGCAGTTCTCGGAGTTTCCCGAGTTCTGGCTCGGTGACCTTCCGCGATTTCCCCTTCGGGAGTTTGTCGAGCAGCACAGGCCCGATGGCGATCCGCCGTAGTCGCATGACTTTGTGGCCGAGTTTCGCCAGCATCCGGCGGATTTCACGGTTCTTGCCTTCACACAGTACAATCCGCAACCAGGTGCTATCGCCCTGCGGTTTCATCCTCCGCACCGACTTCGCCGCGACTTTGCCATCGCTGAGCCAAACACCGGCCAGCAATTTGTCGATGTCGGCGATGCTCGGCTTCCCCGCCACCAGCACTTGGTAGGTCTTTTCGATCTCGTAGCGCGGGTGCATCAGCTTATGGGCCAAGTCGCCGTCATTGGTCATCAATAGCAGCCCTTCGCTGCCTTCGTCCAGACGGCCGACGGTATAGACACGCTGTTCGACGTGGGGAATCAAGTCGATGGCCAAATCGCGGCCCGAGGGGTCGTGATTCGTGCAGAGGTAGCCCGGCGGCTTGTGCACCAACCAGTAAACCATCCGCTCGGCACGGATCGGGGTGTCGTCCACGCTGACTTTGTGAATCTCGCCGTCGACCTGCATGCCAAGGTTGGTGACAATTTTGCCGTTGATCTTCACGCGGCCGGCGCCGATGAGCGAATCGCAGTGCCGGCGTGAGCCGACGCCCGCATGCGCCAGAAATTTATTGATGCGTTCCATGAGGTTATCATAATGACGAACCCCGGCATGGGCCGGGGTTCGCAGGGAATTCTTCGAATTCTTCAGCAGCGTCAGTCAGATTTCGCCGGGCCACCAGTCTTCATTGGCGTCTGTTGACCTTCGAGCCGGGCGATCTTTTCACGGGCTTCCCCGACTGCCTTTTGCTGCTCTTTGAGTGTCTCATCGAGCTTCCGCATTTGGGCATCGCGGATGTCCCGGCGGGCCAAATCCGCCGCTTGGTTCTTCTCCAACTCTTGGCGTAGTTTCATCGATTCGTCCAACGCTACTTTGAGATCGAGTGCGACCGTCGCCAGTTTTTCTTTGACGCTGTCGATGGCTCCGACTTCTTTCCGCAAGCCGTCGTTGGCGGTGCGGAACTCTTTTTTGGTCTCGTCGAATTCGACCCGATATTTCGCCGCCCGTTCTTTCAAACTGTCGATTTCGGCCCGGTAGCCGGCGTGCGTGGTCACTTGCGTTCGCAGGGTCTGCACGTCGTCTTTCTTGGCCCATTCGGCTTTCGATTCGTTCAACCGCGAGACTTCCGCCCGGAGCTCCGTGATGTTCCCGGTGACACTGTTGAACAGCGTAATGGCGGCCAGCGCCGCGATGCTGAGCAGGGTGCCACCGAAGACGCGCCAAAAGACGGACATCTTGTCTTCGTCGCTTTTGGTGCGCGGTTGTGAGGAATCCCGACTGCTGCGCAAGGTCTCGACCATCATCGAAGTGCTGCCGCCGCGATCCGGTTGATCGTCGGTCTCCGTCCGCTTGAGAACCATCCGTGGTTCCCTCCCCGTAATAATTGTGCTCGTTGTCGTAGAGTCGCAGGATTACCCGAAACTTGCGCCACCCGCAAGCGGAGCGGGGTACGGCAACAATTATTGGAAGCTCCTGCTCGAATAAAATTCTGGTAATGGTGTTCAAGTTTTGTCCATCTCCTGCTAAAAAATGACCGGAGTGGTTTGAAACGTCGGGCTGTCTCGTCTTAGATGGGAGAAAGCCCTACACGAGCGACCCAAACGCTCGATCTCCGCTGGAGTCTCCCGATGAAGTTCTGCTGGCCCCAAATCATGCCGAGCTTCGTCGTGGCGACGGTGGGGCTGTTTGTATTCACCTCGGTTATGATGGCGCAACCTCCAGCCAAGCCGGTTGTTCCGGCGACTCCACCCGTCGAAAAAACCGGACTGACGCCGGAGCAAATCAAAGATAAACAAGCGATCAACGCGAAGAAGTTCGTTGAATTCAAAGAAAGTTTGTTCAGGCTCGCCAAGCGTTTGGAGCTGAGCGACCGCGCCGAGGATAAAGAAACGGCGAAAGTGATTCAGCGCGCCATCGAAGTCGCGCTCAAGGAAAACGTCGACGGTCAATTTCAGAAGTTGCTAATCGGCCTTTCCAAGGGTAACAAAACGATCGGCGAACTGGGCGATATTTCCAACGATGAAAAGCAACTCGGCAAGATGCTCCAAGAAATTTTGACCATCTTGAACACCGACGACGAAACGCTTCGGATTCGTGCGGAGATCGTCAAGCTCGAAGCGCTCCTGAAAGAAGCCAAATTCATCAAACAAGGCACCGAAAGCGTCCAAGCTCGTACTCAGTCGAATTCCGGTAATGCGGAGCGACTTGCCAAAGAGCAGCGCGATCTGGCGAAGCGGACGGAGGATCTCGCCGCTAAAGCAGCGGGAACCAAACCGAAAGAGACCAAGCCAGAAGATGCGAAATCGGGTGAGAAGGCCGAACCGAAAGCGGGTGAGTCGGGTGCCAACGAAAAGAAAGACACAGGCGAAGATAAGGGCAGCCCCAAAGCGGGCGAACCGAAAGACGGCGCCGAACCGATGAAAGGCGAGCCGAAGGAACCGACCCCGCCCAAGCCGGGCCAAGATATGGCCAAAGAAGGCGAAGCGGGGGCACCCAAGGAAGCCAAGAGCGGCGAAGGCAAGGGCGAACCCAAAGGGATGGGGGAAGGCAAAGGCGAGGGGAAGAGCGAGAAAAAGCCGGACGGCGGTGAAGGGAAAGGTCAAGGAAAACCCGGCGAAGGAAAACCCGGCGAAGGCAAGCCGGGAGCGGGTCAACCTGGTCCTGCGGGCGAACCGGGTCAGCCGGGTCAGCCCAAACCGGCTCCGGGTGCCAAAGAGATTCAACAGGCCGTGCCCCCCCAGCAGCAAGCCGAGAAAGAACTCGACAAGAACAAGCGCACCGAAGCGGGCCAGAAACAAGACGAAGCCATCGCGAAGTTGGCCGAAGCCATCAAAGAACTCGAAAAGCGGTTGAAGCAGCTCCGCGAGGAGGAGATGAAGAAACTTCTCGCCAACGTGGAGGCCCGCTGCAACAAGATGCGGCAGATGCAGATCGACGTCTACGAGGCGACCAAGTCGATCGACAAAGCGATCATCGCCCGCAACGGGGTGAAAGAAACATCCGACCAGCAGAAGGCCCAAACGCAAGGGGACAAAGAGAAGGAAATCATCGCCGAGGCGGATCGAGCCCTGAAATTGCTCGAAAGCGAAGGCTCCGCTGTGGCGTTCGCCACCGTACTTGAGGAAGTCCGCCAAGACATGATCGCGGTGCAGCGTCGCTTGGCCCAAACCTACGTGGACAAGGGCACGCAGTCGATTGAAGAAGACATCATCGCCATGCTCAAGGATATGATCGACGCGTTGAAAAAAGCTCAGCAGGACTTGGCCAAACCGAAGCCCAGCGACTCCAAGCCGAGCGACTCCAAGCCGCCGGACAAGAAGTTGATCGACCTGCTCGCCGAGTTGAAATTGATCCGGACGCTGCAAGTTTCGATCAACAATCGGACGACGACTTACGGCGGGAAAGACAAAGTCGAGCAGTCGAAAGACCCGATCATTCAAGGCGAATTGAGGCAGCTTTCGACGCGGCAGATCAAATTGCAAGATATGATTGACAAAATCGCGAACGGAAGCAATCAGTAAAGCGTTGCCTTCGTTCGGCAAAGTGGAGTATAATTCAGCATCACGCCCCAGGCATTCTTCGGATATCGTTCTTTCACCCGCCTAGGAGTATTTCATGACTCTGCGTCAATGGCTCTTTTCGATGGTGGTCAGTGCCACGGCCACACTCGGCGCGACCGCTGCCGAAAAAGAATTCAAGCCGGCCGCCCTGACCTTCGGCACGCTCCGGGGCATGACCGTTGAATCGGCCAAGGTGAAAGTCGAAACCTATTTGAAGGGTGCCGGCAAGCTCGACCAAGCCAAGGTGGACACCATCTGGGGCCAGTACGACAAGAGCATCTTGGAGCGCACGGTCGAGTCGATCGCCCTCGCTAACCCGGATGCTAAAAAAGCCATCGACGATGCCCGCGATGCGAGCACGACACCGGTGACCGAAGTTCCCACCGCGATCAAGAACGAAAAAGACGCTTTCGCCAAGACGAATCTCTCGGCGGCCTTCGCCAAGGGACTCGCTTCGAAACGTGTTTACGAAGAAGCTCTGGAAGCCAGCAAAGCGATCACTCCAGAAAACCTCGTCGATCCGTCGGCGTTTTACTTCTTCAAGGCGGTTGCCGAACACGCACTCACCAAGCGGGACGATGCGGTGTTGTCGGTGATCCGCCTCCTCGACGACGTGACCGATGCCCCCGACCGCTACAAGATGGTCGCCACGCTGATGTTCTTCGACATCCAAAACTGGTCGAAAGACCCAAAAGATTTGTCGAACATCGGCAAGCTGATGGACAATAGTGGCCGTCGCCTCGACCTGACCCGCGGTGGTACCCAGACTCAAGAGATTCAAAAGAAGATCGTCTTCCGCCTCGACGAAAAGATCAAAGAACTCGAGAATCAGTGCAAAGGCAACTGCAACGGTGGCTGCTGCCCAGGCGGCGGTAACGGCCCGGCGAAGGGGGACAACCCGAGCAGCCCGGCCAACCAAAGCTCGCTGCCCCAGGGTGGCCAACGCGATGGCAAAGTCGATGCGAAGGAACTCCGGAAGTTGGCTGAGAACTGGGGTACGTTGCCAGCATCGGAACGTCAAAAAGCCGTTCAAGAACTGACCCGCGATCTCCCGGCTAAACACAAGCCGATGATCGAAGAGTACTTCAAAACGCTGAACCGCATGAACGGTTACGAGAGATAGATCGCACCGGTTCGCACTCCGCGCGGCTGTCGTCTTCAACCACGGCCGCCGCGCTTTTGTTGTTCCTTTCTGCCGACCCACCGGATTCACCATGACGCACCTTCCGCTCCGTGTGGTCATGGTGGCCTTCTTGGCCGGATTCGGATGCACCTTGGGCTACGGCGCCGAGATTGTCCCTCTCACCGGTAAGCCGATCAAAGGAACCATCACGAGTGTCGATGCCGTTTTCGTGACATTTCAAGATGCGATGAATGCCGAAATCAAGCTGCCGATCAAAAACTTGTCGGCGGTGGAACTCGGGCCGAAAGCACCCACTCTCGCCGATGTGTCCTATGACGAAATCGAACTGACCGATGGCACCGTACTCCGAACCGGACCCGGCTTGACCAAGTTCAAGCTCAAAAAGATCGAACCCGGAGCGTTGGCCGGCCCCAAGGATACCGAGCCGCCGTCCGTTGACCTGCCACTCGATGCAATTTTCATGTTGCTGCGGGATGCTCACATTCCGAACCATCGCACCGAATGGAAGAAACTCACGAATGCCCGCGGGAAGCGTGACCTGTTCGTGATCCGCGAGAAGCGCGACACCGCCGAAGTGCTCAACCAACTCGAAGGCACGGTGCTGACGGGCAATGCCGAAGGCGACCGGATCGACTTCGAACAGACGGGGGGCGAAAAATCGACCTTCGCTCTCACGCGGGCCACGGGTGGCATCGTGTTCAATCAACCACCCCGGGCGGTGATCTTACCGACCGTTTGCAAAGTGATCGACGTGTACGGGAATGTGATCATCGCCACCTCGGTGGAATTCGCCGGTTCCGGATTGAAAGTGAAATCGGTCAGCGGGGCCACCCTCGACTACAAGACGCTCGCTTCGGTTTCCAAGCTCGATTTCAGCCAGGGTAACTTGGCCTTCCTGTCGGATCTCGACCCGGACGTCGAGGCGCCCAAACCGGTTCTCGGCGAACCGTATTTCACTTATTCCAAAAACCGCACCGCGATGGGGATGCCGCTCCGGCTCGACGGCAAGACGTACCCAAAAGGCTTGTGGATCTTCCCCGAGACGACGCTGAAATACAGACTGGGTGGCGAGTTCAAAACGTTCCATGTCGTTCTCGGCGTGGATGAGACCGTCCAGATCGCCAATAGCACCGTCAAGGTGATAATCGAAGCCGATGGTCGTCCACTCTTCAGCCAAGTCGTCAAACGTTCGGACAAGGCGCTCGAGAAACTGTTCGATGTCAAAGATGTGAAGGAACTCAAAATCACGGTGGATCGGGAATCGCTTTACACCGGTAGCCAGATTAACTTCGGCGACGCTCGCCTGCAGAAATAAACTCCGAGACGCACCATGACGACGCCTTTTCGATTTCTGAACCGTCCAACCGTTTGGTTCGCCGGTGTCGCCGGCTCTCTTTCGCTCGGCCTCATCGCATTCACTCCCCCGACGACGTTGGCCCAGCTTCCCGATTCGGTCAAAGCGGCGGAAGCCGAACGGATCGCCGTGATCGCCAAGGTCAAACCGGCGGTGGCGGCCGTCTGCTTCTTCGGTGGCACCGCTTGCGGTTCCGGGGTCATCATCAGTGACGATGGACTCTGCCTGACCAACTTCCACGTCGTGCAACCGACCGGCCCGGTCATGCAGTGCGGCCTTGCTGACGGCAAGCTCTACGACAGCGTGCTCATCGGCACCGACAAAGTGGGTGATGTGGCCCTCGTCAAATTGCTGCCCAAGAAGCCGGGCGAAACGTTTCCGTTCGTGAAGCTCGGCGACAGCGATCTCGTCCGCGCCGGCGATTGGTCGCTGGCGATGGGGAACCCGTTCGGGCTGGCCATCGACTTCAACCCGACCGTCACCTTCGGATTGGTGTCGGGTGTCAACCGCTACCAACCACCCGAGGGCAAGGGCACTCTCGAATACACCGATTGCATCCAGGTCGATACCTCCATCAACCCGGGCAACTCGGGCGGGCCGCTCTTCAACATGAAGGGCGAACTCATCGGCATCAACGGCCGCGGTTCGTTCGACAAGCGTGGCCGGGTGAACTCCGGCGTTGGCTACGCGATCAGTATCAACCAGATCAAGAATTTTCTCGGCCACTTGAAGGCGGGGATCGACACCGATCACGCCACGCTGGGGGCCAGCTTCAGCACCGACAGCGAAGAAGGGGATTTGAGCAAAGTCTTCGTCAGCTCGATGCTCGACGAGTCGGACGCCTTCCGCCGGGGGTTGAAGCCGCAGGATCAACTCGTGGCCTTCGCCGGCCGGTCGACCACCAGCACGAACCAGTACAAGAACGTCCTCGGGATCTTCCCGAAGGAATGGCGGGTGCCGCTGAAGTACCGCCGGGGAACCACGTCCAAGGAAATGCTCGTCCGCCTCATGGGCAACATGGAGACGGTGAAGGAACGCGAGCCGCAACCGGGCGATGCGCCGATGCCGAAGCCGGGTCAACCGCAGCCCGGTGGGCCACCCGCCAACCCCGGTGCCGAGAAGGCCAAGCAATCGCCGGCCATGAAGTTGGTCGTCGAGAAGAAGGGGTACGCCAACTTTTACTTCAACACGTTGGCACAGGACGCACTGCTGGCCGACATGAAGAAGAACTTCGGCGACTTCTCGAAGTTGACCGGCGACTGGACGCTCGAAGGGAATGTTCAGCTCGCCGACCGGGGTGGCAACGTGAAGTTGACTTGGATCGACGACAAGGCCGGGACGACGGAAGTGAAAATGTCGCGCGAGGGGATCGACGATTCGGTGAAGCCCCTCGGCGAAAACGTGAGCCAAGCGGAGCTGGCGCTGCCCCAGGGGAGCGGCGGCTTGCTCGTGACGCTTTGGCACTACCGCTTGCTGATGACGCAACTCCGGGACGGGTTGAACCCGAATGGAAACGTCAGCCCGGGGTTCGTCCACGGTGGTTCCGAACCATTTTACCCACCGCTGGCCAACGGCATCGTATCCGCGAACATCAACGATCTCCGCGTCGATTGTAACGTGCTGAAAACGAAAAAGGGCCAGTTCGAAGCGAAGTGGTACTTCAGCCAAAAGGACGGTGCTCTGCTCGGTTGCGAAGCGACGTTCACCAAAGAAGATGACCCCTGCGAACTGTACTTTTACGACTTCAAAGAGATCGGCGGGGTGAAGTTGCCGCACAAGATCGTCTGCAAGTTCGGTGATAAAGTGTTCGCCACGATCTCGGCTCGGACGTACACGCTCGGCAAGAAGTAGCAGTGGTCGGTGGTCGGGAAAAGAGTTCAGCCAGACGAAGTTTTTCAACGCCGCTCTACCGCATTGGAATCGCTATGTTCCGTTTGGTTTTCACAGGCGTGATCGCGCTGCTCGCCGCTGCGATGCCGGTTTCGGCCGCGGAACCGGTGTCGACCGTCGCTGCGCAAGTCAACGAGAAGATGGTCAAGATCTTCGGCTCCGGCGGGTTCCGCGGGGTGACGAACTACACCACCGGCATCCTCGTTTCGTCGGAGGGGCACATCCTCACCGTGGCAAGCCAGACCCTCGAAACGTCGGAGTTGGTCATCCACCTTTTCGACGGTCGCAAGATGAAAGCGACCGTCGTGGTGACCGAACCGGAACTCGACATCGCATTGCTGAAAATCAAAGTGGAAGGAAAAAAACCGGAAGAACCGACCGGCTTGAACCTCGCCTATTTCGACTTCGACGAAAGTGCGAAGCGTCCGATTGCCGCGGCGGGCGATTGGGTCTTCGGGTTCAGCAACCAGTTCGAAATTGCGATGCGGAACGAGCCGATGAGTGTGATGCAAGGAATGATCACGTCATATTCCAAGCTCCACGGTCGAAGGGGAATTTTCGATTTTCCGTACACCGGCGAAGTCTACGTCGTGGATGCCATCACCAACAACCCGGGGGCCGGTGGCGGTGCCCTCACGAACCGCAAGGGTCAACTGCTCGGCATCATCGGCCGCGAGATCAAAAACTCGCTTTCGGAAACTTGGATCAACTACGCCATTCCCCTGAACGCCAAAGTGGATCTGCGCGACGGCGACAAAACGGTGACCGTCACCATGCCGGAGTTCGTGGCCAAAGCGATGAAAGGCCAGTACAAACCGGTGGTGAAACCGATTGTGGCACTGACTGCGGGCGGGTTCCACGGGATCCGTTTTGTACCGAACATTCTGGAACGAACTCCTCCGTATATCGATGAACTCTATCCGAATTCCCCGGCGGCCAAAGCGGGCGTGCAGATCAACGACCTCGTCAGTTTCATCGATGGCGAGCCGATCTACAGCATCAAAGCGTTCACGGATGTGCTGCGGAAAACCCGTCCGGGGATGACCGTTCGCCTCGAAGTCCGGCGCGGCGATAACTTGCAGTCCATCGAAATCAAACTCGACGAGTGGCCCAAAGGGTTACTGCCCGTGATCCCCGTCCCGCGTGGCGGCGAGTTTCCGAAACCGGGCGACAAGTAACACCGACATCCGCTGAGATCGCACACCGTTTCCGAGGTCGCCATGGTTCGTTTGTCCCGAGTCTTTCTGTTGGTCGTCTCGTTGGGTTCGTTGGCCTCAGTCGGCTTGGCCCAAGATGTGAACGAAGATAACGAGAAGGCCATGAAAGCGGCCATGGCCAAAGCGTCTCCGTGGATTGCCAAGATCGAAACGGCTGGCGGGGCGGGTGCCGTCGGTACCGGAGGCGGAGCGGCTCCGATTCGCAAAGGCGTTGGGCCGACGACCGGTCTCGTGATCAGCCCCGATGGCTACATCATTTCGAGCGCCTTCAACTTCGCTAATAAGCCGACCGATATCTTCGTGACGGTGCCCGGGAAACCACGCCTCGTGGCGAAGATCATCGCCAGCGACACCTCTCGGATGTTGACCCTGTTGAAGGTCGATCTCAAAGACTTGTCGATGCCCGTTTCGTTCCCGAGTCAAGAGATTAAAGTCGGCATGTGGTCGCTGGCTTTGGGGCGTGCCCTCGACAACGAAGATGGCAAAACGCCGTCGGTCAGCCGGGGGATTGTCAGCGCGACGGAACGGATCTGGGGCAAGTGCATCCAGACCGATTGCAAAGTGTCACCGATCAATTACGGCGGGCCGCTGGTCGCCATCGATGGTCGGGTGATGGGCGTGCTCGTTCCGGCATCCCCGCGCGGGGAAGGCGAAGCGGCCGGCGTCGAGTGGTACGACGGGGGTATCGGCTTCGCAGTGCCGTTGGAAGATGTTCTGGCAATTCTGCCGCGCTTGAAAGAGGGCAAAGATCTCCGCCGGGGGATGCTCGGGTTCAACCCGAAAACGCCCGATGAAATGTACAATGTGCCCGTGGTCGTCGGCACCGTGGCCCCGCAGTCTGTCGCCGAGAAAATCGGCATGAAACCGAACGACAAGATCACGTCGCTCAACGGTAAACCGGTCGAAAACTTCAAAGACCTCATGACGTTGCTCGGGCCGAAGTACGAGGGCGACAAAATCACGTTGACCGTCGAACGTGCCGGCAAAATCGAAACCTTCAAAGACGTCGCGCTCGGGGGAACGTCGGCGACGTTGTCGCAGCCATTCTTCGGGATTTTACCGATGCGAGATGACCCCGAACCGGGGGTCGAAGTTCGCTACGTTTACGCAAAATCCCCGGCGGCACTCGCGGGGATCAAAGAGGGCGACCGCATCATGAAGTTCGGCCCGGCGGTCGGTGGTCAGCCGCTCGTTCCGATCACAACGGGGCGAACGCAACTCTCGCAAATCGTCCGATCCGCACCGCTCGACTTCGATTTCAAAGTCGAACTCAAGCGCAAAGAAGGCGGGAAGACCGAGACGGTCACGTTGAAACTCGCGGCATTGTCGGAAGAGCTTCCCGAGAAAGCGCCGCCGAAATCGAGCGTGGAAATGGCCCTCGGCAAAGTGAAGAAAGAGAACGACAAGGAATTGAAAGTCGGCTTCACGGACGGGTTGTCCAACAAAACCAGCGGTCGCAAATATTGGATGTACCTGCCGGACAATTACGACAAGAACAAATCGTACGGCGTCATGATTTGGCTGCACGACGTGGGCAAAGGCGGCAAAGACGGGAAGGACATGTTCAAGATTTGGGAGCGCTACTGCGATTCCGCGAACTTCATTTTGATCGGGCCGCAGGCCAAAAACGGCATCGACTGGGTGGCGACCGAAACCGAAGAACTCGTGCAGACTCTCAACCAAGCCATCGCCGGGTTTACGATTGACCGCTCACGCGTCGTCGTCCACGGCATGGGCAACGGCGGCTCGATGTCGATGTACTTGGCATTCAACGCCCGCGATTTGATCCGTGCCGCCGTGGTCAGCGGGGCGGTGCTCAACGGCAACGCCAAGGACAACCTGCCGAATCAACCGCTGTCGTTGTTCGTGGTGGCCGGGGATAAAGATCCGCTGATCAAAGAGATCAAAGAGACGAACGAGAAGTTGAAGGCCAAGAAGTTCCCGGTGATCTACCGGGAACTCAAGGACTTCGGCAAGGAATACCTCGACCAAACCACGTTGGAAGAGATCTGCAATTGGCTCGACGCGCTGGATCGGATCTGAACAAATTCGGATTTGGGAATGCGGATTTCGGATTGAAGAATACTTCGATCCGAAATCCGCAACTCGACCGATCACTTCAACTCGACCGACCAGTACGCCGAATCCAAGAACGACTGCCAGGTGTGGTACTTCTTCTGGCTCAACTTCATGTTGAGCATTGGGCTGCGTTTCGGCTTCTCGGGCTTACGAATCAGCGTCAAGTTCGCCTGACGCGGGGTGCGACCCCCCTTGCGGACGTTGCACTGCACACAGGCACAGACGATGTTTTCCCACGTCGTGCCACCACCTTGGCTCCGCGGAACAACGTGGTCGAGGCTCAATTCGCTGGTGATGAACTTCCGGCCACAGTACTGGCACTGGTTGTTATCGCGGGCGAAGATGTTCCGGCGGTTGAACTTCACGGCCTGACGGGGCACCTTGTCGTATTCCAGCAACCGGATGACACGTGGGGCCTGGATTTCCACCGTCGGGGTGCGGACCCAGTCGTCGTGCTCTTCGCGGAAGTGGTCGGCCCGGTAGGCGCTCAATTCGGCCCACGATTCGAAATCGTAGCTGAGATATTGACCGTCTTCGACGCTCACGACTTCGGCCTGTTGCTTGGCGAGCAAACAAAAGGCGCGGCGGACGCTGATGACGTGGACGGCCATGAACATCTTGTTCAGCACCAGCACGCTGGATTCGAGCGGCGAATAAGCTTTCGGATTCATATCTGCTACGACCTCCTCAATCCTACGAAGACGAACCGGGTTGCCACGTGGCCTACGCCGGTTCATCATCCGAGACACATCCGGGATGGGTGAGGTTCATCCGCTGTACTATCTTACCCCTCGGATTTCTCGAATTGCAACAACCGAGTCGACTTCTTTTCCCGGACTTCACGATTCGTTCACGTGGCCCGGTTCTCGGGAACCCTCCGAAACGGATACGGCTTCATCACCGTGGCAGCCGAAACATCGTCAGTCAAACTTTGCCGGAACGTGCTGTTCCCGTTGCGGGCGTCGTAAAGCGCTCCGATTCGGTACGTGTCGGCATCGAGCCAGTTGTAGAATTCCGCCACCCCGACCCGATCCGACGGCGTCGCCAACGGATGATCGTCCGGCAGCGGGAGGTCGACGGTTTTCGTGTCGGTACGCTTCAGGAAGTGGAACAGCAACCTCACCTCGCGCAGGAAGGCATAGCGGGTGTTCAGACTGGCGTAGCCGAGGGCGACTCGGAGGTGCTGCTGCGAGAGTCGCAGTGCCCGGGCGTGGTTGTCGGTGAGGGCCAGGAAACGAATGTGGTCGTCCACGAACGCCGTGTGGCCGGGGTTCGATGACACCAGCGGGTACCCGATGCGGTGGTAGTGCATCGCCTCGGGCAGTCGATCGAGCCGGAAAAGCGAGTTCATCAACTTCGGATAGGTTCGATGGGGAACCGTGCTGCATTTCAACCGTCCCGATAGGATCGGTTCCGCCGCCGCGATCGCTTCGGGGTGCCGGTCGAAAAACCGGTGGTAGCTGACGAGGCGGTCCTGCACGCACGCGGCGCAGTTGCTGAACGAATCGCGCTTGGCCGCCAGCAGTTTCCCGTGCGCCGTTTCAGCGGCGGGTTTGTCGCCCAGGCTGATGGCGGTCGACTGCTCTTCGTCGTGCACGGCGTGCATTGTTGAACCGTCGGCTCGATACCGCCGGCGCAGATCGTCGAGCGTTTCCTCAATTTGTCCCCGTGAAATTTGATGGAAGCTCGGCAACGCCCCCGCGACCCATTTGTATTTCCAGAGCAGATCGACTTCCGTCTCCCGGCCACCGAAGAGGGTGTTGTCGCGGTCGAACTGGCTGAGGCACCACGAAAAGGCCACGAGTTGGACATCGGGTTGTCCACCGGATGACGCCGCACTGACGAGTTCGAGACGGCACTCGAACGCCTGGGGTAAGTCGTTCCGAGAGTCAGCTAAGCGCACCGCTTCTTCGACCAGGGCAATGCGGGCCGGGCCATGGGGAAGCCCCTTGGATTCCCGCATCAATCGGTCGACGTCGTCTTCAGCGGTCATGGAGTTCTCGAAACGCTTCAAATTCGGGGTGAGATGCGGGCAATATCGGCAGCACAGCGGGCCAGGCGGACGGTGTAATAGTCGTTGCCGTTGCGGTCGTCATACCGAATCGCCGACGCGGCGACATCGGCGTGGAGCCAGTTCGCCAATTCTTGAAGGTCGTATTCGTCGGGGCCGACCGTTGGCCCCGGAAAATCTTCCGGGAGCTGCATGCGGACGCGGGTTTCCCCCGTCGAGAGCATTTTCGTTGCGAAGACGTACATCGCCCGCAGAAAGGCCATGCGGTCGTTCGGTTTCCGCGCCAGCAAAGCCACGGGCAAATGCTTCTCGATGAGCCGGACGCAGCGGGTGAAGTTGCCGCTGAGGGCCAGGTACTCCACGTGATCCCCGCAGCAATCGACGTACCGGGCATTCCAGGCGACGAATCGGTACCCTTTTTTATGGCACTGTTCGGCGAGGTCGAGCCGCCCCGTGACCCAGAGCGGATAGAGCAAGTCGGCGCAGTCCGACCCGAAGAAATGCTCCGATTTGATCCGCCCCTTGAGGACGCTCTCGCACTGGCGAATCCCCGCTTCGTAATCTTCTTGAAAGAAATAGTAATCGGCGAGAAAGGCCCGCTCGGTTTCGATGTCGTCCGAGAAGCGATCCCGTGCGGTCTGCTTCCAACGTTCCAATGCCACCGCCGCTGCCGGTTTGTCTTTGAGCGAAATGCAGACGTTGATGCGGAGCAAATGGATCGCCCGCAAGGTACTTCCCGCCGCCAGATAGCGTCGGGTGACATCGTCGAGAGCTTCTTCAATTTGGGCACGGGTGATTTGGGGGAATGTCGGCATCTCGCTGATTACCCAGCGGTATTCCCAAAGGATATCGTCGACGTTGAAGTGGCTTGGGTCGCGGTCGCACTGTCCCAAGCACCAACTGTACGCCACGAGCATCAAGTCCGGGAGACCGGCATCCAAGCAGGCCGGCAGCAGCTTCTTGCGGGCCTTGTAGCCGAGTTTTACATCTTGGTGGCTATCCGCGATGCGGGCCGCTTCCTCGAGCATGGCGACTTTGGCCACGCCTTCTTTGAACTCCTCGGCCTTTTCGAGAAGCGTTTCGACCGCGGTGGTGTAGTTCGTCATGGTAGGTCTTCGGTCGTGTCATTCTGGCAGGCGATGTTGCCTAAATCGGCGCCCACTGTCGGAATTGTAGCCCATTTCCAGCGGCATGGGGTTTGCGTTCTCGATTGCGTAAAATGCGACAGACACCACTCCCATTTCGAAGGCCGATCCATGGATGCCAATCGATTCACCGAACGAGCACGCGAAGCGCTCGCCGATTCGCAGAAGCTCGCGGCCAAATTCGACCACCAGCAGATCGATGCCGAGCACCTGCTGCTCGCTCTGCTCGACCAACCCAAGGGGTTGACGTTGGCGTTGCTCAACAAACTCGGCGTCGCCGCGGACGCGCTCACGATCCAAGTTCAACGTCTGCTGGAGCGAGTGCCGAAGGTGACGGGGCAGGGTGTCTCGCAATCGGCGAGTTCACGCTTCAACAAGGTACTCGCCGTCGCGGAAGACGAAGCGAAGAAACTCAAAGACGAATTCTTATCGGTCGAACATCTGCTGCTCGCCCTCGCCGCCGACCGTGATGCGGCCGGGCAAGCCTTGCGAGATGCCGGGGCCAGTCGGGAACAGTTGCTGCGCGTGCTCGGGGAAGTCCGGGGCAAACAGCGCGTGACTTCACAGAATCCGGAGGAGACCTATCAATCGCTGGAAAAGTATGGTCGTGACCTCACCGAGATGGCCCGCCAAGGGAAGCTCGACCCGGTGATTGGCCGAGACGAAGAGATCCGCCGTGTGGTGCAAATTTTGAGCCGCCGCACCAAGAACAACCCCGTGCTCATCGGCGAGCCGGGCGTCGGCAAGACGGCGGTCGTCGAAGGGTTGGCCCAGCGGATCATGCGTGGCGATGTCCCCGAAGGTTTGAAGAACCGCAAGCTCGTCGCGCTCGACATGGGGGCACTGATCGCTGGGGCCAAGTTCCGCGGCGAGTTCGAGGAACGATTGAAAGCCGTGCTGAAGGAAGTGACCGAGTCCGAAGGTCGGATCATCTTGTTCATCGACGAGCTGCACACCGTCGTCGGAGCGGGCAAGAGCGACGGGGCGATGGACGCGGGGAACCTGCTCAAGCCGATGCTGGCTCGCGGTGAGCTTCACTGCATCGGGGCGACGACTCTCGACGAGTACCGCCAGCACATCGAGAAAGACCCGGCGTTTGAACGGCGCTTCCAGCCGGTGACCATCGATCAGCCGAGCGTCGAGGACACGATTTCCATCTTGCGCGGGCTGAAGGAAAAGTACGAAGTCCATCATGGCGTCCGCATCAAAGATGCGGCCCTCGTCGCAGCAGCAGTGCTGTCGAACCGCTACATCGCGGATCGTTTCCTCCCGGACAAAGCCATCGACTTGATGGACGAGTCGGCCGCGAAACTGCGTACTGAAATCGATTCCATGCCGACGGAACTCGACGAGATTTCGCGCCGGGTGATGCAGCTCGAAATCGAACGCGAGGCGATGCGCAAGGAGACCGACCGCGTTTCGAAGGAGCGGTTGGCGAAGCTCGAAGAGGAGTTGGCCAACTCGAAGTCCGAAGCCGATGCGCTCAAAGCACGCTGGCAGGCGGAGAAAGGTGGGGTGCAGAAACTCCGTGATATGCGGGTGCAGATCGACGATACGAAACAGCAACTCGAACGAGCGATGCGCGACTCCGACTTCAGCCGGGCGGCCGAGTTGCAGCACAGCGAACTGCCCGAACTCCAACGGCAACTGGCGGCCCTGGAGCAAGCGACCGATGCGAACACCGCCCCGCGTTTGCTCAAAGAAGAGGTCGGCGAAGAAGACATCGCAGCCATCGTCAGCCGTTGGACGGGCGTGCCGGTGCAACGCTTGATGGCGGGGGAAACGGAGAAACTGCTGCACTTGGGCGATGAACTTCACAAGAGAGTGATCGGCCAAGACGAAGCGGTGGAAGCCGTGGCCGACGCGGTGGTGCGGGCGCGCTCGGGGATGAACGACCCGAACCGTCCCATCGGGTCGTTCATCTTCCTCGGGCCGACTGGCGTGGGCAAAACCGAACTCGCCCGCGCCCTCGCCGAGTTCCTCTTCGACGACGACAAGGCGATGGTGCGACTCGATATGAGCGAGTACCAAGAGAAGCACACCGTCTCGCGGCTCGTCGGGGCGCCGCCCGGATACATCGGCTACGACGACGGGGGCCAACTTACCGAAACCGTCCGCCGTCGGCCGTACTGCGTGATCCTCTTCGACGAAGTCGAGAAGGCCCACGCGGACGTCTTCAACGTACTACTGCAAGTGCTCGACGACGGCCGCTTGACCGACAGCCAAGGCCGCACGGTCGACTTCAAAAACACCATTGTGATCATGACCTCGAACATCGGTAGCCAGACGATCTTGCAGTTCAAAGGGTCGCACATCGGCGAAGTGTACGACCGCATGAAAGACGCCGTGATGGGCGAGATGCGAAAGTTCTTCCGCCCCGAGTTCCTCAACCGTGTCGACGAAACCATCGTCTTCCACGCGCTCAAGGAGTCGGACTTGATGAAGATCGTCGAGATTCAACTGAACCGCATCCGCGAGCGCTTGGCCGAGCGGAAGATTCTGCTGTTGCTGACCGACGCGGCGAAGAAACAGATCGTCCACATCGGTTACGAGCCGAGCTACGGTGCCCGGCCACTCAAGCGCGTGCTGCAAAAAGAAGTGGAGACCGCCTTGGCCAAGCGGTTGCTCCAAGGGGAAATCCCGGACGGCTGCACGGTGACGGTCGACTACGATTTGAGCCACGATGCCCTGACGTTTTCGGCGGAATGATGTCGGCATTCGCGGCAGCCCCTAAACTAACTCCAACAAGTTCGCTTTAGGGTTGGCCATGCGAATTTCGGATGCTGAACTGCTGCAAAAGATCGCGTCCGCACGCGATCCGGAGGCATTCGCCGAGTTCTATGATCGGTTCGCCGCGCGGGTGTACGGACTTTTGTTGAAACTTTTGCGAAACCGAACCGACGCCGACGACGTACTCCAAGAGGCGTTTATTCAAGTTTGGAATCAGGCGGGTCGATTCGACCCGGTTCGGTCGGTGCCGGAAGGGTGGATTTTAATGCTGGCACGGTCGCGGGCACTCGACCGCTTGCGGAAGAGGCCGACCACCTCGACGACGGCGATTCCCGAGGCCGCCACATCAATCGAACCGAGTGCCGCACTGCTGCACGACGAAGCGGCCACGGCGTTGCACGCCGGGTTGGCCGAATTACCCAAGGAGCAGCGCGAATTGATTGGCCTAGCGTTTTTTGAAGGTTTCACCCATGAGCAGATCGCCAAGTCGATGCAGTTACCCCTCGGCACCGTGAAAACGCGAATTCGGCTGGGAATGATGCGGTTGCGGGAGCGCTTCCGCGAAAAAGAATCGGACTCGGTGAATTCATGACAACTTCAAATTCAGACCTGTTGAATCAGCAAGCCGCCCAATATGTGGCCGGCTCCATGACGGCATGCGAATTGGCGGAGTGGGAATTGTTACTAACGACGGACGGATCTCCAGAATCGTTGGCCACTACGGAACTCGAAGGAGCATTACTGGAACTGACCGCAGGAATCGCATCGGTAGAGCCGCCAGCCCAGTTGAAAGCCGGAATTTTGGAACGGATCGCCACGCCGAAGGGGTTTGTGTTCCGATTTGCGGACAACGCGAGTTTCCGTCCGACACCGGTTGCAGGAATCACCTACCAGTTGCTGAGCCGAGATCACGAACATAATCGTGTGACCTGCCTATTGCGGCTCGCTCCGGGGGCCCGTTTGCCGGCGCATACCCATCCTGGGGTGGAAGAGTGCGTGGTTCTCGAAGGAACCATCATTGTCGGCCAAACGCGGATGCGGGCCGGGGATTACCAACGTGCCGAGGCCGACAGCGAACACCTTGAACAATGGACTGATACAGGAGCACTGGTTTACTTGAGCAGTCCGGACGATCTGTTTTTGCAGGGCTGATCCGTTTTCACCCGATCGGAGCCAAGATTTCCAGCACTTCGATGGCCGGGTGGTCTCCCGCGTAGATGATCCCCAGCCGGCCGTAGGTCACCCGTGGTGATTCCAACCCGAACCACTCGCACAGTTGCGGCCAAGGGCATACCCGGTAGAACTGCAAGGGGGAGATCGACCGCAAGACATTATTTTGGATGAGCACGCGGCCGAGTGGTGTCTTTTCGCCAACGATTTCTTCTTTCACGGTGTCCGAAAGTGCGGCCAAGTTCACTTCGATGATCCCGAACTGCACCACCTCGCCGCTCTCTTTGAGCGACAACAAAATTTTGCGGCCGTACGTCATCTCGCTCCGAACACGGTCGAGCACGGTCACATTCACCGCTTGGCCGTAAAACCCCTCCACCGTCACCGTCATGTGGTGGGTGTGCACCAGCAGTTGCCGGTACGGCTCGGGGATTTCGTCTGGTAGTACGGGAATCAAGTCGGAGCGTTCCCGACCCTCGGGCAAGAGTCGGTCGAGGTCGGCCAAAGTCTGGGGCGGAGTCAAGGAATGCAACCTCGGGAAATTCTTCTCGGGCTTAGTTTGCAAAAGTGCTGCGAGAAGTGCCATGGAAAATCCGCTTGCGGCCGGGGGCGGGGCGTGTTCCTATTCAGCTTGTATACCGCCTGCAACCACTCCTCCTTACCCGGAACCTTTCTCATGCTTTGGCGAACGTCCCTGGTTGTGCTTCTCATGTCGTTCCAGTCCAGCTTCGCGGCGGAACCGGTCAAGAACGCGGCTACCCCGGAGCAAATTCAAACCCTCGGCTTCGACCCGTACGACCAATCGAAGGTGCCGTTGGAAGTCGAACCGCCGGCCGATTTCAAAGGGAAGAAAATCGTGCTCGTGGCCGGCGCAAAAAGTCACGGGCCGGGTGATCATGAGTTTTTCGCCGGGACGGCGATCTTGATGAATCTGCTCAAGCAGACACCGGGAGTCTGGCCCGTCATGGTTCGGGATGGGTGGCCCAAGGATGAGAAAGTATTCGACGGTGCCGCCACATTGGTGTTCTACATGGACGGTCGTGAGGGGCACCCTGTGGTCAAAAAGGATCGGCTGAAGTTGCTGCAAAAATCGATGGATCGGGGCACCGGTTGGGTGAATCTGCATTTCGCGGTCGATTACGAGCCGAAGCATGGCGAAACGGTGGTGGCATGGATGGGGGGCTACTACGATCCGCGGATCAGCACGAACCCGCATTGGGATGCCAACATTCGCACCTTGCCGAAGCATCCGATCACACACGGGGTGAAGCCGTTTGAAATCCGCGACGAATGGTACTTCAACATGCACTGGATCGGCGACGCCGCCGAGGTCAAAGACGCCAAAGGGGTCACGCCGATTTTGCAAGCACTCCCGCCGGATAGTAGCCGCGGTACTGCGGACGCGAAAAAGCATCCGGGCCGGGTCGAAACGATGGCCTGGGCGTACGAACGGCCCGACAAAGGTCGCGCCTTCGGCTTCACCGGCGGCCATCAGCACAGCAATTGGGGCGACGAGAACTTCCGCCGTACGGTGGTGAATGCGATCCTCTGGTCGGCCCAAGTGGACGTTCCCGAAACCGGAGCCAAGGTCAACTTAGAACCGGTCGATTTGAATCGCAACTTGGACAAGAAGAATCAACCGTTCAAGATGATCCTTCCACCGGCGGCCAAGAAATGATCAGGTGTACCGCGACGAAATATGCTCCGGGTCGAAGAATGTCGGCAGGTGCCGATCAATTTGGAGCAGTCCCGACGGTGTGACATCGACCCCATGCGGGGTCACTTTGAGCAAGCCATCGGCTTCGAGCTTCGCATAACCGGTGCGGAACTCGTCGGTGATGTTCACCGCGAACTTCGACTGGAAGTACTGGCGTTCGAGGTGGCCCGTCTTCAATTGCAGGATCATCTCGCGGATCAACTGGGCCCGCTCATTCACCGGCAGCGCTCGCCCGATCGGGATTTCACCGGCGTCGAGTTTGGCAATGTACGCTTCCCACGTGTCGACGTTTTGAATGTGGACGCCGTTGATGTGCCCGAACGACGCGACCCCGGTGCCGAACATGTCTGCCCCCGTCCAGAGGGCATCGCGGTAGACGAACTGGGTCTTCTGTTTGTTCTTCACCACCGTGTAGGCACTCGAAATCTCGTAGCCCGCCTTAACGAATTCGTCGAACGCGTAGGCCACCCAAGCCCGTTTCGTCGGCCAGTCGGCGATGACCATTTCCGGGGTGTGGTTGTCGCCGGCCATCTTCAATTCTTTCGAGAAGGTCGTGTTGTATGGGAGTTCCATCTGGTAGATGGTCACACTCTCAGGTGACATCACGAGCGTCTTGGCGATGCACGACTTCCAGTTGTCCCAGCTTTCGCCGACCATTCCCGCGATCAGGTCGATGTTGATCTGCTCGAAGCCGATCTCGCGGGCCCACCCGTAAGCCCGGTAGACCTCGTCCTCGAGGTGCGCCCGGCCGTTGTACTGCAGAATTTCCGGGTTGAAGTTCTCGACGCCGAGGCTGAGGCGGGTGACGCCCATTTCTTTAAGCGCTTCGAGTTTGTGGCGCTGGAGCGTACCCGGTTCGCACTCGAAGGCGACCTCGCGGGCCTTGTCCCACGGCATGATCTCCTTCAGTCGGGTCATCAGCGATTTCAGCTGATCGGCGCTCAAGTACGACGGGGTGCCACCGCCGAAGTAGATGTAGTCGAGGGAACGGCCACCGACGCACGGCGTGGCGGCGAGCAGTTCCACTTCTTTGAGGATCGCATTCAGGTAGACGCTGACGTCTTTGGCGTTCTTATCGGTGTAGACCCGGAAGTAGCAGAACTTGCAGCGTTTGCGGCAGAACGGAATGTGGAGGTAAAGACCCAGGGGGGTGCCCGGCTTCGGCGGGCTGTTCAACGCGGCCGTGGCGGCGGGCAGTTCGGAACCCGACCAGAACGAGAACGGCGGATAATTGGCGATGAAGTAATTCCCCAGGCCCGTCTTTTCTTGATCCGGAACAGTCATGGTCTGCACTCGATTCGGGGTGGGCCGCAAAATTGACAGTCTGAGACATTCTATGTTCACAGAGGTTTACTGGAAAACGGCTTCATGCCTTACAAGGCCTCAAACGTGGACTAGGGTTTGAGTATTCATTCTTGTCGATTCTGAATTGGTGGACTCGATGCCTGCTCTTATGGCCCCTACCGAAGTTGGAAGGTTGGCAGCTCTCCATCGACTGAATGTGCTCGACACGCCTCCCGAGAAGCAGTTCGACGACATCACCCGGCTCGTGGCGACCATTTGCGATGTTCCGATTGCGCTGGTGAGCTTGATCGACCATGATCGGCAATGGTTCAAATCGAAGTTCGGGATCGAGGCCGCAGAAACGCACCGCGACTTGGCCTTCTGCGCTCATGCCATCCTTGGCGACACTTTGTTCGTTGTGCCCGACACCGCAACCGATGATCGGTTCCGAGACAATGCCCTCGTGACCGGCGAACCGAACATCCGATTTTACGCGGGCTGCCCCCTGACGACGCCGGACGGTTTCAACCTGGGCACGCTGTGTGCCATCGACCGCGTGCCCCGGCAACTGACACCCGTTCAAATCGACGCATTGGAGATCCTCGCCCGGCAGGTGGTCGCCCAGTTGCTGTTGCGCCGCCAAGTGGATGAATTGGCGATCCAACTGTCCGAGCGGAGCCGCGTCGACGCCGAATTGCGGATCAGCGAACGCCGATTTCGAGCGATTTTCGATTCGACCATTCAATACACGGGACTCCTCGACACAGACGGCACCTTGCTGGAGGCCAACCGGACATCGTTGGTCTCGGCCGGTGTCGATGCCGCCGACGTGATTGGGCGGCCGTTTTGGGACGCGATCTGGTGGGCGCACAACCCCTCGCTCCAACTCGAATTGCGGGACGGAATCCGCCGTGCGGCCGCCGGGGAACTCATCCGGTTCGAGGCCGAGCATCCGCTGGCGGACGGGTCGGTGGCGACCATCGATTTTTCCATTTCCCCGATTTGCGACGAGAATGGCCGCGTCGTTCTGCTCGTCCCCGAAGGACGGGACGTCACGGATCGCAAGCGGATGGAAATGGCTCTGAAAACCAGCGAGGAGCGGTTCCGTACCTTCATGGACAACAGCCCGGCTGTGGCTTTTATGAAAGATGCGGAGGGGCGATTCGTTTACGTCAACGAGCCGTTGGCGCAGAAGTTCGGCGTATCCGAATCCGCTTGGCTCGGCAAGACCGACATCGAGCTTTGGGGGGACGAAATCGGTCGGCCACTCCGAGAAATCGACCGCCGGGTTCTGGCGGATGGGCAGATGGTGAAACTTCTGGAAACGGTGCCGACACCGGACGGTTCCGTTTCCCATTGGCAGTCGTACAAGTTCCCGCTGACGGAGGCGTCCGGCCAACGGTTTCTCGCCGGAATGGCCGTCGATGTCACTGCGGAAAAGAAGGCGGAACTGGCGCTGCGCGAGAGCGAAGTGAAGTTCCGCAACCTCGTCGAGCGACTCTCGGAAGGAGTGTTTTTGGTGTCGCTGAAATCCAAGCGCCTCTTGGAGGCGAACGGTGCCTGTTTGCGGTTGTTCGGTTACAGCGCCGAAGAGTTCGCCGAATTGACGATGTACGACTTGGTCGACCACGACCGGGCCAGCGTCGATGCCAGTATGGAACGGGCCGCGAAGTCGGAGCATCGGTACGCCGTCGGGCGCCGCAAATACAAGCACAAATCGGGTACCATTCTCGATGTCGATTTGAGCGCCAGTGCGGTGCCGCACGCCGGCGAGCCGGTGCTCAGCGTCGTCGTCCACGATGTCGGCGAACAGATGAAGTACGAGGATTGCCTACTCGGTTATCAGTTGGAACTCGAGCGGGCCAACTTCCAACTCCAGCTTCTCTCGGTCACAGACAAGCTGACGGGCGTGCAGAATCGGGCGGCATTCGACGACGCACTCGCGGAGACGTTTGACCGGTGCCTTGCGCAGCATTCCGAACTGTCGATTCTGTTGATCGACATCGATCACTTCAAACAATTCAACGACTCGTTCGGGCACTTGGTCGGGGATGACATTTTGCGATCCGTGGCACAATCGCTTCAATCCACCGTCCGCACCACCGATTTCCTCGCCCGGTACGGTGGCGAAGAATTCGTCGTGATCTTGCCTGACACGGATAGTGACGGGGTGATGGTTGTGGCTGAACGGTGTCGCCAGGCGATTGCCAGTCGGCACTGGCAAAATCGTGCGGTGACGATCAGTATTGGGGCCGCCACGGTTTCGAGAAGCACACCGGACGTACAAAGCCTCGTCCGCGAAGCGGACGAAGCTTTGTATCGTTCGAAAGAATCGGGGCGAAATCGAGCCCTCCACGGCAGCGGAACCATCGGCATGCCAGCCCCCCGCCGACAGCCGAATCCGATCAATAGCGGGGGCTAATTCATTTTACCCAGCAACTCTTTGGCTTCGACTGCGGCCTTCGTGTTGGCACAGTATTTCACCAAATATTTCAGGAGCGGTTTGGCCTCGGTGTCTTTGCCTTTTTCCAGGAGTTCCTTCGCGGTGGTCAAACGCGCCGCGGCCGCTTTTTCCTCCTGCTCGGTCGCTTTGTCCTCGATCGGCACCGGCTTCGGCTCGGGCTTCACCGGGGGCTTCGGTTCGGTTTTGACAACCGGTTTTGGCTCAGTCGTTGGTTCCCCTTTCGGTTCTGCCCCGGTTTCGTAGCCGCGGCTCGTCCCCTTCATCAATTTCAGCCAACCGTCGTAGCGGTCTTTGTCTTTGGAAATGACGACATAACCCAAATCGAGCGTTTTCAGCAGCCCGTCCAAGGCTTCGTCCGCCGGCAATTCTTTGCAAGAGAATGTCGTCTTGGTGTTTTTGGAAACGCCCACATCGAATGTCACGCTGAGTGCGCCGAGCTTTTGATCCTCGAGCTGACTCGAAATCTCCTTCAGCGTGTCGCCAATCGGTTCATTCTTGGCATCCAGGGTCAGTTTGCCTTTGAGTTTCTTGGTGCGGGTGAACGAGGCCGTCGCCGTGTCTTTGACGGGTTCGGCGGCGGCGACCGACGCCCCGACGATCACCGTCAAAAGGGCCAGCGTGAAACGATTCATTGCAAATCCCAATGAGGTGAAGCAGGCGATAGGCTCATCCTATCTCAATCTGACGGCACCGCGGTGAAAATGGTTCCGATTGTCGAATAACCAACATGGCCCCAATCCGGCCCATTTCATAAAATAATTGGTGAGTGAGTGTTCAAAACGACCTGCACAGGAACGATTGTAACTCGTTTCCCGGTATCCGGTTGCTTTTCGAACTCGCCACGTCGTTACCGTTCAAAGTCTCGGTTCTGCGTTAGGAGTCTGGTTTGGCCAAATCCTCTTCGACCCCGCCGAATTCCAACGATCCGCCACCGGTGCTCCCCGATCTTCCGATCGACCCACTTGACATCGTCGACGAACTCCGGGACAGCTACCTCACCTACGCCCAATCGGTCATCGTCAGCCGGGCACTCCCGGACGTGCGCGACGGCTTGAAACCGTCGCAGCGTCGCATTCTCGTCGCCATGAACGACCTCGGTTTGGGGCCGACGTCCGCGACGAGTAAATGTGCCGGTATCATCGGCGAAACGATGAAGCGGTACCACCCGCACGGCGACGCCAGCATCTACGACACGCTCGTGCGCATGGCCCAAGACTGGGTGATGCGGCAGAAGTTGATCCACGGGCAGGGGAACTTCGGTTCAATCGCCGGGCTTCCGCCCGCCGCCCACCGTTACACCGAAGCCCGCTTGACGCAGCCCGCCGCCGAGATGCTCGCCGACTTGGAAAATGACACGGTCGATTTCATCGACAACTACGACGGCAAGTACCGCGAGCCGCTGGTGCTGCCGAGCAAGTTCCCGAATTTACTCGTCAACGGAGCCGTCGGCATTGCCGTCGGTATGGCCACCGACATTCCGCCGCACAACCTGCGCGAGATTTGCAACGGCCTGATTCGCCTGATCGACAACCCCGACGTCAGCTTGATGGAGCTGCTCGAAATCGTGCCGGGGCCGGACTTTCCGACGGGAGGCATCGTCATGGGCAAAGCGGGTCTGTACCGAGCCTACCTGGGCGAGCGCAGTCGGATCACGCTGCGGGCACGGGCCGAGATCATCGAAGAAGTCAAAGGAAAGATCCCGACGATCATCATCAAGGAAGTGCCGTTCGAGGTGACGCGGAACTCTTTGATGGCGGAACTCGGCGAGTTGCTCCGCGATGATCGGATTCCTGGGATGAGCTTCGTCCGCGACGAATCGTCGGCCCGCACCGGCGAACCGGTTCGCTTGGTGGTCGAACTCAAACGCGGGGCCGACCCGCACTTGGTGCTCAACCAGATCTACCAATTCAGCCGGTTGCAGAAGACCGTCAGCATCGCCATGCTCGCGCTGGTGGAAGGCCGGCCGGAGTTTTTGACGCTCAAGCAGATGATGCAGAAGTTCCTCGATCACCGGATCGTGGTGATCCGCCGGCGGACGAATTTCTTGCTCCGCGAAGCCAAGCGCCGCAGCCACGTCCTCGAAGGGCAACTGATCGCCATCTCGAGCTTGGATTTGGTCATCCAAACCATCCGGCAATCGTCGTCGCGGGCCGAAGCCAAGGTGCGCTTGCAGGGGATGGGCGTCTCCATCGACCTGATGAAGTCGGCCCTCGGCGAAGTCGCCTTCGGGATCTTGCAGGCCGAAATCGGCATCCGCAACGAATACCGGATGACGGAACTGCAAGCCGAGGCGATCCTGCGCATGCAGCTCGGCCAATTGGCCAACCTGGAACGGGATGAAATCCTCAAAGAGTACAACCAGATCCGCGACGAGATCCGCAGCTACGAGGCCCTGCTGGGCAGCGACGACCGAGTCAATGACGTGATCCGCGCCGACCTCGAGTTGATGCGTGACCGCTTCGGCACCGACCGCCGCACCGAGATCACCGACGACGGTGGCGACGTCGAAATGGAAGACTTGATCGCCGACGAACCGGTCGTGATCATGCTCTCGCACGAGGGGTTCATCAAGCGGCTGCCCATCGAAACGTACCGCAGCCAAGGCCGCGGCGGCAAGGGCGTGCAGGGCAACCTGCGCGACAACGACTTCATCGAGCACTTCTTCACCGCGACGACGAAATCGTTCCTGCTCTGTTTCACCGATCGCGGTCAGTGCTACTGGCTGAAAGTCTACCGGATTCCCGAAGCGAGTCGGACATCGTCGGGACGTTCCATCGCCAACGTGCTGTCGCTCAAACCGGATGAAAAGATCGCCAGTGTGATCCCCGTGCGCGAGTTCGAAGCGGGCATGTTCCTGCTCATGGCGACTCGCCAAGGACTCGTCAAAAAAACGAGCCTGATGGAATATAGCCGGCCGCGTCAGGGGGGCATCATCGGCATCAATTTGGAAGAGGGCGACGCCCTCATGCAGGTGTGCGTCACCCGGCCGGGCGACGAAGTGGTGCTGAGCACGCGGGCCGGCATGGCCATCCGCTTCGGCGAGTCCGACGTGAGGGCGATGGGGCGCGGGGCCACCGGCGTTTGGGGGATCAAGCTGAACAAAACCAAGGAAGACAGTTTGGTCGGCATGGTGGTCGCCGATCCGGACGGTTTCTTACTGACACTCTGCGAGAACGGCTTCGGCAAGCGGACACCCTTCGGTGCCAATGAGGCGTACACCCCCGAAGGTGAATCGGACGCTCCGGAAATCATCGAAGCGGATGCGCCGACGACGGAGACCGAAGACGAAGCCGAGGGCGAGGAAGGCACCGCCGAAAAAGGGGGCATGCGTTACCGCAAGCAACGGCGTGGCGGCAAAGGCGTGAAAGACGTGAAGGTGACCGCCAAGAACGGCCCCTGCGTTGGTATTGTGGCCGTGCGACAAGGCGACGAGATCATGGTCATCACCGCTCAGGGGATGGTCGTCCGGACGAACGTCGACGACATCCGCATCGTCGGACGTAACACCCAGGGTGTGAAAGTGATGACCCCGAAAGAGGGCGACAAGATCATCACGCTCGCCAAGTTGGCCCGGATCGCCGTGGTGGACGATGGCACTGGGACTGAAATCGAACCCGCAGGCGATGACACACCCATCGGCGAATAGCATTCTTTACCCCGAAGGGGGTCACATACCACAGCCCAGGGGCGCGCTTCGCGCACCCTGGGTCAACGACCCAGGAACCCTCCCCATGCGCGTCCTCATCACCGGCGGTTACGGGTTCATCGGGGCGTGGATCATCCGCACGCTGCTCGTGCGCGGCGACGAGGTATTCGTCTACGACTTGCGCGAAGACGCCCGGCGTTTGAAGCTCATTTTACCGGAATCGGAATCGTCGAAAGTGACCTTCGTCTGCGGCGATGTCTGTGATTTGTCGACGCTCTCGTTGGCACTCAAAACGCACGCCATCACGCACATCATTCACTTGGCCGGGTTGCAAGTGCCGACTTGCCGGCTCGATCCGCTGCTCGGAGCCAAGGTCAACGTGTTGGGGACACTGGCCGTGTTCGAGGCGGCCAAAGCTCTCGGCGGGCAGATCGAACGGATCGTGTACGCCAGTTCGGCGGCGGTCTACGGTGGCCCGGAAAATTACCCGAGTGGCCCGCTGCCCGACGATGTGACGCTGGTGCCGAGTACCCACTACGGGGTCTTCAAATGTTGCAACGAGGGCAACGCCCGCATCTACTTCCAAGACCACGCGATTTCCAGCGTCGGCCTGCGGCCTTGGACGGTCTACGGGGTCGGCCGCGATCTGGGAATGACCAGCGAGCCGACCAAGGCGATCAAAGCCGCGCTGCTCGGCCGGCCCTACGCCATCAACTTCGGCGGCTGGACGGATTTCCAATACGTGGACGACGTGGCGAAGACGTTCGTGCTCAGCCTCGTGCGGCCCTACTCGGGGTCGAAGAGCTACAACCTGCGCGGCGCCGTCGTGCCGATGACCGACTTCCTGAAAGCGCTCGTCGCCGTGTTGCCGGAAGCGGCGGAGTTGGTCACGGTGGGGACGCTGCAAATCGCCATCGCCTACGACCTCGACGACGCCGCACTCGAGAAGGACTTAGGCCCGATGCCGAAGACGAGCTTGGAAGCCGGCATCCGCGAGACGGTGCGGATCTTCCGCGAGTTGCACGCGGACGGACGGTTGGATACGTCGGACATCGACGGGCCGAAGGCCGCCTCAGTGACGGTCATTGATGAACCGTAATGTGAGCAACCATTCTCCTCTCCGGATTGAGAGGTATCCTACAGCCCGATTTCCAACTCGGGTTCCACTGCGATGCCGAGCGTATCGAGGAAATCTTTGAGTCGGTCGTAAGCCTCGTCTACGGTCAAATTGATGATGTCCAAAGGTTTGGGAACTCGGCGACCGTGCGCAATCCAGTTGCGGTAATCGCGGACTTGCTTCACTTTGTCGGAAAGTTCGGAGGTGATCCGATTCTGATCCTGCAAGGGTTTCAAAATTCTGTTCGCAAAACTGCCTTGTCGAACGCCCTCCAAAGCGTCGTCGGCGGCGGACTTCAAAATCGGATGGTCGATCTTGTCAGCTAGAGGTTCTAGAATTCTTTCCAAATGATCGCGGACTGCCGCTTCGAAAACCGAAAAGAGGAAGAGGACGCTCAAATCACCGAGTGAGTCGAGCGCTAGATCCGCTTGCTTCACAATCGCGTCGGCTTCCAGTTGCTTAAACCTTTCGTCCTCCCATATCGACGCGCCGACGAGGCTCGGATCATTCCAGTGTCGGCTCCCCAATCGCCGCATCCGCTGCAGGTTGTCATGAGCCGACTCGTACCAGGCCCACGCATCGCTGAGGGTTTTCATCGGAAATAACTCGTGAGCGCATCTTCGAATCGCTCGCGGGTCAACGGGTGAAGTCCATCGGTTGGGCCTTCGATGAACCACGAATCGCCGTCCGCGTCGGTGAATCGGTAGAAGACATACCGCATAAGCTCGTCGGTGAGATCGACGCGACCCGTCGCGCGAACGGGTGCGGTCGACTGTGGAGGGCGAGCCGATTTGATGGTCTTGAGTGCTTTGGGTATGAGTCCTACCCATTTCCCGAAAGCCCGGAAATCCATTCGCGGCGCTTCGTACCGGCCCACATTCGGTTCGGCGATGTCCGCGGTTTTCACTTCGAGTTGCAGAATGCCTTTGGGATCGGAAGCCGCCAGCCACCCGCGAATGTCCAAATGGAGTTTTCGGATCGCCTCCACCCAATCATTGATGATGGTTTGGTTCCGCTCCGCCTCCGACCGATAGCTTTCCGCTTTCTTTTCGAGCAACTCACCTAATGTCGATTGGGTCATGGCTCACTCCAATTGCGGGCACGTCCAGCATGAGTTGACACAACTATGCAAAAATCTTGCCGATGATCGCCGCCCCCCTTTTTACACGTTCCATGTGTCCGACGGTGGCTTCTTCCGCTTCTGCTTCTCCGGCTCGTACACGAACGCGGGCTTGTCCGTCTTCTTCTTCGTCGGCAGCATCGGCGTCGCAGGGCCGGACGAATCGTCGTCGCTTTCCAGGTCGGCCAGGTCGAACTCCTCGTTGTCGTCCGGCTCGTCGAAGGGCATCGGCGCGTCGCCCAGATCTTCCGGCAACTCCTCAGCGGCGCCGCGCCGCAGTTCATCCACCACTTCCAAAACTTCCGGATAATCTTCGCCCATCTCCTCGGCCTTCATCCGCCGACGGACGGCGTAGGACGACGCCTCGCCCTTGGTGCGGAAGATCACCTTGAGCGGCACCTCCGTGTACTGGAAGTTGTCGCGGATCGTCTTCGTGAGGTAGCGGACGTACGGTTCGTCGAACAGGTCGGGTTCGTTCGTCACGATTACGATGGTCGGCGGGTGGACGCTGACCTGCGTGACGTAGTAGACCTTCGGGATGCGGTTGCCACGGACGGGCGGGTTGCTGGCGATCATCGCTTGATGGATCACGCGGTTCAGTTCGCCCGTCTTGGCCCGCCGGCCTGCTTGCTTGTAAAGCTGCGTGGCGAGGTTGAGCAACCGCGTCACGTTCTTGCCGTTCTTCGCGGTGATGTACGCGATCGGCACGTAATCGAGCATCGAGAAGACTTTGCGCAAGTACTGCGTCCACTTCTCGGTGGCGATCTTATCCCGCGCCAGATCCCACTTGTTCACGACGAAAATCGCCGGCTTGTGGTGGATCAAAATGTACTCGGCCAACTGCTTGTCCACCCGGCTGATCTTCCAGCGCGGGTCGAAGAAGTGGAGCACGATGTCGGCCCGGCGAATCGATCGCTCGGCCCGGTGCATACTGTAGTATTCGATGTCGGTCGCCAAGCTTCGCTTCTTGCGCACGCCGGCGGTGTCGATGGCCAACAGCACCTTGCCGTCGCGCTCGAAGCGGACGTCGATACTGTCCCGTGTGGTCCCGGCCACTTCGGACACGATCACCCGGTCTTCTTGGGCCAAGCAGTTGATGAACGTGCTCTTGCCGACGTTGCGGCGGCCGACGATGGCCAGCTTCAATTCGGCGTTCTTCGGGGCTTCGGTCGGTGTCTCATCCGGCAGATTTTCGTGGATGGCGAAGAGCAAATCTTCTTCGCCGCGCTTGGCGTTGGCGCTCACGCAGATCGGTTCGCCATAGCCCAGGCGGAACAGATCGCTGGCGTTGATGTCGAGCTTCGGTTCGTCCGCTTTGTTGGCCACGAAGATGATCGGCTTGGCGACGCTGCGCAGTCGCTGGGCCACGATTTCATCGAGCGGCACGACGCCGTTGCGAATATCGACGACGAAAATGACGACAGTCGCCTCGTCGATGGCGATGCGGATTTGCCGTTCGACTTCGTCGGTCAAGTCGTCGATGTCGACGATGCCCATGCCGCCCGTGTCGACGAGTTCGAAGAAGCGGTCGCGGACGCCCACGGTCGTGGCGATGCGGTCGCGCGTCACCCCGGCCGTCGGTTCGACGATGCTGATCCGCCGCCCGGCCAGCATGTTGAACAGCGCCGATTTACCGACGTTCGGCCGGCCCACAATCGCCACCATCGGAAGACGCATCACCCGCTCCTGTCGTTCACCACAACGTAAATCCGCCGTCGACCACGAGGGTGGCCCCGGTCACGTAACTGCTCGCATCGCTGGCCAAGAACACCGCCGCCGGGCCGAGCTCACTCGGTTCACCGAAGCGTTCCATCGGGACGTGCCCGAGAAACGACTGCTCGAACTCGGGTTTCTCGGCGAACCATTTCTGATTCGGCCCCGTCGCAAACACGCCCGGGGCAATCGCATTCACCCTCACACCGCGTCCGGCCCAATCGGCCGCCAACGATCGCGTGAGTGCCGCCAGGGCGGCCTTGGCCGTTTCGTAGTGCCGGCCACCGATGCCCCGGATCGCAATCGGCCCGGCGATGCTGGTGATGTTGACGATCGAGCCACGCCCGCGGTCGAGCATCGGCTTGCCGAGCTTCTGGCAGCAGACGAGGGCACTCGTCAAATTCAAATCGAGGTAGCCCGCCCACTGTTCGACCGTCACATTTTCGGTGGCCACATCCTCCCGCCGCCCGCCGACGTTGTTCAGCAGAATGTCGATCGGCTGGCCGAGTGCCAACGCTTCGTCGCAAGCATTCGCGGCCCCGTCGGGTGTGGCCACGTCAGCGACGACAATTTCAACCGTGTTGCCGAGTCGGAGCAACTCCCGTTGAGTGACTAGCAGTTGCGCTTGTTCGCGACCGACGAGGATCAAATCGGCTCCGGCCTCGGCTAACGCACCGGCCATGGCCCGACCGAGGCCCCGGCTTCCCCCGGTGACCATGGCAGTTCGCCCGTTCAAGCGAAAGGAATCGAGTACACCCATTTTCTTCCCGGCCCGCGTCACCAACTGATATTGTAGCACTTATCGACAATTTGGACGGGAGAAGTCATGGCGAAGTGCGACGAAGGCTACCCGTGCGGGGTCTGCGGGCAGATGGTGGAAGCCGTCGTCGATTCCGATTTGTACCTGCGTTACATCCTGGATGAGGTGCCGCTCAAGTCGCTCCATTTGCACCCCGAGCGGCACGTCGTGTGCAACCCGGCGCTCGCGCAATACATCGTGGCGGATGGTTGGAAGCCGGTGCATTGCGAGGGGCCGTTCGACAAACGGACACTCTCCGTCGAGTATGTTCAGGCCGAGGAAATTCGCGTGACACGCGGCTGGCGACGCTTGCAGGCGATCCCCAAACTGCGGTTGGCCATCCCCGAGTACCCGCTGTCGATCACACCCGACGTTTCCTGATTTCCCCCGCGCAACGTGCGAGGTTCGTCCGATGGCTCGGCCGGCGTTCGACTACACTTTGAATTTCAAAACCATCGACTTCCGCCGCCGGCCCGACCTCTACCGGATCGGCAGGGGCGAGCAGGGGGTGCTGGTGGTCGAACCGTACAAGTCCGAGATCCTGCCGTACTGGCGCTTCAAAACGGTCGCCGAGGCGACGGCGTCGGCGGCCGCCATCGCCGAGCTGTTCCAAGGTTACCTGAAAGCCGAAGACTTCCCCGGCGCGGACATGGCCCGCAAGTTCCTGCAAATGGGCTGGACGCGGGCGAGGCGGTACGCCAACCACAAGGGCGGACGCAAGTACCACAAGGGAACCGGCGACGAACTGCCCCGCATCGTCGATGCCGAAAAAGCCGCCGCGGCCGCGGTCTTTTACGCCGAATACGTGGCGGCGAGGGAGGACCCCGAATACCTCCGCCTAAAGGCCCGACACCAACGGGAGCATGAAGGAGGACGAGGTGTCATTTGATGCGGGTCAAGGAGTTTTTGATGACGGTACCGTTGGCGTGCACGTTTTCTCCGGGGAGGGCGTCGGCCGACTTGACGTGGAGAACCACCTTGCCCCACTGCTTATCGTCGTCAGTGAACACCATGATCCGACCTCGCTGACTCCAGATTCCTTTCTTTGCCGTCCACCAACTTCTTCCGCTGCTCGTCGAATGCCAACGAGAGTTTTGCACCGGCCGCTTCTAAGGCGGACTCCAGGCCCAACTTGGCTTTCTTCAAATCGAGTTCCGTCTCCGACCAGCCCGCTTGGAAGAATTCCGGCTTCTCTCGGAGGATGACTTGGGCCGCTTTCCGATCCGCGACGGACAGGGATCGATCCCGACTTTACTTTGTCACCTTCGCCCCGACGCAGAGCAAACTCTTGTCGCTGCGGATGAACAGACCCCCTCCGGAAATCGCGGGGGTACCCAGCAACTCTTCGCCCACTTCGCTGGTCGCGAGCAGTTCCGCCGCGTCACCGCCGGCTATGAAGACTGCCAGTGTGCCCGACTCCGTGACCACGTAGATTTTGCCATCGCCGGCGATGGGCGAGGCCGAGAACGTCTGCTTGCCCTTGCCGGGCACTTTCTCATCCCAAATGGTTTTGCCCGTCTTGGCATCGACGCAATACACCGAACCGGTTGCGGGAATGGCCGCGTAGATTTTGCCATCGTAAAAAAGTGCCGAGGAGTAGCCGGTGCGGTACTTCGGCGACTTCCACAGTTCCTCCAACTTGTTTTCACCCGGTTTCAGCAGCGACAGCCCGTCGCTGCTGCTCAGGATCAGTCCTTCGGCATAGGTCGGTGTCGGCGACGAACTGCCGACCTTGTGGCCCCACTTCTTCTTGCCGTCGGTAGCATTGTAAGCCACCAGTTCTTTGGCACCTTGAAAGAGCACTTCCGCGTCGCTGCTGTTGAGTTCCCGAATGATGGGCGTCACCCAATTGATGTCGCGCGGGCGCGGCGTCTTCCACGTGTTCTGGCCGGTCTTCGTGTCCAAGGCGGCGAGGAACGATTCGCCCGCATTGTCCATCGGCACGATCAACTTGTCTTTGTACAACACCGGCGACGAGGCCATGCCCACTTGGTTCGAGATAGTCGGATAGTCGCCGGTGAGGGACCGCACCCAAAGTAGGGCACCGTCGTGATCGCACGCCAAAAGATCGCCGGTGGCGAACAGGGCGTACACGCCCGTTTCATCGGCGACCGGCGTCGGCGCGGCCATACATGTTTTCGGGTGCGCCGCGGTGCTCCCGGTGGACGCGATTTGCCGCTGCCACAGTTTCTTGCCGGTGGCCGTATCGAATGCCAACAGGTGCAGCTGGTCGTCACGGGTGCCACCGCTGCACGTCACGTAAACCTTGTTCCCGAACACGACCGGCGACGATACGCCACGGGCGGGAAGGGATACCTTCCAACGCAGCCCGTCTTGGCCGGTGAACTTCGTAGGCAGATCCTTCTCCGACGACACCCCTGAGCCGCCGGGGCCTTTGAATTGTGGCCAATCGGCGGCGGACAACGGTGTGAAGAAGCCGAGGAGGCCGAGGCAAAACAGGCTACGCATCACTTTTTCTCCTTGGCCGTATCGGGGGCGAGTTCGCCGAGTGACACGGGCTTGTCATCGACCAGTTGCCGGAGCTTCAAGGCCCCGCCGGTGCTGTCGCAGATGCGGGCCGCAAAACCCCAAACTTGCGTCCATTGGTACGGTTGATCGTTCTGGCAGGCCTTCACCAAGATCGTGTTCTTGCCCTTGGCCAGAGTCACTTTGGCGACGTGCTGATCCATCTTGTTGCCGTGGTGGTATGCCTCGCGGCCGAACACTTCCTTGCCGTTGAGGAACACTTTGATGGCATTCTGGCTGGCCAAGCGGATCTCCGCCGGCGTCTCGGCGTCGGCGAGGATGTCGGCGGCCGCGTAGGCCACGGTGTGCATCTTCTTTTCGATGGCGACATTCAAGTCGATGGTGCCGTACGTCGCGCTGCTCTGCGTGCGCTTCCAACCTTTGTGGTCGGCCGACGTTTCCGGGGCGTACACCTTCTGGAATCCGAGTTCGTCGGTGTTGTCGAACACGTCCGACAACGCCCACTGCGTGATGGTGCCGTAGTGCTTGGTGATGTTGGCCGGCTCCTTCAATTTCTCGAGTTCCTTGGCGATGCTTTCGACCTGATCCTTGTCTCGTGCCGCGGCGAAGAGAGTTTGCAGCATTGGGATTTCGGACGCTTTCGGCTCTTTGGGAAGTGCGTCGGCAATCCCTGCACGGCGCAAATCAAGGCTCGAATCGTTGAGGAATTTCGGCAGCAGCGCCTTCGCGGCCACCGGATCTTGCGTCCGGAGCAGTTCGAATGTGATCGTCCGGCTGGTCGCGCTCTTCTTGGTATCGTTCACAAACTCCGTCAGTTTGGTCGCGTCGAATTTGCCACCCGCGCCGCTCTGGTTCTCGGCGATCGCATTCACAGCGGTGCGCAGCCAGTTCGCACTGGTTGGCTTGTCGTCTGCGATGGCGTTCAAGATCGGGAAGAGCGCATCCGGGCCGGCTTTCACCAACTCGGCCCACGCTTTCGTCGCTACGGCGTTGCCGGTACCTTCTTTGCCAACGGCGTTGATCACTCGCAGTGACGCGTCGAGGTCGGCGGCCGAAAGCGGCGGGCCGACCACGAGGAGAACAAACGGGATGGCCAGCCAACGCATGGGGTCGTCTCCAAGGATTAGTCAATTCAACGGTGTTCGCACGGCCACTTGGATTTCCATTTTCTCACGGAGATCGGCGAAGTACGAGGTCAGTTCCGCCGCGGTATTCACTTTGCCTTTGCTGCACGAAGAGCCGGTGCCGCAAGCGCCGGTACTGCACGAACTGCAGCCACCCTCGGCGGTGCCGCAACCCGGTTTCTCGCAGGTGGTTTTCGGTTCAGGGGGATCGATGGGCGGCTTCACATGCGACACATCATGCAGTCGCACGGCGAGGTGGAAACGATCAGACAACCCCGCCAAATGGTCATCCAGTTGGCATTCACCCCACGGCAACGCGTGCAAGATCGCCCCGCGGCGGTCGAGCGTCACTTCGCAATCGAGGAACGTCACCGCTTGATCGGTGAGGTTCGCCGCATCCAAAATTTCAAAGGCCAACTGGGCCGCATGTTGACCCGCATCGTCATCGGCCGGTGCCGTCAGTCGCAAGAGTTCGCCACCGACATCGAACGCCAACATCGACCGCGATTCGCAGAGGACGCTGCCGATTTCCAAGCCGCGCTGCGAGCGCACGACCACCGAATCCCCACGCGACAAATCGGTGCCGGTCGCGGCGAATCGGCCGACGAATGCAGAGGTGCCATATTGAACGAGATACTCGGGCATGGCTACAAGCTCTTGGGTTCATCGAAGCCCATGTAACCGCGCATGTGCTTGTCGTACTCGCCTTGGCCGAATTCCGAACTCAGGTCGAGCCGCAGTTCGTTCACCACTTTGATGCTGTAATCCTTCACCCAACCGCTCCAGCAATCGGCGCAGATTTCACCCATAATCCGCAAGCCGTCCGCCCCGTCGATGGGCGCAGCCGCCAATGGCATGGCCCGTTTGCCCTGCCCGCAACCGGGGCGCTGGCACCGGAATCCGGTGTCGGGGCCGTCGTCCACCGCGGCACTCGGCGGGGCCGCATTCGGCACCGGGGCGCCGAGTTTGCCGAGAGCCAAGCCCATGGCGTCGCGCGGCATTTTGTCCCCGCGTACGTCCGCAACTTTGTAACCCGCCGTCATCACCTCGATGGCCTTGGCGGTATCGCCGAGCTTCGTGTGGCACTCGCCGAGGAGTTGGTACACTTTGGAAAATTGCGGCGACAGTTCGAGGGTGCGCTCGAACGACTTGATCCCTTCGCCGAACTGGTTGTCTTCCATGAACAGTTGGCCGAGCCGGAAGTGCCCGAGTTCGTTCTCGGCATCGTCGGTAGTCATCTTGCGGAACTGGGCAATGCGGTCGTCCAAGGCGCTCATGGCGGCGAATCTCAAAGGGTGGAAAATAGCAAGTGGATCAATGACATTCTAACCCAAGCACCAGACAGCGGTTACTTTTCCCCGGCCAAGATCAGCACCGGCAGATCGACGCTGGCGGTCTTCTTCGTGACGGTATCGGTGCAACTCAAGCGGATCGTGAACTTGCCCGGACGCGTCATCGGCAGCAAAAATCGGACAGTGTAGTTCGGCAGCTTTTCATCAAGGTCGATCCCATCATGGAACAATGGCTTCTTCATCAGCGGTTTGGCGTTCTCATCGAGCGTCACCATTTCGAAATGCAAGTTTGGCTGCTTCTTGTCCGCGTCGCGTTTGAATCCCACCGCCGTATAGTTGATGAAAATCGCCTGCCCCACCACGCCCGTGGTCGGAGCTGCTGTTTGACCGCGTTCATCAAGACTTCCGTAAATGGCCACGATGCCGAAATCCGGGGCGAGCACTTCGAATTTACGTTCCAGGGTCTGGCTCGCTTTATTCTTGTCGGCGCGGTCGGTCACCGTCACCTTCATGGTGAATTCCCCGGCCGGGTGATCGACGCCAAGGGTCACAAACGCACGCGCGGCGACTCGGTTGCCACCGAGCGGCACGAGTTCGATCTTCTCGAACGGATCCTGCTTGAGCGTCGCCTTGCCGTCCTTGTCGGTCACCTCCATGACCATCGAATAATGCACGCGGCCGTCGTCATCCACGGAAATCCCGTCGATGTCGTACGACACGAACAAAATGTCTCCCGGCAGCAGTTTGCTGTTGGTGCGGGTCGGCCCGAGTACGCCGTAGGTGTTGCGGACGTTGGTGATTTCCAGCTTGCCAGCCGGGGCAGCCGCCGGTGGTTGGGCGGGAGCAAAAGCCAACAGGACGGCGACGATCAGTGAGCTTGGCATTGGACGTTTCCTTTCAAAAGCGGAACCGGGAATTGGGAGCACCCGACACTCCTAACGCACGAAACGCGATTTTGTGATTCGTTTGGATCATCGTATGGGGTGACCCGCGGAAAGGCATGTCCGGCCGGACTGGTTCGCTCGTAGAACGCGCGAACTCTTTCTTCGGAAACTTTTTCGCCGATTTGCTTGCTTTCCGTTTCGCCTCTCGCGTAGAGTGTTGGTGCGGATGTCGTGGTCCCGCTCCACGACGGGCAATTTGGCCAACGGAATCCTAACTGGTTCTGGGAATCCCGCGGTGTGACCCGAACAGAGGAGGTGATGTCTTGAAACATGCTAGTAGCCAGGTTGGGCGGCTGTCCTGATAGCCGCAGACGGGCCGCTGTCTGCGATGGCCGCCCCAGTTTGCAAGCCCCGGTGAGGTCACCGGGGCTTCTTAGTTTCCCCCGCCAACTCCAGCACGCGATTCCACAACTCGTCGCCGCACGGCATCACCGATAACCGGGACATCCGGACCAATTCCCACATCTTAAACAACGGGTCGGCTTTGATCGTCGCCAACGTAACGGGATGAGCCAATGCCCGCACCGCCTTCACCGGCACGACCACGAGTTTTTCATCGTCCAAGGTTGGATCGGGGCACGCTGTCCCGGTGATTTCGAGGATGCCGACAATCGCCTTCTCTTTGCCGGTGTGGTAGAAAAACGCCGTGTCGCCCGCTTGGCAGAGCCGCAAATGCTTCAGGGCGAGGGCATTGGTGATGCCGTCCCAGAGGGTCGCGCCGTCGCCGACGAGATCGGCAAACGAATAGACATCCGGTTCTTGTTTGAAGAGCCAATGGGCCATCTGCCGTTCTCCGTCACGCGAACTCGACCTTGATGCCGAGCGACTCTAAAACTTCCTTCAGCGGAGCCAGCTTCGCCTCATCGACGGCGAGCGCCGTGGGTCCGAGGCGGTCTTCGATGCAGGCTTTCGTAGTCGGCCATTGCATCAACCCGTCGGCGATTTCGGCATTGGGCACTTGCAACACGAGGCGTTTCGTCGCCAGAGACGCCGGAACCGCCGGCCCTGAGAGGAACATCCGCCCGGCGGCCGGGATCGCAGCGCCGGTGCGAGCGAAAAACCAAGTGTCGAGGTCGTCGAGTTTCCAACCCCCCAGTACGGCCCGCCGCAAGCTTTCGGGAGTCAGCTTGAATCGGCGGACGATTCCGCCGTCGGCGGGCACCGGTTCGGCGAGCCGACCGATCTCCGCTTCCAGTAGCAAGTCAGTCTGCCCCGCGTCGAGGTTCAGCGTCACACCGTCATCGTCCACCACGATGCACTTCGTCGGCTTGGCTTCGTAATCGCGGTTGCCGATCAGACGCAAGTTCTTGTAATCCGGGTCGGCGCCATCGGCTCCCAAACCGATCCGATCGGTGATGCGCACCGCAATCATGCCACGGGAAATGGCGACATCCAGATCGGCCGGGGAGAGGAACTCCACGAGTGTCGCTGACGAATAGACCGTGATACGTTCGCGTTTGTTCGCCCAGCGCTGCAGCAGATCCATCACCGCCGGATGCACCGGCCGGACGCTGTGTTGATTCAGCGTCTGCACCATCCCCGCGAGTGTCAGCCCGGATTCTAAGCCCCGGTAGGTCTGCTCGGCCGTCAGTTCCATGGTGCAGGCCGGCCCGAGGCTTTTCCAGCGGGCGAAGCGGCTCAACCGGCCGATCAACGTCGGGGTCAGCCCCTGGCGGTAGGCGATGATCTCGGCGTTCGGCTGCACCATGAGCGTCTGCGGGAAAGCCGGCGCGTCGGGAACTTTCGGGCCACCGGTGAACAGCGACCGACCGAAGGGCGACAGCCGGATGAAGCGCCCACCGCGTTCGACCACTTCCACAATCCCGAGGGGATAGAAGACCCCGAATAGCAGGCTCTCGACCCAGGGTGTACCCCGGAGCTGCAGGGCTTCGGGACTCAAACCATTTTGCCACGAGGGATGGTGCTCCCAGAGCCAGGCCGCCAGCGGTGCCGATTCGCACCATTGACCCGGTTCGGCCTTGGCCAGCAACAGCAGGAGCAAAACCGCGGCGGACGGCACCGCGGACAGTTGACCTTCGATCAACCGGTATCCGAGGAGCGGGTCCCACGCTTCGATGCTCGACAGTCCCGCGATGAGCACGACGAGTTCGTCCGTCAGCGGGCGGTTCGTCGCCGTCCGGGCGGCTTTCGGCAGCGTCAATTCGCCTTCGATGATGGCGAGTTGCTCCGCACCCAAAGCCCAGAACAAGGTGAGCACGCCGATATCGGGCAGCACAACCAAGTGATCGGCCGGCGCGGCCGCAAGGAGTTCGTGCGTTTGCAGCCGTTGCAGATCGCGCTTGAAGAGTGCCCGCAATTGCGTGGTGCGCATGGCCCCATCGGCGACGAGTTGCCCCACGGCCGCCAAGCGGAGCGGCCATTCCAACCCGTCGGCGATGCGCGGCGTGTCCGACTTCGACGGGCCTTCGGGCGACGCCAAGTTCGGCAATCCGAGCGGCTCATCTTTGGCGCGGGCCGCCACGCCGGGCAACGTGAACACCTCGGCATTCGGGTACGGTTCTTGGCCGAGCCACTGCTGGAACCCGTTCAACGGACTGCCGACGAACTCGCGCACGGGGAAGAGCAACCCGGCGTCGAGCAGCGATTGAATCGGCGCGAACCCCTCGGTGCTCCCGAGCGCGGCGAGCATCGTCAGCAAGTGGCCGACTTTCCAGACAGGCTGGCGCGATTGGCCGAGAATCGCCAAAAGTGCCCGCCCCGGTGCCGTTCGATCGGCGATGCGGCGATCCACCACCGGCGGATTGCCGAGCGTGGCCAAAATGCGTTCGGTGAGTTCTTCGATGGGGATGGGGTTGCGCGGCTTGAGCAGCGTCCCCGCCACCGCCCGGCGCAGCGTCTCCGAGTAGCCGTCCAGGGCCTGCCGGGCGCGTTCCATCCAGTCGTCGGGTTCGTTGGGCATTCATCTACTGTACGGGGAGGTTACTTTCCTACCACTTGCGGTGTGTGGCCCATTTTGATCAGCTCTTCCAGAACCGCCTCGATGCGGCCCGGTCGGATGAGCAAAGCCCGTTCCGAGAGCCGGCCGAGCACCTCCCCCGCAAGCTTCTTGCGCGCGAGCAATTCCTCCGCCAGCACCGCATCTTCGGTGAGCACGAGGCACACCCGCCGATGCAATTTGACCGCCATCCGCGCCGGAACTGCTTGCGACATTCTTGCTCCAAGGGCAGTGAATAGTCCGAAAAATGCATTCTGGCCACTGATCACTAGCCACTGACCACTGCTACTGCTTTCTTCAACGATTGAAGTACTTCGCGTTCATCCAAGATGTCGTAGGTGTAGCCCTGTTCGGTGAGGAACATCTGCCGGTGGTGGGCGAAATCGAGTTCGCGGGTGTCGCGCGTCACCAGAGTGAAGAAGTGGGCGTCGCCGTCGCCGGTGCTCTTCGGTCGCAAGATCCGCCCGAGCCGCTGGGCTTCTTCCTGCCGGCTGCCGAACGTCCCGCTCACTTGGATCAGCACGTTGGCATCGGGCAAGTCGATGGCGAAGTTCCCCACCTTGGACAGCACCATGTGCCGGACGGTGCCGGTGCGGAACTTCCCGTACAAATCCTCGCGGTCTTTGCTCGGTGTCGAACCGGTGATCAGCGGCAGATCGAAGCGCTTGGCGATGTTCCGCAACTGCGCCAAGTACTGCCCGATGATGAGCACCCGCTGATCCTTGTACTGCTCGAGTAGTTCCGCGATGACCTCGTCTTTGCCGACGTTCTCCGAGGCGATGCGGTACTTGTGCCGCCAATCGGCGACGGCGTATTCCATTCGGGTCTTGTCATCCGGCAGCGCCACGCGGATTTCCGTGCAGCTCGCCGAGGCGATCCACCCTTTCGTTTCCAGTTCGCGCCAGGGCACGTCGTATTTCTTCGGGCCGATGAGGGTGAACACGTCCCCTTCCCGACCGTCCTCACGGATCAACGTGGCCGTCAACCCGAGCCGGCGACGGGCCTGAATTTGCGCCGTCACCCGGAAGACCGGTGCCGGAAGAAGGTGGACTTCGTCGTAAATGATCAGCCCCCAATCGCGCTGCTCGAAGATGCCGAAGTGTGGGTAGTCCGAAAGCTTCGGCGCGGCACTCACTCCGTCGTCCGGCTCTTCGATGTCCGGCATCGGCGTCCACGCGGCCGTGGCGTAAGCCTCTTCGTCGCTCACCGCCAGCATGCCGGTGTCATCGCCTTCGTCGGCCTCTTCGACGGTACTCGCTTTTTTGCGTTTCTTGCCGGGGCGATAAGTCACGATCTGGTAGGTCGCCACCGTCACGTTGCCGATCTCTTTGATCTCGCCGGTGTACTCTTTCACCTGCTCCGGGGTCAAGTCGGTCTTGTCCAAAATCTCGCGCACCCACTGCTTCACCGCCGTGATGCTCGTGGTCAGTACCAAGGTGTTCTTTTGCAGCAGCGACATCGCCACGATGCCGACGATGGTTTTCCCGGCCCCGCACGGCAGCACGATCACCCCCGAACCGCCGCGGACATCGCCACCCGCGTAGAACACGTCGGCCGATTCGCGCTGGTAATCCCGCACGGTGAACGGCACGCCGGACGTGGCAATTTCACGCAGGGCAATCGGCAAGGCCGCGCCTTCGGTGTAGCCGGCCAAGTCCTCGGCCGGATAACCGACGAGAATGAGCGACTGCTTCAAGATCCCCCGGTGCAGCGGGTTGACCCCGAAGCCGTCCTCGAACTTCTCGCCGAGGTAGTCTTTGAGCTTCTTGTTCCGGGCCAGCTCGGCGAGCAACGGTTTGTCGGTGCAGACGAGCTTCATCTCCCCGTCTTCGAGCCGTACCAGAGTCACCCGGCCGTACCGGCTGACCGTCTCGGTGAGGTCGGCCGACAGATTGCTCGGCAGCGGGAACTTGGTGAAGCGCTGGAGCACGTCGACCATTTCCTGGGCCGTCATCCCGGCCGCCGCGGCGTTCCACAGCGAGAGATTGCTGACGCGGTAGGTGTGGATGTGCTCGGGGCTTTTTTCCAACTCCGCGAACGGGGCCAGCGCGTCGCGGGCCTCGGCGTACTTGGGGTTATCGACTTCGACGAGGATCGACCGATCGGCCTGCACGATCAGCGGATTGGTCGGATCGAAACTCATCGCATTCGCGGCGGGGGCCGACGGGGCCGGGGTGGTCTTCAGTTTCGGTGGCATGGAACCTTGTCGCACGAATTCGAGAAACCGCAAGCCTATCCATCTTACGGAGAAGTGCCCCGCCGGAACAAGCCGAAGTGCGTCGGACGGAAATGAATTCGGCACCCGGCGGAAGCCGGGTGCCGAACGGGAAGGCGTGGGGCTAATTTCTTCAATGATACCGTCGCTTGGTCACACGATCCTGTCCAGCACCAATCTCTCCACTTTCCCAAACTCCACCAACTCCCCACACCGATCCCCCCATCCCCTTGAATCCCGACCCCTTCCTCCCGACGATAACCCTTGCCGCCCGCGCTGCGAATATCCTTTGGGCGGATAGGAGTTTCCCACCATGTCCCGTTTGTTGATCGCAGGCCTCTTATCGGCCGTGCTGGCCATTCCGTCCGGGTTCGGTCAGCCGAAACCCGCCGCCCCCAAGGAGTTGACATTGCCCGAAGGAATCACCCAAGGCAGCACCGTCGAGGGCCTCACCGAATACGTGCTGAAGAACGGCCTGAAGGTCATTCTGCTCCCCGATGCGTCCAGTCCGAAAGTCACCGTCAATTGCACCATCTTCGTCGGCAGTCGCCATGAAGGTTACGGCGAAACGGGCATGGCCCACCTGCTCGAACACATGGTCTTCAAAGGGTGCCCGAAGTTCCCGGACGTGCCGAAGGCGTTGCGCGACCACGGTGCCAACTTCAACGGCACCACGTCGGTGGACCGCACCAACTATTTTGAAACGATGACCGCCGGCGACGAGAATTTGGAGTTCGGCATCGAACTCGAAGCCGACCGGATGATGAACAGCTTCGTCAAGCGTGAAGACCTGATGAGCGAGTTCACGGTCGTCCGCAACGAGTTCGAGCGCGGCGAGAACAGCCCCGTCGCCATCTTGTTCCAGCGGATGCAATCGGCCGCGTTCGAATGGCACAACTACGGCAAGTCGACCATCGGCAACCGCACCGACATCGAGAAGGTGCCCATCGACAGTTTGAAGGCCTTCTACAAGAAATATTACCGCCCCGACAACGCGATGCTGATCGTGGCGGGTCAATTCGAGCCGTCCAAGGCACTCGCCCTGATCGCCAAGCACTTCGGCCCGATTGTGCGGCCGAAAGAGCCGATCCCGCCGACGTACACCGAGGAACCGGCCCAAGACGGCGAGCGCAACGTCACGCTGCGACGTGTCGGCGACAGCGGTGCGGCCGGGGTGGTTTACCACATCCCCGCTGCGGCCCACGAAGACTACGCGGTTTGCGAAGTGCTCAACAGCGTGCTGACGACCATGCCGACGGGCCGGTTGTATAAGTCGCTCGTGGAAAC